>NZ_JAMPKD010000014.1:0-175334 GCF_039961915.1 Trichocoleus sp. DQ-A2
TAATCCCGGTACTGGAACCTGGACAAGTGGTGATTATGGACAATGCTACCTTTCACAAGGGCGGGCGGATTGAGCAGTTGATTCGAGCGGCTGGTGCTCAACTTTGGTATTTACCACCTTACTCCCCCGACCTCAACAAAATTGAGAACTGCTGGTCTTGGCTCAAGAGCCGCATCCGCAAACAACTCGACCAGTTTAATTGTTTGCGAGATGCAATCGAGCATGTCTTATGCTTGTCGTCCTAATTACCTTGGCGATTGCTATAAATATTCTCGCGTTCCACAATTAAATCTATAAATCTTCACTTCCCTGACCGTTGGAGGACGGAAAAATGGGAATCCATTCGCTACTCTGGCGATTTATATGCCCTTTGGCTTAAAATTTTATTTCTTTGGGAGGAGGTCATGATACCCAATGATACCCACCCGTCCCCCGGAAGGTTGAATATAGTCAGGTAGTAGATTCTCTCCCGTAGTTGATGTTCATCATCAACGGCGAAGCTTATCCTATTAGCACAAGTAAAGATTCCTTAAGTTCCGGTGGGCTAAACAGGCAACTAAGTAGAATAGTCAACCCCTGCTTCGCCCTGAACGTCGTTGAGTGAAAAAATCGATATAAATATATGCTTTCCACAAACAACCAGCACATTGCTCTAATTTCCGTCCACGGAGATCCAGCAATTGAAATCGGTAAAGAAGAGGCTGGCGGTCAAAACGTTTATGTACGTCAGGTGGGTGAGGCACTTGCTCAACAGGGGTGGCAAGTAGATATGTTTACCCGCAAAGTTAGTGGCGATCAACCCACGATTGTTCAACATAGTGCTAATTGTCGAACAATTCGCTTGACATCTGGTCCTGAAGAGTTTGTCCCAAGAGACAATTTGTTTGAGTATCTGCCAGTGTTTGTCGAACAGATGCTCAAGTTTCAGCAGCAAGAAGGCATTGAATATTCTATAGTACACACAAATTACTGGCTCTCATCTTGGGTGGGAATGGAGCTGAAGAAAGTTCAACCCATCAAACAAATTCATACTTACCACTCTTTGGGAGCCGTCAAATATAAGTCAGTTTCGACGATTCCCTTGATTGCTACCACGCGGCTAGAGGTAGAAAGAAAGGTTTTAGAGACAGCGGAACGGATTGTTGCCACCAGTCCGCAAGAGAAAGAACATATGCGATCGCTCGTTTCCACAAAAGGCAACATCGATATCATCCCCTGCGGCACCGATATTCGCAAGTTTGGTTCCGTCACCCGCGAAGCAGCAAGAGAGAAACTGGGAATCGACGCCGATACCAACGTGGTCTTCTATGTGGGTCGATTTGATCGCCGCAAGGGAATTGAAACACTCGTTCGCGCCGTTGGCAAGTCCCAGATGCGCCAGCAGGGCAACCTAAAACTATTTATCGGCGGGGGTTCTCGTCCCGGTCAAAGTGACGGTATCGAACGCGATCGCATTGAAAAAATTGTCGGCGAACTGGGACTGCAAGACATCACCTCCTTCCCCGGACGCTTGGGTGACGACACCCTGCCCGCTTACTACGCCGCCGCTGATGTTTGTGTCGTACCCAGTCATTACGAACCCTTCGGTTTAGTGGCAATTGAAGCAATGGCTTCTGGAACGCCCGTCGTTGCTAGTGATGTCGGCGGACTCCAATTCACCGTCGTCCCCGAAGAAACGGGTTTACTGGCACCCCCGAAAGATGCCGTAGCGTTTGCAGCCGCGATTGACCGCATTCTCGCCAATCCAGAATGGCGCAAGCAGCTAGGTGAGAAGGCAAGAGTTCGGGTAGAGAAGATGTTTAGTTGGGATGGCGTAGCGACTCAACTAAGCGACCTTTACATCCAGTTATTGAAAGAACAACCTGCACCAGAATTAGAATTGGTCACTCAAGTCAGCGCCTAATTACGCAGCAGCTTGTCCTGGAAATACCCTACAAAGACTTCTAGTTGTACGAGTAAGATTAGTACAACTAGAAGTTTTTATTTTACTGTATACTTTTTTCCAAATAAAAATTATTCTACATCTACAGAATGATTATTTAGAAAAATTCCCTTTTTAAAGCAACCATTTGAGTGTTGCTCGCTCTCAAATTATCCGGATTTTCAGGAGATTGGCTGCAATTTATTAGTGATGGAATAAATAAAATAATGGGTTGGAATTGGATGATGTTGTTATATATATACTTTATTTAAATTTTACAATCCGATTCTAAGTTCCCTTTTCCCATCCAAAATCCTCAACCTAAAATGGTGTTAACCTCAAGTAACACAGTACCGCTCGTGGCGTTGATAGTAATTCACGTTGATACCAATTCACGTTGATACCAATTCACTTTGTACTTGTGACTTTAGTAAGAGCGCATAGTCGTGTGCCTACGTTCATATACTTACAATCAATTAAAGAAAGGGTATGAATGACCTATGATAATCTCTAATTAAGCGTGCAGAATACCAGCGTGAAACGGCTATTTACAACAGCATGGAACCTTCTTTTGAACGCTATTCAAACCATTTACAGTCGTCTTTTTAGAAAAAAACGTCGCCAGTTACGTCGTCAGCCCCTCCGACAAGACGCCTCAATCGATTCTGAATTGAATCAAATCAACCTCACCCCATCGAAACCGACAGAGGAAATCAGCAGTAGCCCACCCATCCCCATCAATGAGGCAGATAGGCTCAAAGCGCTGAATCGCTACAAGATTCTTGATACTGCTCCTGAAGAAGCATTTGACGATTTGACGGCTCTGGCAGCCTATATTTGTGGCACTCCCATTGCTTTAGTCAGCCTCGTCGATTCTAATCGGCAGTGGTTCAAATCAAAAATCGGTCTAGAAGCAACGGAAACGCCAAGAGACGTGGCATTCTGCGCCCATGCCTTGGTGCAACCAGATGAGTTGTTGATTGTGCCCAACGCCTTAGAAGATCGGCGGTTTTCCAACAACCCGCTCGTGACTTCAGACACCAATATCCGGTTTTATGCGGGTACCCCTTTGGTAACATCTGATGGCTATGCTGTCGGCACCCTCTGCGCGATTGACCGGATTCCACGTCATCTCACCCCCGAACAGATGGAGGCACTCCGGGCGTTGGGGCGTCAAGTGGTCAGCCAGATGGAGTTACGGATTAATCTGGATAAATTAGAACGGACTGTCAGTAAGAGTCGGCGAGTAGAGCAAGCACTTCGCCGCAGTAATCAACGACTGCTGCAAACCCTCAAGACATTACGAAATACTCAAGCCCAACTGATTCAGAGCGAAAAAATGTCGAGTTTGGGTCAATTGGTTGCTGGTGTCGCCCATGAAATTAACAACCCTGTCAACTTTATTCACGGCAACCTGCCCTATGTTAGTGCCTATGTTCGGGATCTCCTCGATTTGCTAAACCTCTACAAAAAGCAATATCCCCATCCCGATGGCGAGATTCAAAAAAAAGCAGAAACAATTGATGTGAACTTTCTAGTAGAAGATTTACCAAAAACTTTGGCTTCTATGAAAGTGGGTACTGACCGTATCCATCAAATTGTTTTTTCGTTGCGAAACTTCTCCCGATTGGATGAAGCCGAGATGAGACGAGTTGATATCCACGAAGGGATTAATAGCACGCTTTTAATCCTTCAGCATCGGCTTAAACCCACAGCCCAAAATCTCGGCATTGAAGTGATTAAAGAGTACGGAGTCCTTCCACCCGTTGAGTGCTACGCAGGTCCCTTGAACCAGGTATTTATGAATATCTTGAGTAATGCGGTGGATGCTCTAGAGTTGTCAATGGTCAATAGTCAGCCGTCAATCATTCGTGAAACAACAACTGACCTAGAGACACGATTAATCGTGTCTCTACCCACTAGCAGTGCTTGGATTCGCATTAGCACCAGCCTTTCTTCTGACCGATCTCATGTAGTAATTCGCATTGCGGATAATGGCCCTGGCATACCGGAAGAGATTAGGGCAAAGATATTCGATCCATTTTTCACGACGAAGCCTGTAGGGAAAGGCACGGGAATCGGATTGTCGATTAGCTACCAGATTATCGTTGAGAAGCATGGCGGGGTACTGAAGTGTCTGTCTGAACCAGGACAAGGAACAGAGTTTCGGATTGAACTGCCGATTCACGGGAAAATAATGAAGATGAAGGAGCAAGAATGATCCCGCGTCCTTCAGGAGTAGGCAGAAGACTACAGTGACAATTCTGGCTCTCGCAGAGCTTCTTTCACCAGCTGTTGTACTTCGGAACGGACGTGATCGTAGGCTTCAGATGCACACCAAGGACGGAGATATAAAATTGTTCCGGTTGCTGAGATGGAAGCAACGTGACAGGTCGTTTTTGGTTCTTCCAAAACTAAGGGATGGGGTTGAATTAAAGACAAAAGTAGGGTGATAGTCGGTTCGATCGGGCGATCGCCAATATCAATGTCTAAATCGACTCGTCGCTTGCCGAGTACGGTGGTATTTTTCAGCGTCCCGCTGAATAATTGCCCGTTCGGCACTGTAATTACTACGTTGTCTCGCGTTACTAGCGTAGTCGAGAAAATGCCGATGGCATCCACCACTCCGGCAGCCCCCGCCCCTTCAATAAAATCGCCTACCTCAAACGGGCGCAAACTAATCAGCATCACACCAGCGGCAAAGTGAGATAAGGTATTCTGCAATGCTAAGCCGATTGCTAAACCAGCCGCCCCCACTACCGCGACAACGCTGGTCGTCTCGATTCCCAACCTGTTGAGAACGGCGACCATCCCGACGACCAGCGTGAAAATCTCGGCTACCTGAATCAAGAACTTGCGTAAGGTTGGCTCTGTGCGACTTAGCGCTTTGCGGGTAAGACCTCCTACCCAACCTACAGCTAATCGGGTGAGCAGCAGAATTGTCGCTGCCCAGAGAAGGTTCTGTAGAATCTTAAAATACGCTTGGCCAATCAGGTAGTTCCATAACTGCGATGCAGCTTCAACAGAAATAATATCCATTTTCAATCGTTTTTCACTTCCAATTAATATATCTTTTTTTATAAGAATACTGGAATGAATTCGGAATTTAAGCTAATTTATACGCCTAGATTGTTATTACGGATGGGAACTCAAGAAGATGTGCCTGAGATTGTCAAATTTTACCGGAATAATCAAGGGCATCTATCTCCCTGGCAACCTTTTTGGCCTGATAATTTTTTAACCCATGAGTTTTGGCAAGAGCAAGTTGAGAAAAACATTAAAGAATTTGAATGCGATCGCTCTTTAAAATTATTTATTTTCAAGAATGGGAATTTCTCAGAAATTATTGGCAATGTTAGTTTTCACGGGTTTATGCGGGGTGCTGCCCAATTTTGTTATTTGGGCTATAATTTAGCAGAATTTGAACAAGGTAAAGGGTATATGACGGAAGCATTGCACTTTGCCATAAATGATGTCTTTGCACAATTAGATATGCACCGGGTGATGGCAAATTATCTACCCCACAATCACCGGAGTGCTAATTTACTGAAGAAATTAGAATTTGTTGTTGAAGGATATGCTAAAGAATATTTATTTATTCAAGGTGAATGGCAAGACCATATCTTGACCAGCTTAACGAATAAAAATTGGCAGAGGAAATGAATTTTTGTCTGCCACTATTCTTATTCTCGGCTATTCTTATTCTCGGTAGGGGTACGGCAGTGCCGTACCCCGGCATCTAGAAGGAACGACTTGCGAGTTGTCAAGTTGCGTCAAGACGGTCTAGCCTGTTCTGATTCCAGGGGTTGACCGACTGCTACGCGAGGGAGGCGATGCTTGAAGCCGCAGAGAATTTCCCAGGAAATCGTGCCTAAAGTCGCCGCCCAGTCATCCGCAGAAATTTCGGCGTTTCCTTCTTGCCCCAGCAGAGTGACGACTTCGCCAGTTTGTAAATCGGGGATGGCGCTGACATCCAGCATTAGCTGATCCATTGTAATCGCGCCGATTTGCGGTACCGGCTGACCTCGAAGCAAAACTTGCATTTTGTTGGAGAGATTGCGGGGAACCCCGTCGGCGTAGCCAATGGCGATCGCGGCGAGGCGCATATCCCGGCTAGCGACAAACTGATGCCCGTAGCTGACTCCCGTACCTGCTGAAATATTTTTTACTTGCGTTACCCGTGCTTTTACTTTCATGACGGGTTTGAGGTCGATGACAGACTTTAGATGGGGCGCGGGGTAAAGACCGTAGGTTGCTAAACCCACTCGCACCATGTCGTAGTGTAGGCTTGGGTCGCTTAAAGCGGCAGCTGAGTTGGCGAGGTGCAGACGGGGAGGCGTCATTCCTGTAGTTTTGATAAGAGCGATCGCTTCCTCAAATCTGTCTTGTTGCTGTCTCATTCCCGTGGGATCTGGACTGTCAGCCGTTGCTAGATGAGAATAAATACTGGCAATTTTGAGCTGGGGCAACCGCTGCACCAAGGCGACAAACTCCGCCGCTTCCTGCCAGGGAGTGCCTAGGCGAGACATCCCGGTATCTAATTTTACATGAACCGCTAAAGAACGATTTAAAGTGCCCAGCGTCTCTGAAAAGACTAAAGCTTGCTGAGGCGTACAGAGCGTCGGCTGCAAATCCCAGTGAGCGATCGCTTGCACTTGCTCAGACGTATTACTGGCACCTAAAATCAAAATCGGTGCCTGAATCCCGGCTTCTCGCAGTTGAATTCCCTCTGGAATCGTGGCAACACCCAGCCAACTTGCACCGGCTTGGCAAGCAATCTCGGCAACCGTAATCGCACCATGACCATAAGCATCCGCCTTCACCACCGCCATCAGAGCCGTTTTTGGGGAGAGAAAACGCCTCAGCTGCCGCACATTATGAGCTAAAGCGGCTAAATCAATTTCTACCCAAGCCCGTTCCTTGAGCGCTGTAAAATTTTCTCGCTGTATTTGGGAAAGATTGGGGTACCCAGAGGAAGGCATCCCGACAGGAGTCGGCTCCCAACTTAGCATTAGACTCACTCCTCACTCACTCACACCTGTTAGTTTAGGACTTACGCCTTCAAGCCATTACTACACTATTGGTATATCTAGCTTTAGCGTTCATCGATTCCGTCTAGAGAAAACTCTAGGAGAAGTCCTACAGTTAACAACTTAGAGTGAGCGCTCGCGTCCGGATCGTCAAGTAGTTTCTCGTTGTTATTGATTAGAGACTGTAGCTGTCGTTCTGAACGTAGCTAGGATGTTGGCATTCACCCCTAACCTTCCTCCTGTTGGGTTTCGGGGTTTTCGCCATCCAGGGTGCTTCTCGAACACAGCTTGTTGACGCAGTATTTAGCGATCCCGCTTTTCGTCAAACGTCTGGAGGTAGATTTTGGCAGAAATCGTATCGAATGCCGAGTTTACGAGGAACAATAAAGGAGATAATTTGACTTCCCCTCTCAACACTTAGCTCGGACGGGTCAACCCGCCTTTACAGGACGGACTCAGCACTAAAGCATGAGACTGCGAACGAAGACACTAATGGTCATTGGCGCGACACTCGTCGGTCTGGTAGGGGTGCTATATGCTACCTCTTCCATCGTTTTGTTGCGGAGCCTCAAACACGCTGAGGATCAAAATACCCGTCAGATGGTTAAGGCAGTTCTGAATGTTTTTAGCCAAACTGGCGATGACTTTAGTTCTAGATTTCGCGATTGGTCATCGTGGGATGACACCTATAACTTTATTAACAAACCAAACCAAGCTTATCGGGAGTCGAATCTAAATCCAGAATCGCTCTACAACTTGCAGATCAACTTGGTGCTGTTTATCAATAACAGGGGTGAAATTGTCTTTGGGACTGGGTTCGATCTAAAAAATCAGAAAAAAACACCGATTCCACCGGCCCTCAAACAACACCTGGCTCTCAACGACCGGCTTTTAGAGCGTCCCCATTCTAATCGCATCCTGTCAGGAATCATTCTGCTTCCGGAAGGGCCAATGCTGATTAGTTCGCAGCCGATTTTGCCTTCAAATGGCAAAGGTTCTATCCGAGGAACTTTGATCTTCGGGCGCTATATAGACAATCGGACGATCGAGAAGTTGGCAAGAATCAACCGTTTGCCCGTGATGATGTACGGGATGAACGATCCTCAAATGCCTGCGGACTTTCAAGCCGTGCGTTCTGCTTTGTCAGAACAACGCCCAATTCTGGTGCGATCGCGCAATGAAGACACGATTTCTGGATACGCCCAGATTAAAGACATTTATGGCAAACCGGCTTTGCTGTTGCGGGTGGATGTCCCCAGAGAAATCTATAAGCAAGGAAAGATTCGCCTAGGCTATCTCATCTTGTGTCTGTTAGTAGTAGGACTGGTATTTGGTGGAGTAACGCTGCTGCTGATAGAGCGATTGGTGCTGTCTCGGTTGGCAGCTTTGAGTGGGGAAGTTCGGAAAATTGGCGCGAGTAGCGATCTTTCGCTGCGGGTATCGACTCCCGGAAAGGATGAATTGTCCAGCTTGGCACTGACGATTAATGGGATGCTAGAAGCGTTGGAAAAATCTGGACGCGATCGCATTGAAAGCGAAGAACGTCACCGCGCCGTGGTTGAGCAAGCTTCAGAAGGGATTGTTCTGATTGATGCTCGCTCTTCTCAAATTCTGGAAGCCAATACTGCCTTTAATCGCTTGCTCGGTTACAGCCATGAAGAAATTCTACATCTGACCCTTTACGATCTCATTCCCCACACCCAAGACAGCGCTGACTTAAATATCAACCAAATCCTAGCCGATAAACAGCACTACCTAGGCGAACGACGCTACCGGCGTAAAGATGGAACGCTGGTGGATGTGGAAGTGAGTGCCAACTCGATTTCCTATGGTGGCAGAGAGGTCGTGTGTGGCGTGGTTCGAGATATTAGCGATCGCAAACAAGCCCAAGAAGAAATCCGTTTGTTGCAGACGACGACGCAAGCGATCGCGGATGCCTCAGATTTTCACTCAGCTTTGCAAGTCACGCTGGGCAAGGTTTGCGAGACAATCGGCTGGAGTTTTGGGGAAGCTTGGATTCCCCACCCAACGGGTGACTTTCTCGAATGCAGTCGGGGTTGGTATGGCGGTAAGGAGAAAGTATCCCCCGCCTTGAAGAAATTCAGACACTTCAGCCAGAAGCTCACTTTTGCATCCTGGAACGGATTGCCGGGACGAGTTTGGTCATCGCAGCAGCCAGAGTGGATTGATGATGTTTCAATTCAGCCACCAGCCGTTTTTGATCGTGTCGCAATTGCACGAGAAAGCGGATTGAAAGCAAGTTTCGCCATTCCGATTATTGCGGCAACGTTTTGGGAATCGTCCCCCCTGCCGATTCAGGACGGGCAAAGCGCTGGGGTGCCCCTACAGCAGCCACAAGTGCTAGCTGTTCTGGTTTTCTTCAGCTTCGACAGCCAGGAAGAAGACCGGCAGATGGTGGAGCTAGTATCGGGCGTTGCGGCTCAGCTGGCTTCCGTCATTCAGCGCAAGCAGACGGAAGCCGCACTCCAAGAAAGCGAGACTCGGCTTTGCAGACAGCAGCGGGCGCTGATGGAACTGGCTACGTGTCAGGCTTTATACACGGGCGATTTGAGCGCGGCTTGGCAGGAGATTACCGAGACAGCCACAAACACACTGGGCGTCGCACGAGCAAGTATCTGGCTTTATCAACAAGAAATCGTTGAGACTCAGGAACCGGCTTCTACCACATCCCAACCCAATCCAAAATTGCTCTGTGTTGACTTGTACGAAGTCACTCAGGAGCGGCATAGCTGGGGCATGGAGCTGTACCGAGTAGACTATCCGGGCTATTTCCAAGCACTAGAAGAGGAACGCGCGATCGCGGCTTCTGATGCCCATACCGATCCTCGGACGAAGGAGTTTTCCGCGGCTTATTTAGCTCCTTTAGGCATTGCTTCGATGTTGGATGTCCCGATTCGGGTAGGTGGACGGACGATGGGGGTGCTTTGTCTGGAACACATGAGTACGCAAAGGCAGTGGGCGTTGGAGGATCAGAACTTTGCGACTTATTTAGCGTATATGGCTGCTTTGGCAATGGAAGCGAGCGATCGCAAACAAGCAGAAACCGCCCTCGCTAACAGTGAAGCGAAATTTCGCTCGCTGATTCTCAACAGTTCGGATCTGATCGCCATTTATGACGCAGATGGCATTACCCGCTATCAAAGTCCTTCGATTGTGAGTATTTTGGGCTACCAACCAGAGGAATTGACCGGGGTACACACCTTGGGCATGATTCACCCAGAGGATCGTCGCCGCGTTTTAGAAGCTTTCCATGAGGCGCTTAACAACCCTCAGAGTGTTTTTTCCATCGAATATCGTTTTCCCCGAAAAGACGGCTCCTGGTGTTTTCTAGAATCAACTGGGAGCAATTTGCTAGCCGATCCCTTCGTGGCAGGCATCGTGGTTAATTCCCGCGACATTACCGAGCGCAAGCAAGTGGAAGGCGCACTTCGGCAAGCCGAAGAACGATATCGCAGCATCTTTGAAAACGCAGTTGAAGGCATTTTTCAAACGACACCGGATGGACGCTTCATCAGTGCGAATCCTGCCCTCGCACGCCTTTATGGCTACTCGTCCCCGGAGGAATTAATCGCCAATGTGACGAGCGTTGAGCGGCAACTTTATGTTGACCCAAACCGACGAACGGAATTTATTGCTGCCATGCAAAAGTATGATTCTGTATCTCGGTTTGAGTCTCAAATTTACCGCCAGGACGGCAGCACTATCTGGATTTTGGAAACCGCCCGCACGGTAAAGAATTCTCAAGGGAGAATCCTTTACTACGAAGGCACTGTCCAAGATATTACCAATCGCAAGGTCGCAGAAGAAGCACTGCGCTATCAACAGGAACAATCGGAACTGCTGCTGCTCAATATCTTACCTGCCCCGATTGCCGAGCGATTAAAACTTCAGGAAAGCACAATTGCCGATAGCTTTGCCGAAGTTACCGTTTTGTTTGCTGATATTGTTGGCTTTACCCAACTTTCTGCCGATACATCACCCACCGAACTTGTCGAATTACTCAACAAGATATTTTCTGCGTTCGATCGCCTATCCGAACTGCATGGTTTGGAGAAAATAAAGACAATTGGGGATGCCTATATGGTTGTCGGCGGTTTGCCAATGCCCCGCAGCGATCATGCCCAGGCGATCGCTGACATGGCGCTGGATATGCAAGATGCGATCGGGCTATTTAACCTCAAAAATGCGAAAAATTTTCAGATTCGAGTCGGCATTAGTACGGGACCCGTCGTTGCTGGCGTCATTGGTATCAAAAAGTTTATCTATGATTTGTGGGGCGATACGGTAAATACAGCTTCTCGGATGGAATCTCACGGTCTTGCGGGTCGAATTCAAGTCACTGCCACTACCTATGAGTTATTACGAGACGAATATGTTTTTGAGGAACGGGGTCTTATCCATGTCAAAGGCAAAGGTGAGATGACAACTTATCTTCTAATTGGCAGAAAAACTTGACTTACTTTGCTTTCAATATTGCAGTTTTCGGCTGGGTGCGGTACACCTGTAGGGGTATGGCAATCAAAAGCCCCTACCGAATGTTAGCGAAATGTTAGCGAGTAGGTTGGGTTAAACGACAGTGAAACCCAACCATTGTTTATGTGTTTTGGGTTGAGGAAAAAAACAACCAACGCAAGTTTTAGATTTTCAGCTATCAAAGCCCATTGCTGAATTCCTTTAGTTACTTCCTTAAGAAAATTCACCTTTTTCCAGACAGGCATCTGGCGAAAAGCCAGTATTAAAAATCTGTCGATTTCTGGACTGGTATTGCGCGATCGCGGTTAGTAGATTGACAAATTAAAAGTTGTCATTTTGGGGGATGCTGCTGCAACACTTGTTTCAAATATTGCCCGGTATAAGACCTCGGATTGTCCGCCACTTTTTCTGGAGTTCCCATCGCAATTAACTCTCCACCTTTATTCCCCCCTTCCGGTCCCAAATCGATAACCCAATCGGCGCAACGAATTACATCTAAATTGTGTTCGATGACTAAAATTGAATTGCCTTTATCTACCAATCTCTGTAACACATCTAGCAACTTGTGGACATCGTAAAAAGATAAACCCGTTGTCGGTTCATCGATTAAATAAAGCGTCTTCCCGGTAGCACGACGAGAGAGTTCCGAGGCTAACTTCACTCGTTGCGCTTCACCACCAGAAAGAGTGGGTGCAGTTTGCCCTAAACGGATATAACCGAGTCCCACATCTACTAAAGTTTGCAACCGTGTTGATGCTTTAGGGATATTTATAAAAAATTCCAAAGCTTCTTCTACGGTCATGTTGAGAACATCAGAAATAGACTTGTTTTTGTACTTGACTTGTAAAGTTTCTCGGTTGTAGCGATCGCCTTTACAAACTTCGCACTGCACGTAGACATCTGGCAGAAAATTCATCTCGATCACATTCACGCCTTGTCCGCCACAAGCTTCGCAGCGTCCGCCTTTAACATTGAAAGAAAATTGCCCCGGTTTATACCCTCTCGCTTTTGCTTCTATCGTTTGGGAAAACACATCTCGAATTGCATCAAATATACCTGTATAGGTAGCTGGATTAGAACGAGGGGTACGTCCAATTGGAGATTGGTCGATGACAATTGCTTTATCAATTGCGTTCAATCCCTTGATGGCTTCCAAATGTTTCGGGAAGGGAACTTTGCGGGTGAGGTGGTGTTGTAAGGCTGGGTAAAGTAATTCGTTAATTAGAGTAGATTTGCCGGAACCAGAAACGCCGGTGATGCAGACAAGTTTACCCAGTGGAATTTCGACATCTATATTTTGTAAGTTGTTGCGGTAGGCATTTTTGAGAATTAGCGATCGCCCATTTCCCTCTCTCCTCTGTGCAGGTGTTTCAATCACTTGCCGTCCCGACAAATAAGCACCTGTTAGGGAATCTTCTGCTGCTAACAATGTCTCTAAGTCACCTTGAGAAACAATTCTTCCACCATGAACGCCCGCACTAGGGCCAATATCAACAATGTGGTCAGCCGCACGAATCGTTTCTTCATCATGCTCGACCACAATTAATGTATTGCCCAAATCGCGGAGTTTAATTAAAGTTTGCAGCAAGCGTCCATTATCTCGCTGATGCAGTCCGATACTCGGTTCATCTAACACGTAGAGGACGCCGGTTAAACCCGAACCAATTTGGGTTGCAAGGCGAATTCGTTGCGCTTCTCCGCCCGAAAGTGTCATTGCCGGACGGTCAAGCGTCAGATAATCTAAGCCAACATCAAGGAGAAATTGCAGCCTAGCTTTAATTTCTCTAAGTACCAAATCGCCTATTTGAAACTGGCGATCGCTCAATTTTAAATTATTAATTCGTTCTCGACTTTCCCCAATATCAACGCTCGTCAAGTCGAGCATCCGATACTGTCCCAATCGCACAGCCAAGGCTTCCGGTTTCAATCGCTTCCCGGCGCACACTTCACATGGCTGTTCGACGAGATATTGCTCCATTTTTTGTTTAATGAGTTCGGAACTCGTTTCATCGTATTGTTTCTGGAGGATAGCAATAACGCCTGCATACCGTCTAAAATCATTTCGACTTTCATTCCAGATTGATTTGTCAGCACCATACATAATGATGTGCTGCTGTTCTGCTGTTAGCTGATTCCAAGGTGTCTGAATTTCAAAGCCATACGCTTGTCCGACATTGTATAGAAGGGAGAGATAGTAAGAATTATCCTTTTCTGACCAAGGCGCGATCGCAGCATACACCGGCGACTCCGGAAAAGGTACCAATAACTCTGGTGAAAATGTCCGCAAGCTACCCAATCCATGACACTGAGGACAAGCACCATAAGGGGAGTTAAAGGAGAACAATCGCGGAGAAAGTTCATCCATCACCGCCCCATGTTCCGGGCAAGCAAAGTTTTCTGAAAAGACTAATTCATTGGAGCTTTCCTGATAGGAATTCTCAGCGTTTGTAGAATTTTCTTGCCCACTTTCGTTTTTTGTGGTATGTTCCGTGTACGAATTATTTATCTGGTCGGATTCGTTAGGTTTCGATGTATCATTTAATAACTGAATGACCGCAATTCCACTGGCATGACGCAGACAAGTGCTGAGAGAATCGGTTAGACGCTCCTGAATACCGGGTTTCTTAATCAGTCGGTCAACGACAATTTCAATCGTGTGTGTATAATTTTTATCTAATTCAATAGAATCGGACAGTTGAAACACCTCTCCATCAACTCTGACGCGAGCAAATCCTTCAGAAACCAGGCTGGAGAGCAATTTTTGATGGGTGCCCTTTTTGCCGCGCACTACAGGCGCTAAGATTTGAAAACGGGTGCCATCAGGCAGTTCCAGGATGCGATCGCACATTTCATCAATCGTCTGAGGTGCAATCGAGCGATCGCACAGAGGGCAGTGAGGCTCACCCGCGCGTCCAAACAGCAGCCGCAAATAGTCGTAAATCTCAGTTACCGTGCCAACCGTTGAGCGGGGGTTGTGAGAGGTTGATTTTTGGTCAATTGAAATTGCCGGACTCAGTCCCTCAATCGCATCCACATCTGGCTTATCCAACTGCCCTAAGAATTGCCGCGCGTAGGCACTCAGGGACTCCACGTAGCGCCGTTGTCCTTCTGCAAAGATGGTATCAAAGGCGAGGGAAGACTTGCCAGAACCAGAGACGCCAGTAAAGACAATCAAGCGATCGCGCGGTAGTTCTAGATCGATATTCTTTAGATTGTGCTGCCTAGCGCCACGAATGCGAATCGCGTTCTGGCTGTTTTGATTTACGCCTGTGGAATGATGCCCATTTGAGGACTCAGTTAGTAAAGCATCCGAAAGATTGACACGGTCAGACATGAGGGCAGAGCGAAACAGTGCTTAACGATCTTAGCGTTGGCAAGGGAAAGCGCTTGATGAGTTAGCCGATTAATCAATTTATCGCTAACCGGGCGGGTAACTCAGCGATCAACTAAGCGCTAATACATCTTCATACAAGGTTGCGATCGCGCACCTAAAATCAACACTAGCCAAGTGAACTTCTTCCTCTCCGCCGTAGGGATCGGGAGCCCATCGCCCCTCAGATCGCCTTCTAAACAGTCTTTTGGGGAAATGTAGATATCGCTTTTGCGGACAGTCATTAAATTTTGGAGACAGCGATCGCTCTCACTTGTGGCTCCCTATCAAACAAAATTCGTGGGCGAAGTAAAATTTTTAAAATCAGCAACAAAGAACCAAACTCTCCAGGAGCCTCCCGGCGTTTCCATTGACCTGGGCGGCAAAATAGCATTTCTACCAGACACCGATATTGTTTGAGGTTTAATTTCTCAAAAGCCACTTGCACCGTTGGATACTCATCTCTAAATCCTGTGTGGATAATTTTGCCTTGCAATTCTAATTTTTCTTCCATAATTTCTAATGTCACTGGCAACATTTCACTGGTATCATTCGCTAGGCCTCCGTGGGTTAAGGCAATTTGGGCACCTGCTTCCGAAATTATTGTAGTAATGCCCCAAAACTTCTGCCCAGCAACATTCAGGCGGATTACCCTTCGTAAATCAAACCATTCATAAATATCTGGTTTAGGGACATCTAATAAAATTAACAACGCAATGCCAATCATTAACAAGTTATAACCGCTCCAAATCCAACCCAAACCGATACCTTTATACACTTCAGTTGCTCCGTAAGTTTCTAGCCTTTGCCAATTACCCGTTATTATGCACATTCCTAAATTTCGCCACAAACTGACAACACTTGCTATAAACAAAATAATCAAAGGCCATGCTAAATTCCAGTTAAAAGAAAAACGATCGCGTGATATTCCCTTAGGCGTTACCTTAAACTCTTTAGAAAAAGGCTTCAGCATTGCTTGAAGTACAGTTAGTGCTAAAGGAATGCAAAGCACCAACGTGTAAATATCCGTGAGCAAAGCTGATCGAGAACGATAATTTAACCAGGAAAAAACTGAAAGTTGTACGACATAGTAAGGTAAAAAATAATATAATAATTCACCAATCATTGCCCGAACAGGAATAACACCGAAAAACGAATAAGCCAAGGGTATAAACAGGAAATAAACCCGCGACAAACTGGTAAACCAATGTAATAATCCTTCTAAATGAGCCAGCCTTTGCAGAGGACTAAGTCCTGAAATCGTTAACGGATTTTCCTCAATAAAAAACGCTTGTAAAGTGCCTTGTGCCCACCGTAGTCGCTGAGTAGCATGAGCGGCAATATTTTCTGCGGCTAATCCAGCACTTAACTTTTCATCTAGGTAAATTAATTGGTAGCCTTGGGCAGATAAACAAATGCCGGTGAAGTAATCTTCGCTTAAGGAGTTGGTGGCAAAGCCACCCGCTGCTTCTAAAGCACTACGCCTAACAATGAAAGAAGTTCCAGAGCAAATAACACTACCAGCTGCATCCCGAATCGGTTGAATTTGTCGGTAAAACACTTCTTCTTCTGGCGTTAGGACGTGTTCTAATCCTAAATTGTAGGCAATTGGATCGGAGTTATAAAAGCTTTGGGGTGTCTGTACCAGGGCAACTGTTTCATCTTGAAAAAAACCTACAGTGCGAGTAAGAAAGTTTTTATTCGGAATAAAGTCTGCATCAAATACAACAATTAATTCTCCACTTGTTTGAGGGAATGCATGATTTAAATTACCGGCTTTTGCATGTCTATTATCAAGTCTAGTTTTATATTCGCAGCCCAACTCCTCAGCCAATTTATGCATTTCTGGGCGTTTTGTATCATCTAGCAAATAAACTGTTTTATTGGGATAATCTAAAGCTTGGCAACCAATAATTGTGCGTTTAACAATAAATACAGCTTCATTGTAAGTAGGAATAAAAATATCAACAGTTGGCAGAAAGCTGCCATCAATCACACTTTTCGCCATCTGGTCAGCTTCACGATGTCGCTCCTTTACGTTTAGCATCAAAAAAAGCTGGATCGTACTACTACTTAACATCAACATTTCCATGAAAAATAACCCCAAGCTGAAGACACCATTCAGAGGGTCGGCAACATTCAGAGTAGAGAGCGATCGCCATACAATATATCGACCTGTTAACCCCAGCAAAATCCCTACTACAAGAAACCGAGACCAAGCGTCGGTTTTTGGAGAGATTTTCATTACTATCAAAACAATTACTAGCAGAGCAACCGTAGGAACTAGCAAGTATTCACTCTTCATGGGCGCTTGCAGCCACAGGGGTGGATTCTCTTGTAAAGTATTGAGTTCGGCAAACAGCTGACTAATTTTCCCTTCACCCGCAAACCACGCAGTAGCGATCGCAGCTGCGAAGACAACAATTCCTACCATGAGCAGCGTTGCCATCCGAAGGCGGAAAATTCGTTTTAGGACTTGACGCTTTGAGATTTTATTTTTAATGTATGAAGTCGTCATCGCTGTACTTTCCTAATTCAAAGTTGTTTGATAATCAGTTAATTATAGGTTTTTTTTAAATTAAAAGTAATATACTAATTTTCAATTATGCACTAACTAAAAAAAATATTAGACAATACGTAATGTTGTTTATCTTTATAGTAATTACAACTTTTATATATGCTCTAAAGTTTTACCTAATTACTGGGGGTTAATAAGACTGTTTAAGCACCAGATAAGCTTAGTAATCATTGAAGCTAAAAGGTAATACAATAGAAACCAATTTTAATCAGCCAAATGTTTAGCCTGCACCATTAACTGGCTCATCTGCTACATCGGTAGCACAGACGCCTACAAAATCTGGGACTTTTCAGGGATCAGAACATCATACCCAAGGAACTGTGCGCTTGGTGATAGAAAATTGAAAACGCTATCTGGAGTTAGATCGAGCTTTCAAAACTGACAATGGCCTGGATTTATTCGTCATTCTGTATCGTTCTGAAAAACCTCCAACAAATGGCATTAAAGAGAAAGATTATGCAAGTATCGGTCGCTTGCAAAAAATAAGTGGTGCTCAACGCTATGCTATTCCTGCTAGTGTCAATCCAGCAGAGTTTGGATCGGTGGTGATTTGGTGTCGCTTATTCAACCCTACCTTTGGCTTTGCCCCTTTCAGTAGTTAAAAATCAACGCATACTGAGGTTGTTATGGAAATTGCAGATTTGGCGGCTTTAATTCATCCTGCGATCGCAATTGCAGTCGTCTTCCCTCTGATTGGCATTGTCGTCAACCGCGCTTGGCAGACTCGCCAACGCCGCTTGCAAAATTTAGAAGGCAAAAGTAAAATTCCGCTAGTAGTTGGGCAAGAACACGTCCAATTAGGCAAATGGCTTTCTGGTGCCATTGTTGGAGTTACCCTTATCGGACTTGCTTATCCAATTTTTGAGCATATTTTGAGCAAGCAAATCTGGAGCCAGAAACCTTTTCAAGTTGTCTTTATCGTCCTAATGTTTGCGGCTACCATTGGCTCCTTAGTATTGCTCTACAAAGCCAAACAGCGGCTTTGGCGCGGCGTTTTTGCAACCTTAACCGGCGCAGGTTTAATTATTCTCGGCTTCCAAGAAGGCGTCTATCGTCGGGACAACGAGTGGTTGGTGTCTCACTACTACATCGGCATCGCAGCGGCAATGCTGATGATTTTTTCGTTAGCAATTATTGAAGATATCTACAAAGATCGGTTAAATCGCTGGCGCACCATTCACATCATTTTGAGCTGCATTGCACTCTTAATGTTTGTAGGACAAAGCATGACTGGTACGCGAGATTTACTAGAGATTCCTTTAAGGTGGCAGAAACCTTATGTGGATCGGCTTTACATCCAGCAGTGCAACAGTCAGCCTTGCATCATCCAAGTAACACCTGCAAAAAATTAAGTGACTCAAGTTTTAATCTGGCTACAAAATTAGCGCGATCGCTCCCATCAAACTGCTTGAATGTTGGTCGATGCTCTTTCTTCCTAGTCAAATGGAACGAAGGATTTTTCTTAGATACTTTTGTCGTGTGATTTTTATGTAAACTAAGCGCTGAACAGCTTGTATAAAAACTCCTTAGATTTTTTGGCTTCAATTTTAAAAGGAATTATGCATAAAAGACAACCAAATACAAACATCCCAAGGGGCATCAAACCAGCTATGCCCATTCGACTATCTGATAGCAATGCCAATAGAAATCCTACTCCGATGCTGCCAGTCATACTCAACCAGTAGCCCATAAATATTAATACAAAAATATGCAATTTCATCGTTATATTGATTGAGCAACCAATAACTTGAGGGGAAATTTTGCCTTTAATAATTGGTAAAAATGAATTTCGGGTATGGATAATTCTAGATATTTGGAAACTATCATCATAAATTTTACCTTCATAGGGTTTATGCGATCTTGATGCCGAAGACCAAGAATTTCTAAACGTCTTAGGCGGTTCAATGACATCAGCCAATATTCTCTTGACTTCTTCTGAATCTAGATTAGTTGTAATAGTGAAATTTTCATAAGGTAGAAAAGACATCTATGACTCCTTGTTGACGAGTTACGCGATCGCTCCAAGCAAGTAGAAATGATGCAGTAGCATGGCTCGATTAGCACAGTTGCTCTTGAGTCACGATGGTGAAACTACAGGCAGTAGCACTTGAGAAAAACCATCGCTGGCCGTATCGCGCTATACGTGGCCTTTCGCTGCCACAACTACACTGTTACATCATGTCCCAACCCTCTACTCAGTGCGCTTTAAAAAAATGCCCTTGAGTCCGGCTGCTTTTGCTCCTCGATAGTCCTCTTTATGACTGTCGCCAATGTGCCATGCTTCCTCAGGCGAGCAGTTATGTTTCTCCAACGCAGCGGCAAAAATTTTTGGATCGGGTTTGGCAGCACCAATTTCCGAGGAAATGGTCACAGAAGTAAAAAATTCGATTAAATTCAGCGATTGCAAAACCGAATAGATACGCGAATCGAAATTTGACAATACACCCAGCTCAATTTCCATTTCTCTCCATTGTTCCAAAGCTGTAAGAACATCGGGATAAACAAACCAAGGTTCAGAGGTGGAGAAGTAGGCGTAGAGTTCGTTAAAAAAACTGGGAAAGTTGGAAAATTTGGGCAAGACGCCAACTTGTTCAAATGTGGAAAGCGCGATCGCTTTCCACCACTCAAATTCCTGATCCGGGATTTCTTGGGGTTCTGCGCTTGGAAAAACTGGCGGCGGTGCGGCTTTAAAGCTTTGGTAAAAGGCTGGATTCACCACCTCAGCAGAGACTTGGACGCCAAACCGACTGGCGATCGCGCTATACGCCTCTCCTACACTACCTCTTACACCAAACATGGTGCCCACGGCATCGAGAAAAATAACTTTGGGGCGCTTCATGCTACCTTAGCGTTCCATCTCAAGATCGCAAACCTAACAAAACCAGCGATTAGATTCATCATCATGTCATAAATCCTATCTCAGTATTGATGCTCCCACAGCTCTACTTCCTTAAAGCCGTGGGAGCGTCAATTCCTTCCTAAACGTAAGGGCACGAGACAAAGCCTCGCGCCCCTACATGAGAATCTAAGAGATAAATATAGTGAAACTGTATAAGTGGGCATTGCCCACCTTTGACTCCAAGCCGATAACCCTGCATTCCGGATTACTTCGAGAACATTTCCAACAGAGGTTGGGCAATCCAATTGAATCCGACTTTCAACTGATGGTTGAGCGTTGGCATCCGATACAGATATGCCAGACGCCGGAAGAGATAGGCGAGGGAACCATCCAGCTTTACTCCCATGCCGGTGAAAGTAGCGTTATCCGTCCCCAAGGTCATGATTTCGCCGAAACTCTGATAGCGGAAGGGAAGCAAAGGACGCCCGGTCAGCGATGCCCAGATATTCCAGGCAGTATAATCTGATTGCTGGAAGGCAGATTGGGCAGTTGCCGGTATTTGCTGACCGTCAGCGTCGCGAGCGTCCGAAAGGTCGCCAAGGGCAAAGATTTCTGGATGGTCAACCACTTGTAGAGTCGGCGTAGTGGTAATTTGACCGCGTTGATTGTGTTTGAGTTCGAGCGATCGCACCGCCTCTGCCATTTGCGTTCCCACCGTCCATAGCACCAAATCCACTGGGATTGGGTCTACCTGTGCTTTGTACACTAGCGAGATCGTAGTCGGTGACATCGACTCCACTGCCGTGTCCAAATCGATCCACACGCCCCTTTCTTCCAAAGCTTTTCGCGCCGCTTCCCGGTTAAAATCTGGCGATGTCCGGAGAATCATATCAGCTTGTTCAATTAACCGGATGCGACCTCGTTCGCCAAGGCGATCCGCCAACTTGCAAGCCAATTCAACCCCACAATAACCCGCCCCCACAATGGCGATGCGAATTTTATCTGTTTCCGACTCTTCCAAAATTCTCAGCCGTTCTTCCAAGCGGTAGGCGTGAGCAATCGTCCGGAAAGGAAACGCATATTCGGCAGCCCCCGGCACCATATCTAGCGGCGTCTCTCCACCCAGGGCTAACACCAAGCGATCGTAGGAGAAGGCAGGGCCATCATGCAAATGTACCAGTTTTTCTTGGATATCTATTCCAGCCACAACACCCTGACAGAAGCGCACACCCGTGTTCGCTAAAATCTCTTGAAACGGTGGAGCAATTTCCCAAGTTTGCAGTTCCCCGGTGAGTAGTTCATACAGCAGCGGTGTGAACAAAAAGCGGTCATCTCGATCCACCAGGACAATTTCCGGACGTTCCGACTTTTCCCAAGGCAACTGGCTCAAGCGCAGGGCAGTGTAGAGACCGCCAAAGCCGCCACCGAGGATACAAATGCGTGTAGGTTGCTGGGTCATGGTTCTAGTGAGTGGGCGATTCAAGCGCAGGGCAACTAACTTACAGGATAGCAATACAATCCTTCAAGCAAGTGGGTTGTCCAATTATGTGATTTGATAACGTTCGTCTAATCGCTGGCGCTGGGGCGGCAGTAGCCTCGCACCTCTCGTTCCTGGGCTGCTGCCTGATAACGAGAATAAGATGTGAGAATAGCAACTTTAAATACTGAGTGATGATCGTCTTACCTGAGAAAACCGTCCTCACTTCTTTAGGTTACGAACTCGATTGCAGCAGCGAAGCTTTTGGTTATTTAAGCGATTCTTCAAATTTACTCAATCAGCCCCAAAAACTGCGCCAGCGGATGCAACAGGACGGGTATTTATACCTTCGGGCACTTCTAAATCCCCAAGAAGTTTGGCAAAGTCGTCAGGAAATTGCCGAACTCTTAGCCGCAGAAGATTGTCTCAAACCCGGACACCCGATTCTAGAATGCGTGGCAAAACCGGGATTGAAAATGCATTTTAGACCCGATTTAGCAGCCCAAAGTCAAGCGCTTAAAAAACTGCTTTATTCCGGTCGAATGATGGAATTTTATCAAGTTTTTTTAGGCGGAGATGTTCGACCTTTCGATTACACCTGGTTAAGGGCAGTTGCCCCCGGTCATGGTACTTATGCCCACTGCGATATCGTGTACATGGGGCGGGGAACTCATGACCTTTACACAACTTGGACACCGCTAGGTGATGTATCTCTGGAAATGGGAGGGTTAATCATTTTGGAAAACTCTCATTGCCTGGAAAGAATTAAAAACGATTATGGGCGCAAGGATGTAGATAGTTATTGTTCCAACCGAAAGACTGCCCAATTGTATGCATTTGGTGAAAAGTGGTGGAATGGGGCGTTATCAAAAAATCCAGTTTCTCTGCGAAAAAAATACGGAGGACGTTGGCTAACCGCCGATTTCAAAGCTGGAGATGTTTTGATTTTCGGTATGTTTACAATTCATGCCAGCTTAGATAACCACTCCCAGCAAATTCGGCTTTCTTCAGATAGCCGTTATCAGCTAGCTTCGGAACCCGTGGATGAAAGATGGGTGGGGAGCAACCCTGTTGGTCACTCAGCCGCAGGGAAGCGAGGTCGTATCTGCTAAGACAAAAAACATTTTATGATGCGGTTTCTGGTTTGGGTTGAAATTTAGCGATCGCTTCTATCTTCCCAACAATATTCCGGTTGAACTCGGCTAAATCCTCCGCCGGTATCCAATACTCTTGGTGTTGAGAACTACCCACCGTCTGCACGTCATACTGTGCTAGAAATTCCGTTTTGACATAAAAGCGGGTGACATAACCTACATAGCCAGAAGCTTCATCTTTCGTATTCCAATCTCTAGCAATCTGCACGGCATACGCCTCAGTTAGCACTGGATAAAATATCGGTTGGTAGGGAAGCCGAGGTGGAAAGGCAGTGTAGCCGCTTTCTCCGATTAAATCTAGCTCTTTTTGACCCACCGGACGAAATAGCACTGTGGTATCGTTCATTCTTTTACTTTTTTTACCTCTATCAGCTGCTGAAAAAGGCAAAATTTTCTAGTTTTATCTTTAGTCTCAACGCACGCATTCGAGAACTTCTTCCCTGATTGTTTGGGTAGAGAACTGCGAGCAAATTTTCAAATAGTTTGCGAACCGACATTCTCCTGGTTAGAAAATCCGAAGAGTTCTCCTCACTCATCCCTCACAACGCATCATTTTCGTATGCCGCTACAATTCGCTCAACTAACGGATTGCGGACAACATCAGTTTTGGAGAGATTGCAGAAGGCAATGCCTTCAACCCGTTGGAGAATTTTTTGGGCAACGGCTAACCCAGATTGTTGGTTGAGTGGTAAATCGGTCTGGGTAATGTCACCCGTGACAACCATGCGAGAACGAAACCCTAGGCGAGTCAGCACCATTTTCATCTGTGCTGGGGTGGTGTTCTGGGCTTCATCCACAATTACAAAGGAGTTGTTGAGAGTTCGACCCCGCATATAAGCCAGGGGAGCAACTTCAATCACCCCGCGTTCCATCAAACTAGGAATTTTATCTGTATCGATAAATTCATAGAGCGCGTCATAAAGGGGACGCAGAAACGGGTCAATTTTCTGCTGTAAGTCCCCAGGCAAAAAGCCCAATTTTTCCCCAGCTTCCACTGCTGGACGGGTGAGAATCAGTCGTTCGTACTGATCGGAAAGCAGCGCCTGAACTGCCAGAACGGCTGCTAGGTAGGTTTTGCCGGTACCTGCTGGGCCAATGCAGAAGGTGAGGTCGTGGGTGCGTACTGCTTGGATATACTGCAACTGAGGAAATGTTTTAGCTCGAATTTCTTCGCCGCGACGGTTTCGTGCTAGAACTTCCTCTTGCATTGCTTGCCATTCCACCTGGCGTCCCGTATCCAGGGCTTGGCAAGCCGTGCGGATATCTACTTTGGAGATCCGCTTCCCGTCTTTCCAGAAAGGTTTGAGGGCGTTCACCAGATCGTTGGTGCGATCTACTTGTTTAGGAGTCCCAGAAACCATCAGTTCTTGACCCCGCAACACTAGAACTGCGCCAGTCGTTTTTGCCAGGGTTTTGAGGTTTTCTTCGCGATCGCCTGCTAAAGCGATCGCGCTATTAGCATTTGGTAGATGTATTGTTTTAAATGCCTCGGTCATCGTAATATTATGGGCGAGTTTACAGCATTCGTCGGTGAGAGGACGGAATTAATTAGTAAAATCCGTCCCTTTGATGCGAAAAGACGCCCGATATATGACTTTCCATAACAGCTCAGGCGTCCCAATTTAATTGGCTACAGATCCTCAATGAGAGCGTAGGCGCTGACGGGAGGCTTCCGCTTTCGACGAATACTCGGCTTTTCGTACCGTTGGCAAGATTTAACCCCAGAAAATTCCGCATTGCTAGATTTTCTGGTTGATTGCATCTTCACGCCGAGTTAATCAACTTGTGTTCAACCAAACGGACTTGCAGCCACTCGCTGTTTTTTGCTTAAGTTAACCATCAACCCTAGCTTTTGGTTAGTGCCAATACTAAGCTGATAGCCCCCTTTGCCAAAGATAACAGGCGATTTACTTAGGAGATATTCATAATCGGAGGCGATCCATCACCTCCTCAATGCTAACCGTCTAAAGTTTTAACGGGAGCGGAATTTGGGAGCAGATACTGGGGAAGACCGGCGGGGTGGATCTTTTTTCGCAACTTCTGGACTTCCTGACGTACTTTCAAGCGATCGCGCCGAACTCCCATAGATGTCCAGGTAGACAGATTGATTGGCAGCTTTCGCAGCCGCTTCAATCACCGTCCGAATTGCCTGAATATTACGTCCTCCCCGACCAAAAACTCTTCCCTTGTCTTCGCCTTCAAAAGCCAGCCGCACCCACGCTTTAGTATTTCCCTGCGACATTTCGCAGTCCACGCTCAGCAATTTTGGTGATTCTAAAAACGGCTGCACCAAAAATTTCACCAGAGCAGCATAATCCGGTAGGGAACTCCCGTGGGATGACCTTACAGGCTGGCTGGTTGAATCTGGGGAATCCAACTCGGACTCATGCGGTAGTTGGGGCACTGACTTGTTCCAAGACATTAGCTTTTTGAAGAATCCGGCGCACCGTTGGCGTAGGCTGCGCTCCCTGTTGGAGGCGCTTGGTGAGTGCTGGCTCGTTTAGTCTGACTTCATCGGTTCTGGGGTTGTAAAAGCCCAGTTCTTCCAAAGGACGCCCATCGCGGCGGGAAGTGCTTTGCATTGCCACAATCCGGTAGCTAGCTTCCCGCTTTTTGCCGTATCTCTTTAATCGCAGTTTGATCATGTTGATGAAGAATGTTCCTGTTTGGATTTTAAGCCATCAGCTCTTTAGCGATTAGCTTTTAGACTTTAGACGCAGAGTCATTGATTGTACCATTTTTTGGCATCAAGTTCTACCCCTCCAAGCTAAAAGCTAATTGCATTAACGGTTCCAGCTAGAGAGTGCCGAAGCCTTTCTTCTTTTTCTCCTTTTTCTTTTTCTTGCCGGGACTTCCTTGTGCGTAGCCCCGCCAACCGGCTTGGGAAGGACGATTGCCGCCACCCATTCCGGGCATACCGCCCATTCCGGGCATACCGGGGAAACCGCCTTGACCCATTTGCTGCATGACGGTTCTCATTTTTGTGAAATCAGTTACCAGCTTGCTGACATCCGTTTCCTGATAGCCAGCACCGCGAGCAATCCGGCGACGACGACTGGGAGACTTCGCTAATAAGTCTGGGTTTTGGCGTTCTTCCTTCGTCATGGAATTAATCATCGCCTCAGCCCGCTTTAGCTGGGTTTCTCCTTGGCGCAGCTGTTCGTCGGAAATCTTATTCATCCCTGGAATCATCTTCAGGATTCCCCCCAGAGAACCCATATTCTTCAGCAGCCGCATCTGCTTGAGGAAATCACTGAAGTCAAACTTAGCCGAGAGCATTTTTTCCTGCATCTTCTCGGCATCTGCCAGGTCTATTTCCTCCTGGGCTTTTTCTACAAAGGAGATTACGTCTCCCATGCCCAGAATTCGGGAAGCCATGCGCTCTGGATAAAACGGTTGCAGCGCCTCGACTTTTTCTCCGACGCCGACAAATTTAATCGGCTGACCGGAAATCCGTCGCACTGATAGGGCTGCACCGCCGCGACTATCGCCATCCAGCTTCGTCAAAATGGCACCCGTGATCCCGATTTGTTCGTGGAAAGTTCGGGTGAGATTTGCCGCTTCTTGCCCGGTCATGGCATCGACCACCAGCAGCGTCTCGTGCGGCTGGACGGTTTGTTTGATGCGGGCTAATTCCGCCATCATGTCCTGGTCAATCTGGAGGCGTCCGGCAGTATCAATAATGACTGTATCTATGCCGTCTGCTTTAGCTCGCTCAACCCCTTGCCGCGCAATCTCTACCGGGTTAGCATTGGTGCCGAGTTCAAACACTGGCACCTCAATTTGCTGTCCCAGCGTCACTAGCTGATCGATGGCGGCTGGGCGATAGATGTCGGTTGCGACTAGCAAGGTACTGCGATTTTGCTTGCGTAGGTACAAAGCTAGCTTTGCTGTAGCTGTGGTTTTACCCGTTCCCTGCAACCCAGCCATCAGTACAATCGTGGGCGGCTTATCTACTGAAGCCAGGGGGACGTTAGTTTCCCCCATCACCTGGACTAGCTCATCGTAGACAATTTTGATGAACTGCTGGTCGGGGCGCACCCCAGAAACGACCTCGGCTCCCTGTGCCTTGGTTTCAACATCGGCAATAAAATCTTTGACGACCTGGAGATTGACATCCGCCTCCAATAAAGCGCGACGAACCTCCTTCAGGGCATCTTGAATGTTGGATTGGGAAATTTTGTCCTGACCCCGCAGGCTTTTCCAGGCAGATTCTAAGCGTTCAGCAAGTGCGTCGAACATAATATGTGTATCTTTTGGGCGGCTAGATAGTTATCTGCTTATCAAAATCGGCTGAAGAAAGCCCACATTTGTGAGTTTGTGGGTCTTATCCATCTGTATACAGATTAGTCGTTTTCGCTGTTATCTGGCGTGCAGCCAGGTCAGGAATGGGGGTGAGGAGTGCAAATAATAAAATGCAAACAAAATGTGCGATCGCGCACGCAGTATTTAGAGAGTACTCAAAACGAGATCCTGGCGACAGCCTTGCAGTCCCAAAGAGGGATTATTGCGGTAGGACACCTCTGGAACCCAGATACTCACTTTGTAATCCAAAGAAACCCAGTAGATGTATTCCACCGCTGAGTCAAAATTCACTCCCACTCGCAGGTTAGAAAAATCATCTTCGCATATCTCGTAGCCAAAGCGAACCAGAATCTGAGCCACTAAGCACCCAGGTGTATCGCAGTATTCTCCGCAGGTTTCTCTCTCTTGCCAAAACTTCTCTAAAAAGCGATTGAGGATAGGCAAAACTTTTTTAGGGCTGCCATTCCGGGAAGCATAGATGATGACCGGGTTGCCTTCTACAAGAATGTGACAGGGGGTAGCCATTTTTTTATCTCCTGGTCGGCTGTCTCTTTTGGTTTTTGATTGGCGCACGAACTCCACATCATCCATGATGCTTTTAGCCTGCCCAAGGCAACTACTAAATCACACTTTTGGGGGATGTAGCCGTTTAAACTTTCAGGATGTTTGTCAAATTTTACAGTTTCTGCGTCTGGCTATTATCCCCTATGCAAAATTGGAATCAGCAATTCCGATTTTTTCCTCATTTAGAATCGCTCTATCGGATGAGTGCCGCACCTAACCTTAATTTTTTTGTAAAGTTTTGTTTTTAAAAGCATTTTGTAAATTTAGATACAGAATTTTCTGTTATATTAAATAGGTAAGAGAAAATAAGTTAGTCAAACATCACTGAAGCAGTACGGAGAAACCTGGTATGTCTACTCAAGAACAAGCTCGCGCCCTCATGATGCGTCATCATCACCTCATCAAGAACCGTCAGCAGTCTATGCTGGGTCGCGCCGCTGCTGAAGTGGGTCTAGATGTTGAATCATCTGAATACTGGAATCACATTCAAGGACAACCACACCCAAGCTTCCGCTCTAGCTACGACCGCAGCGGTGCCTCGCTGAGCTAGGTTTGAGCTAAAGTTAACCGGCTAGAGTTAGTTTTTTGTATTATCTCGCTTGCATAGTGGTGTAGCAGCTTTATTTGATATATCAAAGGCTGCTAAATAAATAATTAACCTAATTCAGGGTGTTCTTTTCAATAAGAACACCCTGAAACTTTTTTTTTGAAAAAATAGTATCTCCTTTTGAGGATTTCTCTCTAAATGCGCGACTCATCGGTTTTTGGGAATAGGTAATTAGAGAAAAAAGTGTTTCTTATACCATTTCACGTTATCGTATGACCTTTTATCCATTACCGCTAACCTGCATGATGTGTAGCAGGCATATACAGCAATCCTATTTAAATTGTGAAATACTAGCCCTTCAGATTCCCGACTTCTTTAAGAAGTCGGGGATTTCGCCTTCTTGAATCATCTAGGTTCAAAGGAGCGACAGATTGCAGTACATATTTACACGACTGACTTTATCTGCAACCTTTGATTGCCGTCTTTTTGGAATTCGTAGGGTACGGGCTGGATTTCTACACTGTAGCCTTGCGCTTTTAATTTCTCCATTACTGGCTGAAGGACTGGCGACACCTCTCCAGAAATATTTAAGAGAGGAAAAATCCGTACCGCAGCAGCAACGCGGCACAATTCCACAATGGAGGCGAGGTGGAAATCTTCTGAGAAGAAATCCGAATAGGTGAACAACAAGTGACTGCATAAGGCTAAATCGAACTGCTGAGTCTTGAAGGGTAAAACAGGTAACTCAGCAGTTAGATAGCGTCCTTGTTGAATTCCTTGTGGAAAATCTTCTAAAAATTGCTGCATGGCTGACATCCGGATTTGCCCCAAATCCTCTGGTGACTGGATCTCCTGCCAAACGTAGCTATCGAGGTTGGCTTGGAGTCCATCAATCACTTTTTGATAGGTTTTCTGGATACGTTCTCGAATTTCGTGGTTGGAAAACTGATACACCGGATCGCAAGAGATGACGTTGTAGCCTAGGCGTGTCATCTCAATATTGAAGCTGGCAGGGCCACCGCCACAATCTAGAATTTTTAACTGGAGGTCGTCAGGCGTTAAGTTGAACATCCTGATGTATTCTGCCAGGGAACGTCCCCAAGGAATGACGCTTTCAAGTTTTAATCCCATTTTTTCGAGCGAGCGCATACTTTCCTTGGCTGATTATAAAATGACTGAAAGCTCTGTAATCAACCAACTAAGATGGAAAATTGACTTGGTGATGGTTAGATAGTTGAGTAAGTTATTTAAATTTGCTGCACAAAATTTTAATAAATATAAGAGATTTTGAGTAGATCGTTTTTGTGCCATCCTCATACAGGAAATGCCGGGTTCCGTACCTCAAACTGGACTTTCCAATTTATAAGATGACTAGCATTTTTTCTGTGTCTGGCAATGTCACTGATGCCTTTCTAGTTTAAGTTTCACTTTCCTCAGTCTCTATCCATGAGGTTGTCTGTGCTGTTGTTGGCTGTAGCGGAGGCTTTGGGGTAAGTTCTGTTTCTCTTTTAATAACTCTCATTGGCTGCAAAGAAATGGCTGATGCGAGTAGAGCGGGCACTCCCACAAGCGTTGTCATGAGCAACGAAGTCAAAAGCAATTCTCCTGCATTTTTAGGTTTCTGTTCGGAGTGATTTTCTAATGAGATTTCGACCTCTGTCAGATTTTGTTGAGGTATCTTGAAAAGTAGCTGTTTGACTACTTTTCCCAGTAAGATAATGGGTAAAGTAATGAGTGCTGCGGGCAGAACTACCAGCCACACAAGTAAGCCGGAAATTAACCAAAATACAGTCGAATATACCATTTCTGAAAGTTTATGCATTGCCCTAGCCTTGCCCTCCATTGGTTGCCACACAGCTAACTCATGAGGAATCGTTGTTTGGCAGGAATTGCCTTTTTGCCTAAGCTTATAATCGGGTAGTATCGTCGCCGCACTTCGCCTCGTATATTTCAATTTTAAGGGTACGGCAATCAGGTACCCCTACTTTTTGGTTGAGTTGTAAATTGAGAAGTCAGACTTTGACGTACAATACTTCCCGATTCCAAGCTGATTCTGCTTGTCAGAGCGATCGCTCGTTCTCGATCGAAGATGATGTAGACAAAGCCGAAGCTTTCATGCCATTTGTTCGCATTCTTGGGCGTCGTGCCCATGTTGCAAGAAAACTACTATCTTATGGCATGAGTGATTATTGTTGATGGATTTGTATTAAAACCTAATTTAGTTGCTAGAAGCGATCGCAACTTTTGAGAGGATGGGGGATCGGAATCTCGATCGGCGTTGAGGGGGTAGACACGTCCCCATCCCCTAGAATCTATTTAACTTTGTACAACTTAACTTTGTACAACGCCAGAATTTTAGGCTTTTACTGCCAGCGGTAACACCTGATTGAGTTTGCCACTGCGGTAGCCTTCTAAATCGAGGGTGACGTAAATAAAGCCGAATTCTTGAAAGGCGGAAACCAGGGTGGATAAATCGGTGGTAAGAACAAATTCTTTAATTTGTTCTGACGGTAACTCGATTCTGGCGGTATCACCTTCGGAACGAACGCGGAGATTTTTTAATCCTAATTTACGCAGATAGATTTCTGCGCGTCCGACTCGTTGCAGTTTGCTGACGGTGATTTCTTCGCCGTAGGGGAAGCGGGAACTCAAGCAAGGTTGGGCGGGTTTATCCCACCAGGAAAGTCCGAGGTGTTGAGAAAGTTGGCGGACTTCAGCTTTGGTAATGCCTAATTCTGCTAAAGGCGATCGCGCACCCCTCTCTTTTGCCGCTTGAATTCCCGGACGATAATCCCCCAAATCGTCGGCGTTCACGCCATCTACAACATAGGGATAACCCAGTTGAAGTGCCAGGGGTTTAAGGTTGTCGTGAAGTTCGCTTTTACAAAAATAGCAGCGGTTGACAGGATTCGAGGTGTAATTAGGATTGTCCATTTCGTGCGTCTGTATCACTTGATGGGCAATTCCAATCGCGGCTGCTTGGATTTGGGCGTCTTCGAGTTCTTCCGGGAGGAGGGAGGGAGAAACGGCGGTAACGGCTAAAGCGCGATCGCCCAAAACGTCGTAAGCTATCTTGGCAACCAAGGTACTATCGACGCCCCCAGAATAGGCAATTAATGCCCGATCCATTTCTGCAAAGAGGGTTTTTAGTTGCTCAAGTTTCTGCTTTATCATGGTTTGTTTAAAATCGAATCACAGAGGACGCAAAGGTGCTTCAGGTGCTTCCGGTGCAGAGGAGATGGGGAGAAGTTTTTCATCCTTCCCTCAGTCCTCAGTCCTAAGTCCTCAGCACTCTCCAAATGGTGCACAGGAGATGGGGAGAAGTTTTTCATCCTTCCCTCAGTCCTCAGTCCTAAGTCCTCAGTCCTCAGCACTCTCCAAATGGTGCAGAGGAGATGGGGAGAAGTTTTTCATCCTTCCCTCAGTCCTCAGTCCTAAGTCCTCAGCACTCTCCAGATCGTAACGAATTTCAAGCTTTATTCAATTCGTCTGGTGGCTGGATCGGTAAGTGTAAAGTAAAGCAGCTGCCTTGTCCCAGTTCTGAATCTACGGTGATATTGCCGCCATGAAGGAATGCCAGTTTGCGGGATAAAGCTAAGCCGAGACCCGTTCCTTCATATTGACGATTTAAACCACTATCTATCTGTAGGAACGGTTCAAAGAGGGTGGCATGATTGGCTTTGGCGATGCCAATTCCGGTGTCAATCACTGAAAATAAGATAGTGTCTGCGGTTTTTTCCACTTTTAGGGTAACTGAGCCAACTTGTGTAAATTTCACCGCATTAGAGAGCAGGTTGACTAAAATCTGCCTCAAGCGGTGATGGTCGCCTACGCAGGTGGTGATGTCTGGGGAAATCTCTACAATTAATTGCAATCCTTTCTTTTGCGCCTGTTCGCGCACGGCGGAAACGGACGCCTGACAAACTTCCTCCACTAACAGGATTTCTAGGCTGAATTCTTCTCGACCGGCATCAATCATGGATAAATCTAAAAGGTCGTTAATCAGTTCCAATAAATGTTCGCCGCCGGATGTAATCAAAGTAAGATATTCTTGCTGTTTGTCATTGATCGATCCGACAATTTGATCGACTAGCAGGCGAGAAAGCCCCAAAATGCTAGTTAGAGGGGTTCGCAGTTCGTGGCTCATCGTAGCGATAAATTCGCTTTTGGCACGATTCGCGGCTTCTGAGAGTTGTTTTTCTTGCTCTAATTGTTGGGTACGTTCTTTGACAAGTTGCTCGCTTGCTTCATAGCTTTGGGCATTGTAAAGCGCGATCGCCACTTGGTCAGCAATTCTTTCGAGAAGGTGAATTTCGTCTTCGGTGAAAGTTCGGTAACGGGTTGTGGATTGTAACGAAATGCCACCAAAAAGCTGACCGCGAATAAAAATTGGCACTCTTACCATAGACAGGATTTGTAACTGTTGAATTTGCTCTTGGCGGGTGGAAGAAGAAGGAACGTCTGCGAGTTTGGGAGCATGGAAAACCCGCTGAACCGAATACTCGGAGGCAGGATCTAATACATCGCGGTTTTTCGATAGAGGAAATTTGCGGTTCAACAGAGAAACCACTTGTTCGCTGACTCGCCATTCTTTGAGAATCTTTATTTCCTCTGGTTCTAAGGCAAAGATAGCGACTCGATCAACGCCGAAGAACTCTCCAGTTAGATTCACAATTTCCTGCAAAATATATTGTGGATCGAGGCTGGAATTTAAGCTCTGACAGATATTATTTAACAATCGCTCCCGCGTTGCTTGTTGTTGAACTTGAGCGAACAGCTGCGCTTGGTGGATGGCGATCGCGCATTGATTGGCGATCGCACTTACCAAAGCGATTTCATCTTCTGTCCATTGCCGTTCGCGAACACATTGATGCAGGCTAATCCCCCCCACCAAGGATTGCTGATACAACATCGGCATCGTCAGCATGGAGCAAACTTCATACTCTCTGGCTAATTCTTGCAGTTTGAGCGGGATGCGGTCGTCAATTTGGTTGAATATCAGCGGCTCACCTTGAGCAAGGGAGGAATGGTAATAGGAATAGAAGTCGCAATAGACGCCAATCAGGCTCTGCCTTTGAGGGGTAGATTCGCTGGCAAGGCAAGCCTGCATTTGTTGATTGGGATCGGGCAGAAAAATTAGACACCGACTGAGGTTGAGCGCTTCGTGCAGCAAATTGACGGTGGTTTGCAGCACTTCCTCCAGAACCAGCGTTTCTCGCATTGCTTGCACAATGCGGTTGATAATTGCCTCTCGCTGAGCTTGCTGCTGAATTTTGACAATGCGATCGCGCTCGATTCGGTGTTGTTCAAATTCGTGGAGCGATCGCATCAAAATCTCTGGCAGATGTTTCATCTGTTCTGAGCCAGCATCGGCGATTTCAGCTTCCGGCGCGATCGCAATCAAAGGAATAAACTGCCCGGATTGTTGGACTAACTCCAATGCTTCTAAGGAGCTTGGGGCATCTGTGAGGGGGTGAGAAGGGGAATTTTCTAGTTTTCCCTGCCTCCCAGCCTTCCTATCTGTCATTGAGCTAGCATCCCCGCTCCCCTGGACTGACAACACTGCATCGTAGGTGTTTTGCTGCAATTGTTCTCGACAAGCGGCAGATGTAGCGGCAATTTCGTAAGTAAAATCAATGTCCGCTTCCCGCAGTGGATTTGTAATCAGCCCGACATCCGCGCTTGAAGCTATCACGATCAAGAGGCGGAGGGCATCTGGGGACGGAGCTTGTTGCAGTTGTGGCATCACGAGGCGAAGTACGAGCTGGAAACAAGGAGTAACGGACGAAGGATTAGGGACGGGTTTGCTTCTTTTACTTTCGCGCTTCTTCTAGCTAGTTTGTATCGCGAGGCAGCTCAAAACTCACGTCGCGAAAAAATTATGATAGCGATCGCTAAGAGGAGGACGGTATACACCAAACCATACAAAGCATCGGTTAGGAGCGCCGAGGAAGAAGGCAAAAGACCATAAACCGCCTGATTTTTGAGGTCTAGCCGAGATAAATCTGGCAGTACCACATATAAAGCATTTACGATCCGTTCGATGTCTACATTCCGACTTAATTTTCCCAGCTCTACTAAATCTCGGCTGGAATGTCCCATCAAATACACTGCAAATGTAAACAAGGTCGCTAACAGCGAACTTGTAAAGACGCCAAACATCAACGCGACAGCAGTCAGTAAAGATAGCTTAAAAAACAAGTACAGCGCCGAAATCAGAATGCTACCTAGCGGGTAAGAAATCTTACTTAAACTGAGGATGCCAAGATAAATTGCCGTCATAGCAGCGAGCGAGACGCCTAAAACGGCTGATAGCCCCAGATGTTTGCCAATAATAAATTCGGCGCGACTGAGCGGTTTGGGAATTAACACTAAGACAGTGCGCTTTTCGATTTCTTTGTTAATCAATCCAGTCCCGACAAATACAGCAACAATGGTTCCCAGTACATCCATTGCTGCTAATCCAACATCTTTAAGAATTTTATCCTCTGTTGTTGCTGCCACTTCTGGCAACAGTCGCCACGCCACCACCATTAACAGCGCAAACAAACCGATGATATAGAGAACGCGATCGCGGATGACTTCCCGAAACCCATTCACTGCGATCGCCCAAATTCTCTTTAAACTCTCGATCGCTGCCCGAAACACATTTATTTTCCTCGATTTTACTGTGCTTAAACTCATCGTCCTTCTAAATCATCATTGATGATTTCTCTCAACGATTTATATTTTATCCTTTGCACGAATACAAAATAACTCTTTTGTTACTAATAGTTAATTCTTTATGCGCTCAACTATCTTCCACGAGCAGCCACTTCCTAGCTCTATTGATAAGTTTTAGAGAGAGTCTTCATCATTCATAGCTTTTTAGTTCGCTGATAGGCTGACAATTGACTTGTGCAACCGCAATATTTTGTGCTGCTGTCTGGCTAGACGTCGTCCTTGCTCCAGTTACTATTGGTTGATAGCCTTGAGTAATTTGACAGTTTTTTTCCACATAATATGCTTCGGTTTGCGAACGAGGACCTTGCCAAATTGCGCGTAATTGTAAATTGTATCCTGAGTTAATCGAACCAATATTATAGGTATAACGCCACCAAAAATCTTCTTCCACAAGCGGAATTTTTTTTGCGGCTTCTGCCCGAATTGCTTCTATACGCGGTTGTGGTTCTAGCAGCCATCGCTCCACTTCCGACCAAGGTTTATTTTCTAATTCTTGTACGATCAAGGGTTCCATAAATTCTAAAATAACCGTACCTCTAAGAGTCCTTGTTGATTGAGATGCTGATTGGGATACCATCGTGGTTTTCCCAAAATGATCCGACAGCAAGGTAGGATATTGTTCTAACCAATCTTGACTAATAAAATAAAATTGAATCCAGCAGCTAATTACCATATTGCTGCCAATCAAAATAACACTTCTTTGACGAAATTGCAGCGCCGGTACTTTTAATCTAAATCTTTCATCAAAAAAGGTTGGAAACACAGCAATCACTGATGAAAGCGTAGGCCAAACTATTAAAGCGATCGGTGGGATACTCCCAGTCCAATCGCCAAATAAAAACATACAGATTAAGGCACCCGTAATCCAAGGACCAATCGGAATACCCCAAATTTTTATTGGATTCTCTGTTGTAGCCCAGCTCACTCCAATAATTAAAAATAACCAACCGCAATGAGTGATAATATCATGTACTAAGTCAGTTGCAAAAAATGACATCACCCAAGAAAAGAAACTGAGATAAATAAACGTTTTCCAGGAATAAGCACGGGAAGGAGCTAGGGATTTCCATAATACTTTAAAAGTATTGATTAAGTATTTGAAAATAAAAAAGTCAAGAATTGATGCCATATTCTTTGTAAGTCTTTATTAAGTTAAGCCTAACTTGATAAATTGGTCGCAACTAAAATTTAAATTCATCTATCAAAAGATGATTAACTCAAAAAATGTTTGTAGTTTAACTAAATTGAGTCCGAATAAATAGAAGCAACACGAATCCCCCAAAACTGTAGATATTAGCCTGAAAAATAGTATTAGTTAAAAGAGGGTTGGAATTAAAAGTAAGAAGTCGAAAATCTTGTAGGTTAAACTTTTCTTGGTTTTGTCTTTCCCCATAAGACGGTGTTTCCAGTAACATTTGTAAAAGTTCTAATCCTTTTAGTTTAACGATAAAGGTGGCAAAGAAGACAACAAAGCCACTTAAGATTAGTTCTGTTACAATATTGGACGACTGAGCAAATGGAAAGAATCGATCAAAAAAGATATAACTGATTAACTGAGATTTCAGTGACCGGGGAAGCCAAGGATGTACGTAAAAGAAAACTACCCAACCCAAAATTGTTGAAAATAAATTAATCGAAATGGCATAGTCAATGCTTCTTCTTTGGCTAAGATTTAATTGTCGGTATAAAATGAATGATTCAATTGCAATTCCAACCAACAGCAATAAAAATTGAAATAAAATCGTTTGAAGCGGGAAAACATTTGCAAGCATAAGGTTGTCTCTCTGACACCTGTTTAATTAAGTTTAAACGTAAATTTTGATGTTGTTGATGGCAGCTTGTTCTTTACTTCTATTATCCTGCGAATTTGGGAATATCAAGAAACCTTTTATGTAAAGAAAGCATATTTGAAATACTCATAAATTAAGTAGAGGGATGGGTAGTTTAGCGCGAAAAATAACTCAGTAGAAGAGAAAAAAGAACTGACAACTGAATGATGGATAATTGAGTCCCTATCCCCTACTACCTATTCCTAGTCTCAACTTTAGCTTTTGTGGAACGGCTACTCTTGATTCTTTTCACTTTACCCTTCTAAGCTGCTATTGTTAACAGTTTGTGACAGCTAAGATTCATGAGAATTATGAGTAGAATGGGGATCGGCATTCGCACGGCTCAAGTGCGTTCTGAGCGTCTCGTCGGTCAGATTCATGTTTACGATGGGGCGGGGAAGGGAAAGTCCCAGGCAGCGCTGGGCGTGGTGTTACGCTCAATTGGGCTGGGAATTAATACTGATTTAGCAACGAGAGTGCTGCTGTTGCGGTTTCTCAAAGGACCGGGACGCTCCTACGATGAAGATGGGGCGATCGCAGCCTTACAACAGGGCTTCCCTCACTTGATTGACCAAGTTCGCACAGGGCGGTCAGAATTTTTTGGTGCGGAGGAAATAACGCGCTTTGACCGACAGGAGGCGCAGCGCGGTTGGGATGTGGCAAAAGGCGCGATCGCATCTGACCTCTATTCTGTCCTAGTTCTGGACGAACTGAACCCGTTACTGGACTTGGGTTTGTTGCCAGTGGAGGAAGTGGTTCGGACGCTCAAGCATAAACCGCAGGAGTTGGAAGTAATTGTTACAGGTCGGGCTGCCCCCCAACAACTGCTAGAAATTGCGGATTTGCACTCTGAGATGAAGCCGCACCACCCGATTACCGAAGGTAGGGACGGGGTTTTTCTGCCTTTACAGGGGATAGAAATCTACACGGGTGCTGGTAAAGGCAAGTCTACTAGCGCATTGGGTAAAGCATTGCAGGCGATTGGGCGCGGGATTAGTCAGGATCAGTCGCACCGAGTGCTGATTATGCAGTGGCTCAAAGGTGGGACTGGATATACTGAGGATGCCGCGATCGCAGCTTTGCAACAAAGTTACCCAAACTTAGTCGATCATCAGCGCTGCGGACAAGATGCGATTGTCTGGCGCGGACAACAGCAAGAACTAGACTATGTGGAGGCTGAACGCGGTTGGGAAATTGCTAGGGCAGCGATCGCGTCTGGGCTTTATAAGACAATTATCTTGGACGAACTCAATCCCACAGTTGACTTAGAACTGCTGGATCAACAACCAATCGTAGACGCACTGCTACGCAAACCCCGCGACACGGAAGTGATTATCACGGGGCGCTGTCTAAATCGTCCGGCGTATTTTGACCTTGCCAGCGTCCATTCAGAGATGATTTGCCATAAGCATTACGCTGACAGAGGGGTGGACTTGAAGCGTGGCGTAGATTTTTAGAGTTTCAGCGATCGATCGATACAAATGTAACCTGCTCCCGGCAGGTTTCGTTTGTGTGCTTGCTGTCGCTGTACGGTTTCAACCGCCCGCCCGGAGCATGATGCAAGGTAAATCTCCACGCGGAATTGTATTAAGAATTTCACCAAGGCAACTATCCATAGGAGTATTCTAGAAAAGAAAATAATTTAGTTAGCACTCGCATGACTTTCGGCAACGAGAGTTAGCACCTCCGGAGTCTTCCCATGCTCGTACCTATTTCCTTAGTTATCACGGCATACAACCGGGAGCATTATCTCGCTGCCACGATTGAAAGTATTCTGGCGCAGACTAGGCAAGACTTTGAGCTACTGGTGTGGGATGACGGTTCTACAGATAGAACTGTAGAAATTGCCCGTGAATACGAAGCCCGCGATCGCAGAGTTCGGGTAGTTGCAGCAGAACATCAAGGACGAGTCAGCGCCTTGCAAGCAGCGATCGCGCAGACTACCGGCACTTACATCGGTTTGGTAGATAGTGACGATTTGCTTGCCCCCACAGCAGTGCAAGAGACAGCAACCGTGCTGGAGGCGAACCCGGAGGTAGGTTTTGTCTACACTGACTACATCGACATCGACCAAAGCGGCAAAGTCATCGACTACGGGAAGCGCTGTCGCATTCCCTACTCAAAAGAGCGGCTTTTGCTCGATTTTATGACCTTTCACTTCCGGTTGATCCGTCGCAGTTTCTTCGACCAAGTAGGGGGAATCGAAGAGTCCTTCGACTACGTTGAAGACTACGATCTGTGCCTGAAGCTGTCAGAAGTTGCCGAAGTACGGCATATTAACAAGCCACTTTACTACTATCGTTGCCATCAGGCGAGTGACTCGCACACCTATACCAAGCAACAGGCGAAAAACGCCTGCAAAGCGATCGCGCGGGCACTGCAAAGGAGAGGATTAAGCGATCGCTTCTCTGTAAAACTGCACATCCTCAGCCATTTCCCTTTCAACTCTAAAGTCCTATTAGTTCGCAAAAAGCAATCAATTCTCGATTACCAATTCTCAATTATTAATTCTCGATTACCGATTGCTAAAAACATCGCCTCTTGCCTTCTCGCCCTCACCTGTAGCCTTTCTCCAACTTTTGCCCAAGCACAATCAATTACCACCGCACCTGACGGCACCAACACCAATGTCACCACCTCTGGCAATCAATTCAATATTACTGGTGGAAAACTTTCAGCCGATGGAGGAAATCTTTTCCACAGCTTCAACGAATTTGGCTTAGAACAAAATCAAATTGCCAACTTTCTTTCTAACCCATCTATCCACAATATTTTGGGTCGCGTCACGAGTGGCAACCCTTCTATTATTAACGGACTTATCCAAGTTTCCGGCAGCAACTCCACCAACTTATACTTGATGAACCCGGCTGGCATTGTGTTTGGTTCGGGTGCCACTTTGAACGTACCAGGAAGCTTCACCGCCACCACCGCCACCGGAATAGGGATTGGTGACAATTGGTTCAATGCCTTCGATCCTAATAACTACGCCAACTTGGTAGGCACGCCCAATCTCTTTGCCTTTACCACATCCCAGCCGGGTAGCATTATCAACGCTGGGAATTTAACGGTGGGAGAGGGAAAAAATCTCACTCTTATCGGCGGAACTATCGTCAACACCGGAGAACTCAAAGCACCAGCAGGTAATATCACCGTAGCCGCCGTACCGGGCAAGAAGACGGTACAGATTTCGCAAGCGGGAAACGTGCTGAGTTTAGAAATTCAGCCATCCGTCTTACCTTCCAGCTTTAATGCCCAGTTATCAAATCCTCCCTCACTGCCGCAATTACTCTCCGGTGGAGGTGTCGCCAATGCCACCAAAATGACCGTCAACAGTGCCGGACAAGTGGTGCTAAGCGGATCGGGTATTACCATTCCCACAGAACCGGGAACTGCAATTGTCTCCGGGAAGCTGGATACCGCCAACACTCAAGCCGGTATTGGCGGCGCAGTCGCTGTATTGGGTAATCAAGTTGGTTTAGTCGGGAACGCCAGCGTGAATGCCTCCGGAGATGCAGGCGGCGGTCAAGTATTGATTGGCGGAGATTATCTGGGCAAAGGTAGCGTACCCAATGCTGCTTTCACCTTTGTCGGCGCAGATGTGACACTCAATGCCGATGCCATTACTAATGGCAATGGCGGTAAAGTCATTGTCTGGTCAGATCAAGCCACTCGTACCTATGGCACCATTAGCGCCCGTGGCGGCGCACAAGGTGGTAACGGCGGATTTATCGAAACTTCCGGGAAAGTTTACCTGGATGTCACCAAAGCAGCGGATGCCAGCGCCCCCAAAGGTCTTCCCGGCACTTGGCTGCTCGATCCCTCGAATATCACTATCATCAATGGCGGCGGTTATAGCGGTAGCTTGGACAGCTTTTCACCAAATTTCACGGCGAATGCCGACAATTCTACGATTAGTAATGGCGCAATCAACAACGCCCTCAACTTTGGCAGTAGCGTAATCATCTCCACGAATAATCCTTCTGGCACCCAGGTAGGCAATATTACGCAGAATGCTGATGCAGCGATTGGCGGTGGGTATTTTTTTGGTGGTCCTGTCACTCTTACTCTTGAGGCAGCCAATGACATTATCCTCAATGGCTCTATCGGCGGTAATGGCTACGCCCTAAATGTCGTGCTTCGAGGTCAAGGGGGTGCGGGAACTAGAGCAAACAATGTAACAATTAATGGTCTGATTGACACTGACGGCGGTGACTTCAGTAGCCTGAGCAACACTTTCAACAGTAGCGCTACTACCATTACCACCCAAGGCGGGAATATCAACATTGATGCTACTGGCAACATTACTACAGGCTTCCTCAACGCCAGTTCTACTTTTTTTAATGGTGGAAATATTGACCTGATAACGAGTGCAGGTGGCAAAATCGCAATTGGAGGCGATCTCAATTCCTCTGGCGGTGCTTATGGTTCCGGATCTGCTATCACCCTTACTGGCGATGTCTTGCTCAGTAACAACGCCACCTTCACCACAATCGGTGGTACTGGTTATGGTTATGGTTCTGGTTATGGGGACGGTAACATCGAAATCACCGGAACGGTCAATGGCACGGGTGCAGGCGATCAAAATCTGACGCTGAATGCAGACACGGGTAACATTACATTTGGGAACGCTGTCGGCAATATTACACCTATTGGAAATTTGAGCGTCAATAGTGCCTCCAATCTCACCCTGAACGGCAACGTTACCACAACCAGCGGCAGCACCCTCAGTTTCAATACCCCTGTGACGCTGAGTAACAATGCAACCCTAACCGCAGACGAGATTAACTTTAATGGGGCAGTCAGCGGTGCGGGATACCAAATTGGACTGGCACCCGCAACAGCATCGAAAAATATTCAGGTTGGGAATGCGACTCCTGTAACCGATAGTTTGAATCTGACCGCCGCAAAGTTGGGACAATTGCAAGATGGCTTTAGCTCTATTACAATTGGACGCCTTGACGGCAGTGGTGCCATTGCAATCGACAGTGCAGGTGTCACCTTCAAAGATCCTCTCACCGTTCAAGCACCCTCTGGCTCAGTGGCGGTGAATGGAGCCATGACAGGCACGGGGGACGCCTCCATCACCCTTGATGCTGGATTAACTACCCTCAACGCAGATATCACTACCGCCGATCAAAACATTACTATCAACAGCGATACGCTTCTGGGTAAAGACATCACCCTCAGTACCGGCGCTCAAGGGGGTGGTGATATTGCTCTCGGTGGGAAGACGAATGGAACGGGCGCAGGCGGTCAAAACCTCACCTTAACTGCCGGTACCGGCAACCTTAAAATCGCTGATACAGTGGGCAACAGCACTTCCATCGGAGCCTTAACTGCTAACACCAGTGGCTTCACTAGCTTGGATGGCAGCGTCAATGCAGCCAGCGTGACAATACAGGGGAGTAGCGTCATCGGCGGGAATGTCACCACCAGTGGAATTCAAAACTATGGCGGCGATGTTTACCTCGTCGGTCAAAACCCGATAGAACTCAGCAGTAGCGCTGACTCGATTACCTTTGGCGGTATCCTCGCTAATAGCGGCAATGCTACCGACCTAACTATCAGTGTCAGCAGTGATGTCACTTTCCAGGATGCAGTGGGAGGAAATGGTTATTTTCTAGATAATCTGACAGTAAATAGCGGCAACAATGTCATCGCAAAAGATATTACGGCTACCGGGATTAAAATAACAGCGAACAATAGTATCAGTACAGGTTCGCTCAATACTAGCAAGACGACGGGAAATGGGGGCGCGATCGCTCTGACTGCTAAAAACAACCTTGCCACTGCTAACATCGACTCTCATTCTGATAATGGGGTTGGCGGAAATATTACCCTCATCAGCCAAACAGCCGCGATAAAAACCGGAAATTTAACTGCCTCAGGCACCACGAAAGGCGGGAATATCTTTGTATCTGCCATTGACAGCATTACAACGCTGGGAATTAATTCCAGCGCTAGCTTCGGAGATGCTGGTAATGTCACCCTTGACCCCGAAAACGACATTCAAGTTAGCTTCATTAATGCCCAAGGCGGAACGGGAGGCAAAGGGGGCATCGTTGACATTACCACCGAAAGTCTGTTTCGAGCTACGGGCACCTTCACTGACCAAAATGGGCAAAAAGCAAGTATTTCCGCCGCTGGGGGTGCTAGTGAAGGTTCCATCATCCTGCGCCACGGAGGCGGTTCCAAAAACGTTCCCTTCGTTGTCAGCAACGCTAGTAATAACGGCACAGCCGGAGTCTTGACAACTGGGTCAGGCAATACAATTGCTTCAGGATCTTTCCCCGGCAGCTATACTCAGGGCAAGATTCAGCTCATTACTGCCGATCAAGCCGATCAACCTGATACACCGTCTTCACCGAGTCCCCTGCCAGAGGAAATCAAGCCTCCACAGGAAACGCTAACGCCCCAATTGTCGGTGTCTGCCAGTTCGGCTCTCGCGGAAGTTGACACCTTGTTCGCTGACCTAGACGAACCGTTCACGCGCCAGTTTGAGCAATATTTTAGTGGAAGTGCGGATACTCCGATTAGAACCCTCACCGAAGCCCGCGATATTCTTCAAAACATTGAAAAATCGACTGGGATAAAACCGGCACTTATCTACATCACTTTTGTTCCTGCCACGGCGGCACCTGCTTCAGCTACCGATAAGACTCTATTACCTGCAACATCGCCAGAATCAGACATCCTTTGGCAGTTTAATCCCCAAGGCTTTGCCCTCAGCCAAGCATCCCCGCAATCCGCCGCTACTCCCGCTACCAGTCCCCCCGCCCAAGACAACGACCAACTCGAATTAGTTGTCATCACTGCCAAGGGTCAACCAATTCGCAAACGGGTGCAGGGGACAACGCGCGAGGAAATTCTGACAGTCGCTAAACAATTCCGCAGCGAAGTTACTAACCTTAAAAAACCCAATGGCTACCTGGTACCATCTCAGGAACTTTATCAGTGGATGGTGGCACCTTTAGAAGCCGATTTACAAGCTAGAGGTATCCAAAACCTAGTATTTCTGATGGATACAGGTTTGCGATCGCTGCCAATGGCTGCCCTCCACAATGGTCAACAGTTCCTGGTGGAAAACTACAGCATCGGCATGATGCCCAGTCTCAGCCTCACCGATACCCGCTACGTGAATATCAAAAACACTCAAGTTTTGGCAATGGGCGCGTCAAAGTTTACCGAACTGAATTCCTTACCAGCCGTGCCGATTGAATTATCTATCATCACTCCGACGCTGTGGTCGGGGAAATCTTTCCTCAACGAGAAATTTACGCTAGGAAATCTCAAGGCACAGCGTCAGCAACAGCCTTATGGAATTATCCACCTGGCAACGCATGGCGAATTTAAACCTGGGAAAATCGAAAACTCCTACATTCAGTTATGGGATACCAAGCTACGACTCAACCAGCTGCGCCAATTGGGCTGGAATGACCCGCCAGTGGAATTGTTGGTACTGAGTGCCTGTCGCACCGCCCTGGGAGATGAACAAGCAGAGTTAGGCTTTGGGGGCATAGCAGTGCTGGCAGGGGTGAAATCAGTTGTAGCCAGTTTATGGTATGTCAGCGACGAGGGAACTCAAGGATTGATGGCGGATTTCTATGCCCAATTGAAGAAAGCCCCGATCAAGTCAGAAGCTTTACGGCAAGCGCAGATAGCAATGCTCAAGGGGCAGGTACGCTTGGAGGCGGGCGAACTGCACCTCCCCACAGGAAACATCAAGCTGCCACCCGAACTCGCCAACCGGGGCGACACGCAGCTAACGCATCCTTACTACTGGGCAGCTTTCACGATGATTGGCAATCCTTGGTAAGAGGAGTAAGGGGTAAAGACTGAGGACTGAGGGCTGAGGACTGAGGACTGAGGGCTGGGGGCTGAGGACTGAGGACTGAGAACTGAGGACTGAGGGCTGAGGACTGAGGCAGAGAAAATCGTACTTGCATTCAGCCCTTCGCATTCGTAACTGATTTGGAAACTCTATTTTTTTCTACGTTTCTATGCGTCCTATAGCCCAGACAGCGCACGACTAAGCGAATCCGCGCCGCTATCGGCTTCGCCAGAGGTTACGGGTTCGCCCTCCATGCACTGGTATTCTCTGGAAAACACAAGGAAGGCGACAATCGAACCCGGTGACTTCGCCCGTCAACAGGTAACTGTGAAGTGTTGTTTGTTTTAGAAGCCACTGGTTCGCCTTTCAGCTTTTTGAAGCTTAGTTATAAAATACTTTCACGCAATGGCAAAATTAGCACTTGCTAATTTAAGTATTGCTACCAAGCTTTAAATTGGTGGTTTCGGCTATTTTAGGAACAGTCTCCAACGTATATCAAACTTAGCTGCGCTTCAACCTGAGGCGTGCCGACAGGAACAGGGGTAAACAGTGCCTAGTGGAAAAATCCACTGCCAGGAACGACTCCCCCATAACCAGGTGACTACACAAAATTGTTGTTTTGAGGAATGCTGCCGTGGAGTCGGGAAAGATTTTAGGCTTTTTCATCGAGGAGGCAAAAGAACACCTCGAAACCCTGGAAAAAGGGCTACTGGATTTGCGAGGCGTAATGGCAGATCAAGAAAGGATTAATGAAATGTTCCGCGCCGCCCATTCTGTCAAGGGAGGGGCAGCGATGCTGGGCTTTAACAGTATTCAAAAAGTTTCCCATCGGTTTGAGGATTGTTTCAAGCTCCTCAAGGAACATCCAGTCAATATCGATAGCGATCTGGAGTCCATGTTTTTAGAAGGGTATGACACCCTTAAGCACTTAGTTGACCAGCTTCAGGGGCCATTTGGTCTCCGAGAAGAGGAAGGCGAGAAAATCGTGCAAGCAGCAGAACCTAATTTTGTTAAGTTACAGGCACACCTTAACCGCCTGCTTGGGGCGGCAGGAAGTGCGCCAGAAGCGAGCAAAACGTCAACTCCAGATATTTCTGCTCAGGTGACTGGGGTGCTAAAACAAATGTTGCCGCTGTTTAAACAAGCAGAAACACCCGCAAATCGTCAACAACTTTGCGCTTTGTGCAGTCGTCTCGTGCAGATGAGTGCTGAAATAAAAACCTGGCAAGTGCTGGTAAGAACTGCAAATCGAGCGATCGCTAATCCCAAAAATACTTATGCCACCTTGGCACCGATTGTAATTAAGGAACTCAAGCAGGCTAGCGATCTGTTGCCACACGGAAAAACTGACGCGATCGCGCCGAGTGCCAGTTTGCGGCTGTTGGCAGCTTCCCCAGAAGCAACTACCGCCCCAATTCCGACGGTAAAGGTGACAGTTGGGGAAGGCGCACCCAGTCCAACGGAGTCAAAACCCACTCCGACATCCATCAAACAAATCGCCGTGCCTGTAGAACCTAGGGCGGCGGCAAAGGTTTTGGCTCAAGTGTTTAATAAAGAGCAACTGCTGCTGCTAGCAAAGTTACTCCACCAAGCTTCTCGCTGATTCTCTCTACCACAAAACGCGGCTGTTGCACAAAGCACGCGGATACTTTTCCTTTGCTCAACCAGCTACAGAATAAAACGATGGGGCAGTCCCCGAAGCACTGCCCCATCGTTTTTTTTGCAATTAGACGAACATTCATCATTAAGCTGTCTTTTGCGATTCAAAAATAGGTATAAAAACTGCTTTTTCCTTTTACTTTAATTTTTGATTAGGTCAAAACTTTCAGTATGTTTGCGTGTAAAAAATAACGAATACTGACTGGCGAATAACCGATTAATCCTTAGGAATAGTCCTTGTGGTTAATTCCAGAGAACAACTAGCAACAATTTAGCTTTTTGGACATTAAGAAAAGACAAGTATTATTTAAATATTTAAAAATATATACAGAAATCTAAATATCCTATTCGATTTTTTAACCGAGTTTTAGGAAAATAACTCCTTTTAGGCCAGAAATTCTCATTACTTGTTAAAACTGATACCAATACAAACTCAAAACCCTTAGCTACAGTGATTAGAGTGTAACTTTTAGAAAAAATAAGCATCTATCTATTTGTAGACAAACTTGTTAATCTGGTGGCTTCAAAGACTTAAATAAAATAGTCTGAAAGTTACGACTCAGGGTGTATGCAGCTCCACAGCTAGAAAGGCTATACCAGAGTAGAGACAAAAGGGTGTATCCAGTCCAACGGCTGAACGAGTTAACAAAGATTGCCATAATAAAAACTCCAGGTACTCAGCCAGTGCCTTGATTGAAAGCTATGCGAAGTTTACAAGCGAATCAGCAAGGCGCTGCCCAATCAGCGCCCAGGATGGATACCCTCCCTCAGGCACTTCTGAGCGAACTAGCAGTTGGCGTCTTGGTGATGGGAGCGCAGGGGGAAATACGCTTTACGAATCAGGCGACACTGGACTTGCTGGATTTAACGGCAGACCAGATGCTGGATCAAACGCCGCTCGATCCCGCTTGGCACGTCATCCAGGAGAATGGAACGCCATTTCAGATGAAACTCCACACGGCACCAGTCCGGGCAAAGCAAGCATTGTTGCTGCTTTCGACCCGACAATCGCTGCGAAACCTGGTGCTAGGGGTTTATAGACCGACAAAGCGCGATCGCATTTGGATATCTGTTAACACCGAACCGCAGTTAGATCCAGACGGTTGCGTCGAGCAAGTCGTCTGTACGCTGAGTGAAATCACCAACCAAAAGGCAAGCGAACAATTTTCAAAAATCAATGAATGTTTTTCGGGTCTTGGTTCCGACCCAGATGAGAATATTAACCGCATCACGGCATCCGCAGGGGAATTACTAGGCGGTGCTTGGGCAGTCTACAATCGACTGCATCAAGGCTTACTGTGGTCTTGGGGTCAATGGCAAACGCCGTCGGAGTTCCCAAATGTAGGCGATCCGGACGGACATCTCTGTTATGACGTGATTCAGCAGGGAAGCAACCAGCCCTATGTCGTTCAGGATTTACCCAACACCCCCTACGCACAGAGAGATCCTTGGGTCATTCCTTACCAACTGCAAACCTACGTTGGACAAGCAGTTAGATGCGCGGGTGAATATATCGGCTCGCTTTGCGTGGTCTATCAGAACCAGTTTGTTCCCACAGAATCTGATAAGAAGCTGATCGGGATCATGGCTGCGGCGATCGGTGTAGAAGAGGAACGCAAGAGGGAAGCAGTGGTGTGGGCGCAAAACGAAGGGAAATGGCGATCGCTACTGCAAAACAGCTCCAATTTGATCACCATTTTGGAAGCCGATGGCACCATCAAATACGCAAGCCCTGCCATTGAGGGCATTTTAGGATACAAGCAAAAAGAATTAATTGGCAAAAATACCTTTGACCTTGTTCACCCAGAGGATGTTTCTTTAGTCAAAAACGATTTTCAAGGCGTCCTCGAAAATTCAACAACTGCTTTATCCATTGAGTTCCGGTTTCAGCACAAAGATGGCTCGTGGCGTTATATCGAAGCAACCCACAGCAATCTGGTAATGGATGCACCAGGGGTTCGTATTGTTGTGAACTCTCGGGACATTACCGATCGCAAACTGGCTGAGACAGCTTTAATTCAATCGGAAGCACAATTGAGAGACAAAGCAGCTCAGTTGGAACAAGCCTTATACGAACTGCAACAAACTCAAAGTCAACTGGTACAAACAGAAAAAATGTCCAGTTTGGGGCAGTTAGTCGCTGGTGTTGCTCACGAAATTAACAACCCAGTTTCTTTTATCTACGGTAATCTTCCCTACGCGACGGAGTATACTCAAGACCTGCTGCACCTCGTTCACCTCTACCAGCAGGAATATCCACAACCAACACCCGCCATTCAAGAAGCAGCAGAAGCACTGGACATAGATTTCCTCAGTGAAGACCTTCCAAAACTGATGAATTCAATGCAAGTAGGAGCTGAACGCATTCGCCAAATTGTTCTGAGCTTGAGGAACTTCTCTCGTCTAGATAAAGCGGCAAGAGAGCCTTTCGATCTTCACAATGGAATTGATAACACTTTACTTTTGTTACAACATCGCTTGAAGCCGAAAGCAGGACGCACCGAGATCCAGATAGTTAAAGAGTATGACAACCTGCCTCGTGTAGATTGCTATGCTGGGCAAATCAATCAGGTATTTATGAATATTCTGAGTAATGCGATTGATGCCCTAGAAGAGTCAATCATTAATGGTGAATGGTCAGTTGCCAGTAGAAAAACAACTGACATTCCTACTATCCGGATTCGCACCGAACTGGCAAATGACAATAAGGTGGTCATTCAGATTACTGATAATGGCCCTGGCATACCATCGGAAGTGCAGCAACATATATTTGACCCTTTCTTTACTACTAAACCAGTCGGTCAAGGTACTGGCTTGGGGTTGTCAATCAGCTACCAGGTTGTTGTAGAAAAACATGGCGGCGTCTTGAAGTGTCAGTCGGCACCGGGAGAAGGAACGGAATTCTGTATCGAGCTGCCCGTAAATCTTCCCCAGCCGGAAGGAGTGTAAAAATTAGCGAATGGCACTTACTTAAGCATAAAAAGCTTAAACAGAAAAAGTAATTTGTTGGTTGGGTTTCACTATGATTCACCAAATTACTCGCTAAACTTACTAGATGTTAGTTTTCGAGCCTCAACCCAACCTCCGGGCTTATTATAGGCTAATTAACTAAACCTCTAGTTTTGGGGATAAAAAGAAGGAAATGTAGAGACGCGCAACTGCGCGTCTTTAGCTCGTTGAAGTGTCAAGCAAAAGTGGAAAAGCCCAAATCTGGCGGGACATCTTGAATACGTCCCGACCCTATCGCTTGCAGGGCTGCTTTGAGCGAAACATCACCTGTATAGAGGGCACGACCCACAATCACACCGCTAACTCCCAAAGGTTCGAGTGTTAGTAAACTCAACAAGTCAGTAACCGAACTAACACCGCCAGAGGCAATAATGGGGATGGAAATAGCATTGGCGAGTTCTCTTAATGCCTCTAAATTAGGGCCAGAAAGCGTGCCATCTCGATGAATATCGGTGTAGATAATGGCAGCAACCCCTAATTGTTGCATTTGCTTAGCCAAGTCGATTGCCGCAACTTCAGACGTTTCTAACCAGCCTCTTGTGGCAACCTGTCCATTCCGGGCGTCAATTCCTACGATAATTTGCCCTGGAAATTCCTGGCAAAGTTCTTCGACCAACTGGGGTTGTTCTACGGCTATGGTTCCCAAGATTACCTGCTTCACACCCATGTTTAGCAGCTGAGAGACTGAGCTTTTGTCGCGCAAGCCGCCCCCTACTTGGATTTCTCCCGGCACTACCTGTAAAATCGCCTCAATTGCCTGTCGGTTGACCAGTTGACCCGCCTTAGCACCGTCGAGGTCTACGATATGCAACCGGGTTGCCCCCTGTTCTACCCACTGTTTAGCAATATTAGCGGGGTTGTTATCAAAAACTTGCGATCGCGCGTAGTCTCCCTGATATAACCGTACGCACCGACCTTCTAGCAAATCAATCGCTGGAATTACATTCATCTTCAGCTATTCAAATAATCAAATGAGTAGAGTGGGCAGCGCCCCCCTACTCAGTCCAGACTATCAGCTAACAGCTATCAGCTAGCAGCTAATTGTTGTGGCGGCAGCCCAAACAACTCTTCGAGATAATCAGGCGTAAGCATTTGGTTCCAGTGACGCAGCTGCACCATGAGTCGGGCAAATGTGAAAACTAATTCCACCGCGTATAAGGCATAGCCAATTTGCAAGACATCGTTCCCTTTCGGGCGTTCGCCCTGGTGATGTTTGAGAAGACCCATTAAATTTTTAGTGGTGCCCTGCAAGCGGGTGAGATAGGAATCTCCAAACGCCCAACGGCTAATCCCCCAGAACTTTGCTAGGTGATTGATTTCGTCTTGCATGGGTTGCGCGATCGCTTGTTGCAATGCCCCCGTCGAATGAGCCATTAACCAGAGATATACAGACGTTGCTCCCCACTCGGTTGCGATCCGGGCGATCGCGTGTTTATAAACATCTTCTCGTAGATTTCCACTCGATTCATAGCCTTTTACTGAGTTCGGATGGGATTGTAGTTTATCACCCGTTAATTGTTGATAGATTTTGCTAAAAGTGGGGCGGTGTTGCCGTTCTTCTTTCTCCCATATTCCGACTTCTAGCATCGTGCCATCCGCTGCAAAGGTACCGCCCACAAATCGCGCCATTGGAAAGTGGGCTGCCTGCAAATAATTCCAGCTTTCCATCGCATAAGCGCGAATCGGCGTTTCAATCTCCACCGCATTTGCAACTGTTGCAATAAATAATTCGGGAGCGACACCGATAATTTGATTAGAAGTAATTGCTTGCCAATCAATCGTTTCCCAGCGGCGCTGATGAGGATTTTTAAACTGTCTCGGTAAGTCTGACAGGTTCTGCTGGAGAATCTCCAACGATAGATAGCGCTCAATCAGATAATTAATGCGCGATCGCGTTTGTAAATAATGCGGCTGGGGATATTGATATCCAGCTAGATCGACCGAGCGCTCTTTAATGCTAGAATTATTCATAGATTCAGTGCTTCCTTCTTGCTTTAGCCTTGATTAATAAGTACCTATTCAACCCTCTAGCAAGTATCTTTGTAACAGCATTCTGATATTCAAAAGCTTAGATTCTTGATAAAGATTGATGCTTCTAGGACAAATTTAGTATCGAAGAGCAATCCGGATTTTTTCTAAATTTTGTGACAGTTAAAATATTGACCTACTGTGAAAGTCTTAAATTAGCGATCGTTAACCGATTTCCAATTACTTTAATAGGCGATAGATACCATTTTCCCTAAACTGCTGCTTTCTGGTAAAAACGGAGAACAGCTTGTGACAGTTTAAGCAGCGACCTACTAGGGAATAGCGGACAATTAGCAATGAGTACCCAGTGAAAAAGGGTGGACAGTGCCCACCCTTCTGACTTTATTCACCCTTATGAGGACGGTGCTAGTTCCTCCAAAATCGTAAATCTCACATGATTTAGAGATAATTCTCCAATAGAAACGGACTGCTTATTGACTCTTTCCCCATGACTCATCAAGCTTTCAAAGGTGATACCTTTGCCCATTTCAGCGTGATACCAAGCTAAACCCATGAAAAACCGCGATGGATAGGGGCCTTTTTCGACCACATCATCCGGATTAGATTCCATCGGCAACCAACCAAATCCAGGCAGGTAGAACTCCATCCAGACATGATTAAAATCAGGTTGCAGGGGCAAATTCATCAATTCAGGATGGGGAGGGCACTTGTAGCGACCTACCGTGCGGCAGGCAATGCCATTCAGCCGCGCCAGGGCAAGTAAAACCCCCAGGTACTCACCGCAGGAACCAACACCCCTTTCTAAGGCGACATCTGGCGGGTCAATGTAGGGCTTAATCCCGTAGGAAAGACGGTCATAGACATAGTTGCGAATTTTGAAAATTTTCCGCAGCATATTCGTTTCGCTGCCAATCGCTTCCTTGGCGGCCTTGAGGATGATATCGGTGTCCATTGCCAAATCATCATCATCCGTCAGATATTTGCTGCGTAACTCAGGCGGGAGGTCGGGAAGTTTTTCGGCATCTCTGGGCGTCAGGCGATATTTGATGCTCCAGACTTCTATCAGGGCTTTCCAGCCAAATATATAGCGATCGCCAGTTTTGAGGCTGTTAAATTTAAATACAGCCACCCGCTGTCCGTCTTGAATTTCTTCCGTGAAAGGCAATCCGACCGCTTCAATTTTTCTGATCTTCTGTCGATGAGTCTCCGAGGGTAGAGCAATTCGCCACTCCACATTTTCTAAATCCACCTCGTCGAGGGGGGAAAGTTCCTCGACGTAGGAAATTTCCATCAGATAACCATTTGAGAGAGCGTAGCGTTCAGCCTCGTTGTAGTAAAAATACAACGGGTGAATAAACGTGCGATCGCGGTACTGTAATTCGTAATTCGGGTCAGCGTTCGGGTTATCGCGCAGGTAAGGCTCCTCACCCGCATAAGCTACGTAGAGAATATCTTTCCCCGTCTGAGGATCTGTGTAAAAAGCTAACCCTGTCGGGCACTCAAAAGGCGTCAGTACGCTGAATTTGATCTCACCCGTAGCTCGGTCAAGGCAGTAAACTGTTTGCTCAATGCTATCGGAAACCCAGAGTTCCTCACCCTTGACTGTGATATTTTCTACCCCTACTCCAGGGGCATAAAAACGGGTAATCTCTTGACCTGTCTCACGACTAAAAACAAGAATATATCCCGCCTTCTGGGAAGTCACGTAAACAGTTGATTCCCAAACAGCAACCCCATTTGCTAGGTAGGGCAAGGTGACAAAAGACTGAGGCGTCAAATCAGTGGTAGAGATGCCATTAATGGCGCTTGGACAAAAGAAAATACCATTTTCCTGGGTACACCAAAGAGTATCTTCCCAAAGAGCTAACCCAGTCACGCCCAGAAAATCTGGCAGATGATTGGCATTGAGTATAGTAGTGTTGTCACTCTTCGGATCGATTTGCAGCAGATACCCGTTAGTGGCGTCAATGGCGATAAGTGTATCTTTCTGAGAAGCAATGCCATGTATGGCAGCAGCTGCAATCGGTCTAATTGTCCGATGCCAAGGATTTTCTTTGAGTGGTAGAGCCGCTGAATCAGGAATCATCTCAAATCTCAGTGAAGTTTATGTAGAAGTGGATACCCAGGGAGGCAGAGGGGTTTGAAAGTTGGGATTTGGGATTATGAGGATTTAGTCAATCTAGAATAGCGATCGCCACTCTCAAATTGGTTTGACCTAGTCTTAGCCCAAGTTACCAAAAATGCAACCAAGACAACTGCTTTATACGAACTTGAGTACGATCTTATTTGTCTGTGTCAGCCGGGAACTCTAACAACGGTTAGGACTTCTTTAATTAATGACCCAACTAAGGATTGAGCCGACCCATTGCCTTTAGATGCCCCCTCTGGGGATTCTTGCAGAAGGGCAGACTTCATGACTCGATGTCCGAATAGAAAAACAAATTTTCCGTACATGAGTTTGATATATAATTATGGACACGCGATCGGACGAGCTTGCTGCTCCAAAGCGATATCAATCTAGCGATTGGTTGTTAAACAGAACCTTCAAAAGTGTCAGAGTGCAGAGCCATCCACAACTGTCTGGATGGGCAAAATCTTCAGGCACTCCGCTTGAAAAGGTCTGGAAATTGAAAGAGACCGGATCGATGAGGTCTACACAAGAAACTACAGTGCCGCAAAAATTAGGGATCAATCGCGATACGCTCCCTAAAGGAGAAACCCTTGGCAAAATTCAACCCAATTTCAATTTTTTAAGTAGACTCGTTGAAGTAAAAATCCCACAGCTTAAGTTCTGGGGAGTGTCAACAGAAAACAGTTCTAGCATGATTTGGATGAAACGCTACTCACAGATTACAACACTGGCTGTTTCCTTAACGCTCGGACTGGTTCTGAACGTGCCTTCCCAGGCACAGGCACAGCCTGCCTCACTCAGCCGCAGCCTACTACCAGATAATTTAAACTTCAAGCCGCCAGAGCGAGGCACCCCTGATGGCAGAGAACGAGGTGCAACCCGCGGCGGTTGCCAGAATCCCGCCTTGGCACCTAAAAGTGCTAGTCTCGCTGCCTTAACACCCTTGGATGTTGGGTTAACGGTTGCAGAGTATCCAACTTTCTCATGGTACATGGCTGAAACGTCAGCTCGGGAAGCAGAATTTTTGCTGAGGGATGCAAACGATCGAGAAGTCTACAAAGCGAAGTTTGCGCTCGCCGGAAAACCTGGCATTTACAGCCTCAACCTTCCTCCATCCGCCAATTTACCACCCTTGGCGCAGGACAAGGAATATCATTGGGACGTCTCGGTGATTTGTGATGCTAACAACCGGGAGAAAGATATGGTCGTAGGGGGTGCGATCAAGCGCATCGCACCAGATTCAGCCTTAGTCAGACAAATCCAGCGAGCCACTTTACAAGAGCGCGTTGGTCTTTATGCACAAGCTCGCCTTTGGCATGAGACACTCGCTACCCTGCTGGAGCTACGCCGCTTGAATCCTAACGATTCTACCCTGGCATCTGACTGGAAAAAGCTGTTACTGTCAGTTGAACTGAACAAGGTTGCGAGCGAGCCTCTAGTTCAGAGCGCAGCTAGTCGAAGAACGACTGGCTCAAACTAAAACAACCAGTCTTTGGGTTGTTATATCTGCTAAAAATAGGAATATTTGACCCACTTGTTCAGAGTTTTCAACTCCAAAATGCGACTCGATGAAGGCAGAAAGCCGAGTTCGGATCGTGAAGAAAACGATGTAGGGGTTGGGTAGTCAGTCAATCTAGGGCGGGACAATCGAATCTTGTTGGTTGAACCGCACCTATCTATTCAAAACTCAAAACTCTTTGGAGCAGTTCTGCTATGGACTGGATGAAGTCCCCTAGGTTAAAACGAGCCTTAGCTATCTCTATGGAAGTGGCACTGCTCACGGGTTTCTCAACTCTGATAGGGACACCACCAACACTACTCGCCCAAGGAATGCCCGATCGGTGGATAGTTGCTGGATATAATCCACCTAAAACCGTTGGGGCCCCAGGGCGCAGAGAAGGGGGCGGAACTCGCAGTCCTGGAAGTTGTCCGGCGGCAGGCAAGCCCCTCACTGCACTGATTCCTGCCAATAACATTGGGTTTACCGTCGCCGCATATCCGAGCTTTTCATTCTACGTCCCTCCAGTGCCTGCCCAAGCGTCGCCACTGGTACTAGAGTTCGTACTAAAGGATGAAAAAAACGATCGAGAGATTTATACAACAACCTTCATGACTATGGGAAAGGGGGGTATTGTCAGCATAAGTCTTCCGACTTATGCTGGATTACCACCCTTGGAAGTCGGTAAGAATTATCAGTGGTTCTTGTCGATGGTTTGCGATTCCGAACAGCGATCGCTCGATGTTTTTGTACAAGGTTCGATTCAGCGGGTTCCACAAACCGCGCAGCTTGATAATCAGTTGAGGGTGGCTACACCGAATAAGCGCCCAGATGTTTATGCAGAGGCGGGGATGTGGTTTGATGCCTTAACTACTCTGGCAGAACTGCGCCGCTCCAATCCGAACAATTCCGCTTATTCTGCTGAGTGGGAACAACTCTTGAAGGCAGTTGGACTGGACAACATTGCCAAAGAGCCTTTGCTTCCCAGTATGACGACATCTGCTAGCCAAACGACACCCTTTCAGCGCTTGAGAGAAAATCAATAGTTTTGAATGAACTGCTCCCTCACTTTAAGGATGAAAATATACTTAATTTCTCATCCTTGAAGACTCAGCAGGCAATGGGGCAGGGAAAAAGCCTATGCCCCTACCACTTAGCACTGCAATTTTCTGTAAATATGAAATGAACAGCTAAAGGACAGGATAAAGCTGAAGGCTGGATATCTAAACTCCACAAGTGTCCCGGCTTATACCAATTCACTTTATTGGGGCTGTACTTTAATTCTCGCAGCCCTTTTTTCTAGCGATCGCGTTGTGGCGCAGATGCACTCTCTTTGCAGGGATTGGGGTCTCTGATGTACCATCTTTTGTGAAATGGTACTATAACCTTTTACCTTAATATCGCCTAAAATAGATTGCTGAAAGTGGCTACTGGCAAGACTTGTACCATCCAAAATCGGCAATTCAAAATTTCAAATCTTATAGAGGGACGCATCACACTTTTACCCTCTCGCCATTATTACCTCGTACTCTCAGCAGGATATTCTGGATAGCAGGCTAGGGGAGAAAATTAGCAATTCCCTCCTGGTTTAGCCCAAACTGGGTAAAGCTGTCAGGAAAATACGTTCCCTGGCTGAATAATAGTGCCGCAGGTGATATCGATCCGTTTGTCTTGGGGATCGCGAATCCAGTCTGAAATGAGAGTGCGCGTGCAATCAGGTGCAAAAGTCAGGTGCAAAAGTCATTGATTGGGCGTTTGAGTGTGGTAGCAAACCGATCTTGTTCGCGAGCAAATTAGCTCGCCTTCCGAAGGCACAATGTAACTAGCAAAGAGGCGACGCCATTGACAGATGATGGCATAATGAAAACATAAAATTGAGTCTTCAGATAGATGCAATTTTGGTGAAAATCGCAAAATCATGCCGCTCGTTTGCTTGCAAAAGTAACATTCTCGCTCCTAAAAGCGAGAATGTTACTTTTGGAGAGAGAAAAGGAAAAAAGTTGAATTAAGTAAAGAAAATACGGATTGGATACAAAAAAATTGTATTAATTGAAGTTTTTAGACAATTCAACCCGTGGAGAACACAGCTACCATGCGTTCAAAATTTCAATGGTTTTGGTGTGGAGTGTTAATTGAGGGTGCGATCGCTTGTGTCTCTGCCAGCGGTGCTAATGCCAAAACACTACCGGCAACGCCCGATCTGAATGGATTGAATTTTCATCGCGAAATGGAAACGATGAAAGCGTTTTCCAGCGACGAGAGAGCAAAAAAAGAACCCGCTAGGCGTTCAGTTGCCCCGTCAAAGGGCATACAGCAAAAGCGCGTGGGAGTTGTTCAGCCTGAGCCAGAGAGGTCTGAAAATAGACGGCTGCAAGCGCAGACTCTACCTGCTTCACCGCAGAACCAACCACAGCTAAATCAACCCCTGCAACCCCAATCCGATCCTAACCGCGATCGCTTTCCGCAGCCTGCACCTCTCCCAGAACCTCTGCCGGAAGAGTCACCGTCGCCCGTACTGACGCCCCCAACACCAGCGCCCGATTCTGCACCGTCCTCAGACACGCTTGAGGTGAAAAAGATTCAAGTCACTGGCAGCACCATCTTTGGGGCAGAACAGTTGAACTCGATTACTCAAACTGTAGAGGGGCGGACTGTCACCCTAGAAGAACTCAGAAACGTTGCCGATGCGATTACCCAGTTGTACCTCAATCAAGGCTTCATCACCTCAAGAGCCATCCTGGTAGACCAAGCCATTACGGATGGTGTCGTCCAGATTCGCGTCATTGAAGGCAGCCTAGAAGAGATTAGGGTAGAAGGAACGCGCCGGTTGAATTCAAATTACGTGCGATCGCGCGTGCGTTTGGGGGCTGGCAAACCGCTCAATACGGGCAAGCTAGAAGATCAATTAAGGCTATTGCGCGTCGATCCCCTATTTAAAAATGTAGAAGCCAGCCTCCGCTCTGGGAGCGGGGTGGGTCAAAGTATTCTCGTCGTTCGCGTTACCGAAGCCAACCCCTTTTATGGCAGCTTCGGCGTCGATAACTACTCGCCTCCCAGCGTTGGTTCAGAACGATTGGGGATCAATCTGGGTTATCGCAACCTCACCGGCATTGGAGATGAATTTGCTGGCTCCTACTACCATACGACCACAGGCGGCGCTGATGTTCTTGACTTAAACTATCGGGTGCCACTCAACGCCATGAACGGCACCTTGCAACTGAGATATGCTCCCAACCGAAATAGAGTCACCCAAGCCCCTTTTGAAGTTTTCGACATTCGGGGAGAATCGCAGCTTTATGAAATTAGTTATCGACAGCCGTTAATCCGCTCACCGCGTGAAGAATTTGCCCTTTCTTTAGGCTTTACTCACCAGAATGGTCAGACTTTTACTTTTGCAGGGCCAACCCCGTTTGGTTTTGGCCCCGACGAAGAAGGTCGCAGCCGCACCAGCGTGATTAAATTTGGGCAAGACTATCTGCGTCGGGATGTTAAGGGTGCTTGGGCATTGCGATCGCTTTTCAGTCTTGGCACTGGCTTATTGGATGCCACCATCAATCCCGACCCCATACCCGATGGTCGGTTCTTAAGCTGGCTGGGCCAAGTGCAGCGAGTTCAAGTCCTGAATAACAATAATTTCTTAATTGTGCAAGGAGATATTCAGCTATCAACCAGTGGCTTATTACCCTCCCAACAGTTTGTAATTGGCGGCGGTCAATCGTTGCGCGGCTACCGACAAAATGTGCGTGCTGGTGACAATGGAGTGCGACTTTCAATTGAAGATCGCATTACCGTTCAGCGAGATGAAGCCGGTGCCGCCACATTGCAGTTTGCTCCTTTTGTGGATGTGGGTTGGGTGTGGAATGTGTCTGATAATCCCAACGATGCCACGTTACAGGATGAAAGATTTTTAGCAGGTGCTGGCTTAGGGCTAATCTGGCAACCTCTGCCCAAGCTAAATATACGACTAGACTATGGCATTCCACTGGTTGATATTGAAGACCGTGGCGAAAATGCCCAAGATCGGGGATTTTATTTCAGCGTTAACTATCAATTTTAGAAAGAATTAAAAATTAAAAATTGAAGAACTCCTCATTTTTAATTTTTAATTCTGCATTTTGCATGGATTACCACGGGTTGCCAATCATCGTAAAAGCTGCCCAATAATAAGGATGAGATAAATTTTGATTCTCCAGCTTCGCGAGTTCGGGCGTTAGAACCACATCCCCTCTGGGAGTTTGCAGTTTACCTCCCTGTATTCGCACTTGCCCTTTCAGCATCGCTACCTGTGCTTGCCGCAGTGCCTCCACTCTCACGGAGGCTTTTTTCAATTCTTGGTAAAATTCCGTCATCAGTCCCAAGGTGCCTTGGTCGCTGACGTACCAAAGACTTGCCAGCGCTGACTTAACCCCTGCCTGCACTGCCAGCCCAGCAAAACCCAACTCCGCCTGCTCATCACCCAGCGCAGTGCGGCAGGCACTCAAGACTAACAAATCCACCGGCGGGTCATTCCACTCAAGTTGTGGCAGTTGGTTCAAGGACAGCTTCGTGTCCCATAGCTGAATGTAGGAGTTACTCGGATCTCCTGGTTCAAATTCTGCATGGGTTGCCAGGTGAACAATTCTAAACGGTTGTAGACGGCGCTGAGTCTTGAGATTCTTGAGAGTGAAAGCATTGTTGAGGAAGGATTTACCAGGCCACAACTCAGGTGTAATGATTGATAACTCGGTTGGCACAGCGGGAAGCGGGTCTTGGTCGGGAAATTCCGATGCTCCCATTGCCAAAACTTGAGAGTTTTTTAGGTTGCGTTGGAGAGTGTCCGTTAGGCTAAGACTGGGGATCAAGCTGACGCTGTATTTCTCCACCAGAAATTGTTGACCATCATATAAAGCAGCAAATGGTACAGAACGCAACCCACTATCGGGCACGAATACGAGATTTTGGATGCCTCTAGCTTGTAAATCGCCTTCTAGCGGAGCGATTAGCCACTGATACAGTTGCTTGGCTGAGGTTAGGTAAGTGGGAGTGCGTCTGATCCGAATGACTTCCTTGCGAAATTGCTCGGCGACTTTGAGAACTTGCGTTCGCGAAGCGTATGCGCCTTGCGCTCCTCGCGAAGCGTATGCGCCTTGCGCTCCTAGCACGGCTCCCGATAACCGCTTGCGGATGGGTGGACCCTCTGCCGTTACCAGCACTACTTCCAGCTCGTCGCTCTGAGGGCTAACGGCTGTAGAGGCTGGGGTTTCCTGCCCCTGCTGAGTGTTGAGTGAGAGGGATTTTTCAGTCCCTTGTACTCTCCTACTTTCCTGCACCTCTGGGGCAATAGTTTTGGGAACAAAAGCAACATACATCAGCGCTGGTCTGACTCCCGTCTCTGTTTCAATTCTTGCGAGAGTCTGACGAGCATCAAGCAGAGAATTAACACGAGTGGGAAGATTATTAAGACCGAAATATTCGGCAAATTGACGGGTAAAAATTTCTTCGCGTTCAGTCACGACCGCGTCAATTTCAATTGCCGGGATATCCGGCGGGAGTTCTGTGGGTGGCTCCTCTTCTGGGTCGTCGATTAAGATTGTGGGATCGATTATTTGATCGGGATCGGCAGTAATTAATTGAATATTTCCCTGGGTGTCTGGCCCAGGAAAAGATTGGAAGGTCGGAATCGTGAATTGTCCATTGTTCAGCGCTCCGGCTGTCCCGTTCGTTGTGGGATTTCCAACTAAAAAAGGAACTAAATTGTTGCCGCCACTATGCTGGATAGCGATCGCGCCTCCTCCAATTCCTCCGGACGTAGAAATACTGGCAGAGATCCCATCTTGGTCTAGAAAAGTGCCCGTGGCTTTGAAAAATTGACCAGTTGCAATGTTAACGTTTCCCCCCACGCCATTCGTTCCCCCTTGGGCATTGATGGAGGCAACTTGAATATCTCCAAGCGGATCGAGGGTGACAGCTCCCCCATTCCCAATGGCTGAACTAGAGTTGATGACTCCAGCGTTGATTTCGTTCAGAGCCAAAAGCGCGATCGCACCGCCGTTTCCAGCGTTGGACGAGGAATTGATAGAACCAGCAATATTAATTGTCCCTGTCGGACTATTGGGTGAAGTAATATGGTTAATTTTGTCAAGTGCAGAAAGAGTAATTGCACCTCCATTCCCAAGATTTGATGAAGAATTTAAAAAACTTTTAATGTTAATTGAACCTGCTGTACTCGTTAGAAAAATATTGCCGCCATTACCTGAATCAGAAGTTGTCAAAATCCCATCTAAGGGCGAACTCAGGATATTAATATCCTTAAAAGCGGACATCGTTACAGAACCCCCATGTGCCCCTAAAAAAGTGGCAGAGGTATCGATTTTTCCGAGGACTGTAATGTTGTTAGCAGAAGCCAAATTCACAGAACTCCCCAGGGAGGGCAAGGAAGTTTTAGAAGTGGCTCCCTGCACCACGACATCACCAGCGTCTACCTGGATGTTAGCTCCAGACAGTTTCACCTCCCCAGTGCCGCTAACCGTTACTTTTGTCGCATTGTTAGCGCCTCCACCTGTGAGTAACTGCGGCAAAGAGAGAGGAGAAGCGATGGAGAGGGGGAGAGAAGGCGAGAGAGGTTGAATCTCTAAACTCAGCAGGTTTCCCGCCTGAGAAAGGCGAACCATCTTTTCACCTGGTACAGATGCAACCGCGATCTTCCCCCCAGGTGCCGAGAGATTACCGACGGAGACAACCGTGCCACCGAGTAGATTGAGATCCTGCCCATCTTTAACGGCTAGCTGTGCCTCGTTGACAATCGCTCCGGGAGTTTGAGGGGTGGCGAAGGCAAAGGTATTCGGCGTCCCTACCAGCGCCGCATAGCTATTAGAACTGATGGCATTAAACCATCCTGAGTCAAGTTTAATTCCAGTCGCTGTGGTAGCGGTGAAGCTTCCAGGTACGTTCAAACTAGCTCCTGCGCCAAAAACGATCCCAGCGGGGTTCATCAAGAAGAGGTTGGAATTGCCGCCAGAGACTTGGAGAAGCCCATTAATGACTGAAGGATCGCCCCCCGTAACGCGCCCCAGGATATTTTGAATGGAGGGGCTAGAAATGAAGTTGGCAATCTCACCTTGGCTAAGACCAAATTGGGTGAAGCTGTGGAACAAATTGGTCTTATCAGCGGATGTCGTGCCGCCTTGGATGTCGTATTGGGTTCCATTGGGCTTCACAATGGTGCCGGTGCCGTCAGTCGCCGGGACGATCGATTGTGCCTGCACGCTCAGAAAGCAAACGGATATTCCCAACGCCAGATGTGGAAGGGCAAAAAGCAAAAAGGCGATAGATTTTGACCTTTTCCTTTTGACTTTTCCCTTTTGTCGTGCTAGCAACAAATTAATTCTTTTGACAATTGATTTCATAAGGCCGCTCCTGAAAGGAAACACGTTCCTCAAGTCTTTAGATTTTTCAACGCTAGCTTTTGGGGCAACTTTTGCGCTAGAGGCAGTGTTGAAATGGCTACAGGCTTTTGTTTATAGTGTTTGGACAGTGTAAAGGGAGAAGTCCTCGCTCTGCGGTAAATTGCCGTATCGTCCTGTCCGCCAAAACTAATTAGGAAGGATATAAAAAGAATGGATTTCACCACCACTCAATCAATGAACAGGAGTTTGAGCGCCAACTCATCGCTTTTAGGAGATAAGCTAGTGAATTAGCCAGCTCCAGCCTGCCCATCTGGAGAAAGCTCAAGTCGGGCGGTAACACGGACAGAGCAATTACCGATCGGATTTTCCGGTTTCTTCCCAAGTGCCGGACTATCCACAAATTGCGTAAAGCAAAGCGATCGCTTCTATCGAATCGCTTCCGGGTGCCAAAGAAAGTAAACAATAAATAGTAGAAACATTCTTTGTTTGGGAAGCGGTACACCCCGCCCCGCTTTCCCCCAACCCTCAAAAGGGAAGGGTGTCCAGCGGAAATTTTTATGACTGACGCTTTTGCCCTTAGATGGCACCGCACCCTGATTGTTCCTGCCACGCTGCTGGCTCTTTGTCTGACCACTATATCAGCCAAAGCGCAAAATAAGGTGTACAGCCCAATTCCTGTACCGGCAAACAACGAAGTTTCCGACACGCTGACTGAAAAAGATATTCCGACTGGTGAGGGAGGTTTTGCTCGTGATTACGTGGTGAGTCTGGATGCTGGAGATCAGGTAGCGGTTGACTTGATCTCTGATAGTTTTGACACGATTGTGACGCTAATGTCGTCGGATGGCGCTACTGTGGCGGAAAATGATGACGGTCCCGACGGCAGCACTAACTCGCTTTTATTTTCCCGCATTACTGAGCCGGGTGATTATATTATTCGGGTTCGGGCTTTTGGGGAAACAAGCGGCGGTTCTTTTAAGCTCAAGGTAACTCGCCTAAAACCGATGTGAGTAGAAAGCAGAAGTTTTGAATTATTTGAATTATAAGTGTTGAGTTTTAAATTTAAACACTAACTCAATACTTATAATTTATGCTTCTCGAATTCGCTCAACATTTAGCCTGCTTTTCCCCGGCAAGTCTGACAATACCTATCTAACGGAAGTTTAGCCAAACTGTTAGAACTTCTTATCAGTTGGTAGCGGGAATGAGTCATCAGGAAGTAGAGGGAAGGATGATGGAGAGATGGGTACGTCTGAATTTTCGATACGTTTGCCATGTTTTCCAACCCAAGCGCGATCGCTACTTATCTCGCCCCTAATCTTCTAAGTGCAAGGAACTAACAGAAATCCAAAATTCAGCGGAGACTAATTAACTTTGGTTCTGTGAAATTAAATTTTATAGGGTAGTCAGGGGAGTCATCAATTCCGATATCCTCAATATGTCTATTCATGAATTGAGGAAATCCATGAAATCCCCTCTTAGAATCGACTCTTTGTTTTTTGCAGGAATCGGAATTTTTACTTTAGCCTGGTTTGTTTGCCATACCGAGAGTTATGTTCTGCCTTATCCTTTAATTGATACAAAATTACCTCTAGGCTTTTCAGAAGAAAAATTCTCTAGTATCCAATTAGGAATGGGCAAAGATGAAATTTTAAAAATCTTACCTGCTCCCGAACATAGCCTCGATCGTGACAATTGGAGTTCTGGTGTAGATGGTGCAGCTCTTTGGGGTGATTTTGTTTGGATTTCGTTTGAAATGTCTTTTGATAAAGAAGGCAAAGTAATAGGGAAAAAACGCTACATTAATCATGATTAACTGAATATATACCCCCTTTAAATAAATACACAGAGCGCTTTTCTCAACCATTCGATAGCTGGGGTTAATGTGTTACGGCACTATTTCAGCGAGGCGTTGCTGAAGCAGTTGGGGAAATTGGGCGTAGTATTTTTGATTGAGTGGGGAAGGATGAGGGAGTGGCAGTAGCATCACTGAACGTTGATGTATATTGCCTTCTGTGTCCTTCGCCTGAAGCGTAACTTGAATGCTGGCAGAGTAGCGATCGCTTCTTGTAAAAAACTGCTTCAATTCACCCTTAGCCGCATAAGGGGCAAACCAATTAAACGCTTCATTTCCCAAAGTGATAATTTTATCCCCTTGCCAATGCAATACCAATAATCGTTCTAAAAAGGGGCGAAATCGTTTTTTCACAGCCTCAGCGTATGCTTTGTTACCCGGTGGTTTGTAAGGCACGGTATTTGTCAGTAAAACGCGATCGAGGACAACCTGTAAATCGGTATCCTTATTGGGTTCGGTGGCTGCGATCGCACGGTACAAACCCCGACGCACAAAGCCACCAGCAGCACCGCAAAGCGGTTGACGTGCCCGTACTTCATCTTTTCCCAAATCGCGGGCAAAAAAGCATAGCTTGCTCTCTAGATTGCCTGCATAGAGAATTGGCTGCGTAGGCTCCAAACTCGCTGCCAGATACACAGGTTCATCAACGGGAAATGTTTCCCGTTGCGCTTCCTGCTGGATATCTGCAATTAACTGTTTAATGTCTGACATAACGTTTTATCTTACTTAAGATAGATGCAATAAATTATGTTTGCAAACACCAAATCTATTGAATGATACGATGTTGGCAATTTAAGAGACTATCCTATACAACGTCTAGATTAAAAGGCAAATTAAAAGCTACAGTGTTTTAACGACTAATTACGATTTGGAGTTTCCTATGGCGATAGAAACCACCCTAGATGAAGCTTCCATTAAGCAAAGCTTGGAGCAATTTCTGCTAGTGTTGTCTATTTCCTTGAGTGTGGCGACACTCTCGCGTATTTTCAGTTGGTTACGCCAAATCCCCTACACATTGCTGCTGGTAATTGTTGGGTTATTTTTAGCATTTGTAGATGTGCGGTTGGTGAATCTGTCGCCAGAATTAATTCTAGAGATTTTTTTGCCTCCCCTACTATTTGAAGCTGCCTGGAATATCCGTTGGCGAGACTTGAAAGATGATATATTTCCCGTCACTTTGTTTGCCATCGTCGGTGTCATCATCTCCGTTGTTGGTATTGCATTTCCCCTTAATTGGCTGACTGGACTTCCTCTTACAACTGCCCTCCTGGTCGGTGCTTGTTTATCTGCTACCGATCCCGTTTCCGTAGTAGCTTTGTTTCGGGAACTGGGTGCTGGCAAACGCTTAACAATGTTGATGGAGGGAGAGAGTTTATTTAATGATGGCGTGGCGGTGGTGGCGTTTACGTTGCTAGTGGGAATCCCGCTGGGAACCAATGAGTTTGCACTAGACACTACAGTTGCTAGTTTTTTAGTATTTGTTGGTGTTGGGATTGGAATTGGCAGCTTAGTTGGTTTTGAAATTTCCTACCTTACACAACGTTTTGACTTGCCATTAGTAGAACAATCACTTACGCTTGTTTCTGCTTACGGCACTTATTTGATAACAGAAGAGTTGGGTGGTTCTGGTGTAATTGGGGTTGTCACGGTTGGCGTGATTTTGGGTAACTTTGGCTCTCGCATTGGCATGAACCCGCGCACCCGGTTATTGGTGTCTGAATTTTGGGAATTTTTAGCATTTTTTGTCAATTCGATCGTTTTTCTTTTGATTGGCGATCAAATCCACTACTCCCGTCTGGTAGAGAATTTTAGTCTGATTGCAGTGACAATTGGGGCGGTATTGGTAACGCGAGCAGTTGCTATCTATGGACTCAGTGCCTTGAGCAATTGGTTAGTTAAATCTCAAATAGGTTGGCGAGATCAAACAATACTTTGGTGGGGTGGCTTAAGAGGTTCAGTTTCAATTGCCTTGGCGATAAGCGTGCCCATTATCTTGCCAGGAAGAGACGAAATTATTGATATGGTGTTTGGCGTTGTGTTGTTTACTTTGTTAGTTCAAGGTTTGACAACTAAGTGGTTTTTGGAAAGATTAGGACTGGTTGGAGATCAGCCGATACGCCAGCAATATTCAGAGGCAATTGCCCGTCGCATCGCCTTAAATCGAGTGTTGAATTATTTATTGGAAGCTGGCAAAGAATCGGAAATCGATCCGGAGTTTTATCGTTACGAGTTAAATCTGGTGCAAGGACAACTCAAAAGTATTGAGGAGGAAATTGAGAAGCTGCAAAATCAATATCCTGAGTTGCGATCGCTTAATATGCAACAACTGCGAGAAAAACTCTTAGATATTGAAGCCGACACCTACGCTGAACTTATCCGTGCAGGACGTTTGAATAATCAACTATCGCCCGTATTGCAGGAAATCCTAGCTGAATCCACGGAGGATGAAAGGTAATAAAATGGGGTACGATCGCACCCCAAACAAAACCATTTTTACCCTTTTTTCTTCCCGCTTTGTGGTTTGTTTCTAAAATCGAATCAGCACCATAATTCTTGCTGCTTTTTCTTCATACTCTTAACGTGACGCATGACAACTGCAAAAGGATTGATGCCGTGTAATATTAGCAAACTCATCCAGCAAATTGCCTTAATTTTACTAAAAGCTGTAGGTCGAGTTAACCACTCGTAAATTGCAATTCTAGCTTCATCTAGAAATCCGTAATACTCTTGTAAAATCGGAGAATCATGAAACACTGGCGCTTTTATTCCATGAACGCCGCTTACCATGTATCTTCCCATCTGGATTCTTTCTAGTTGAGCAACCTCACGATGGTATAAATCGTGATAATGAATCCGAATATTTCGGACTTTCACAGGCTCTTTCCTTACTTTAATCGGAATTAAGCTAATACAGCCAAGTTTCTTCTTTAATCTGACAACTAGAGGATTTGTTGTGCATACTGCTAAACACAACCTTACCCACGCGATATGATATCGAAATAAAGAAAATTTGTGTTGATTATCAAGATCAAAATATTTTTGATTAACTTGACTCGCACCTACGGTTAACTCGTAGTTCATATCACTAGGGGCTAGAAACTGCTCCTTTAATAATAGGAACGAATAATAAGGAACTTCGGTAGTATCGGTCTGAAATTCCAGACACTCTTTTAATCGGCGCTTTAAGTTGCATTGATATTGATAAAAAATGGTTGCTTCTAAGCGATCGCGTCTTTTATAAATAACATAACCGCGTAACAATATTTGCTTCAGGCGACGCTCAAAACGCGGATCTCTGTTAGCAGTTGTCTTCATCAACAACGCCATAGCCAAAGCCTCTTTTTGCCGCTTCGAGAGTTGTTCCATAGCTTTTCCTGAAAAATATATTTTCCTTTCAGGTAAGATATTGTAGGTGTATCTCCCTATGGCAAAGACGCACTAATTACGACTAAAGTTGCAGTTATACGGGTGATTGTGCAAATTTCTGGAGCGCCTGGAGTGATTCATTTCTCAAAACGCGATCGCATTTTGGGGAAAGGTGCGATCGCCTCTACACAAACAAAGTCCGTTTTCAAAGAAGGATCTTTATGACATCGAATCAAAATGTTGAAGAAATTAAAGCCATGATCTTCCAGCTACCAGTGGAGGAACTTGTAGCACTGATGGCAGATATTGAAGAAAGAGTGGAAACCGTTACGATGATGCAGCTGGCAGAAACAGGTTTTCAGGAGTGGAACGACCCAGAGGAAGATATCTATAATGACGAAGCCTAAGCCAGCACAAGTGTGGTTGGTGCGCTTCCCATTTAGCGATCTAACTGCCACAAAAGTTAGACCAGCTCTTGTTTTAGCAGTTCATAGAGAAGAGTTGATTATTTTGGGTATTTTCTCAAAAATGCCTGTCGATGCTTTGCGTGAAACTTGGGTTGTGATTGAAGAAGACCATCCGGAGTTTTTACAAGTAGGTCTGAAAAAAACATCTTTGATTAGGGCTGATAAGATTGCAACTGTCCATGAATCAGTATTTCAGAGGCAGTTGGGAATTTTACCATCAGACATACTGATGTTAGTACACGAAGCGCTGAAAAAGGCTCTTTGTATTTTTTAAAGTCTCGTTAAATTAAACATGAAAAAATATGTTTGTGTATTTCATAACTTTAATAAATTTGCTGTTTCTTGCGGAGTTACTAAAGTATTCGCACACAAAATTCCCGAAGCAGCAACAGCGGGAACGCCAATTCCTGGCATTGTGCTATCCCCCACGCGATACAATCCCGAAATCGGCGTTTGTGTGCCTGGAAATATCCCTTTACCAGCTGCAATTGCCGGGCCATATGTTCCCTGATAGCGGCGTAAGTAGTAAGCGTGAGTTAACGGTGTGCCAATAAGTTCTAATACAATGCGATCGCGTATATCCGGAATCACTCTCTCTAATGCACGGAATAGAGATTGCGATCGCTCTTTTTTCCTCTCCTCATACCCTTCATCTCGCCGCCATCCCTCATAAGGTTCCAACGTGTAGGCGTGAACTACATGATGTCCCCCTGGTGCAAGATTAGCATCCCACACCGACGGGATAGAAATCATGCAAGCATTCCCCGGTTCGGTAATATCTTTACTCGCATCGTGAACTACCACATGATGTCCCGTTAGATTTTCCAAACCCTCAGCACGGATGCCTAAATGTAAGTGCATGAAGCTATCAACCGCCGGGGTTTCTAAAGACTGCTGACGATAAGATTGCGGCAAATCTTCGGGGCGCAATAACTTAGTATAAGTATCCCAAAGAGTAGCATTAGAAATTACTACGGGCGCGTTAATAACTTCATCATTTTTTAACTTAACGCCTGTTACTTTTCCCGATTGAATTAGTATTTGCTCAACATGAGCGTTCAATTTTAATTCCCCATCCCAACGCTTTAAACCGCGCACCAAAGCATCCACAATTGCGCCACTTCCCCCAACAGGATACTCGACACCGGCGCGAGAACGTTCCCCCAACATAAATGCCACCTCTGGGGCAATTGTACCGTGTGCCTTAAGACCAGAAAGTAGAAAACATTCCAAGTTAATTAAGCGCCGCACCCAAGGATCTCGCACCTCTCGATCCATCACATCGCCAACAGAACCTTGGACGATTCTCAGATGCGGTAGCAGTTTCAATACAGATGGTAAATATTGCCCCAAAATTACTGGTATTATCTGCCAATCTGCTCTCAAAGCAATGGTAGGAATCCCCCGCAGCGATTCGTAAAGAGGTAGTAGACGTTTTTCAAATTGTTCTAATTCTCTTGCACCTTGAGGCGTAATTTCAGCAACAGCTTGCCGATACCGTTCAGCATTACTGTAAACGGGAAAAGTGCCTTCAGGAAAGTGATAGTGACCCATAGGATCGTAGCGAACAGCTTGCAACGACTCTCCCAGAACTTCTAACACTTGCTGTAATGGATTTAGACCGCTTTCAGGGGTGAGTCCGCAATAAAATGAGGGGCCAGAGTCAAAATGAAATCCCTGCCGCGAGAAACTGTGTGCAGCACCACCAGCGATCGCGTGACTTTCGCACACTAGCACTCGTTTTCCGTAACGGGCAAGTAACGCCCCTGCGGTTAATCCGCCAATTCCGCTACCGATAACAATTACATCGAAACTCATTTTTTGGTAATTTCTATTTGATTTATAAAAACTATTTCTTTTGAACAACCGCCGAAATACTGAGACTATAGAGGAAGAGACAAGAGCTGATTTTTTAAAGAAATTTGATTGATTTAGGAGTATCCTTTAGATTATTTTATTAATAGCTTGTGGAGCAGCTCTTTATGGTATGGCACAATCCAGAAACCAGATTACTAACAATTGCTAAACTTCTTTGTTCAGATAATACACATGATGGAGAAAGAAACCCATATCAGAGAGGCTTTTCCAGAGGAAGATTCTCTAATTGCTCAACATTTTTATCAAATGTGGCTGGATAATCATGTTCCTTCTGATTCTATTGAGTCTGACTGGCTCAACATTACGCTCCAGTTTATAGAAGGCGCTCGAAAAGAGGGATGCTACAAAGCTTTTGTGGCGGAGATTGATGGGAGAGCGATCGCTTCAGCAAGTTGTCAGCTGTTTGCTGGTCTTTACCCGCATATCCTCAAACCGGAATCTCGCAAATATGGATACATCTGGGGAGTTTACGTTGAACCGCCTCACCGCAGACAGGGACTTGCCAAGAAACTTACGCTTTGTGCGATCGACCATCTAAAATCGCTTAACTGCACAAGGGTTATCCTACACGCCTCCCCACCAGGTAAGCCAGTCTACTCTAGTCTTGGCTTTAGCGAAAGTAATGAGATGCGGTTGGATTTGCTGTAATTAAAGAGACGTATCCTTGCGAAGCGGCACACGATCTCTACCCTATCTCCTCTGAAAAAGGGTGTACAAAATTCCAGCGGTGTTTGCGAAAAATAACAACCCTGACCGACTTTCACCTCAGAACGTGGTTGGGATCTGGCAGAAGATGGGCACTGGCTCATTTCGATGACGGAGGCGGTCTATTTTAACTGTCTCAGCAATTGCAATGCCTTTTGAGAGTCAGCGGTTAATCCTTGCTCGGAGAAAAGTCGCGCAGATGCTTGTAAATCCTCAATTGCGCCTCTAGCATCGCCGGTTTCGTAGCGCAGCAGCCCCCGGTTGCCATAAGCTTTAGCAAAGTTGGGAGAAATAGAGATCGCCTCGGTATAGTCGGCAATGGCTGCTTGAGGATTGCCTATTTGCTGACGAGCGATCGCTCGATTGTAGTAAGCTGCTGCATTGTTGGGATCGCGCTGGATGGCTTGATCATAATCCGCGATCGCTTCCTTGATATTTCCCAGCCGCCGCCGGACAATCCCGCGATTGTAATAAGCTTCTACTAGATTAGGGTTCAGACCCAGAGCCTTCGTAAAATCAGCGATCGCTTCCTGGGTTTCTCCCAGTTGAACGCGAGCATTCCCCCGATTCACGTAGGCGGTGGCATCCCTAGGCTGAAGCTGAATCGCTTTGCTGTAGTCCTCAACGGCTCCTCTAGGATTTCCTAGGGCACTGCGAGCGTTCCCCCGGTTGTAATAAGCGATCGCATTTTTCTGGTCGAGATTCAGCGCCTTGGTGTAATCCTCAATTGCTTCCCCATACTTTTTTTGGTCGGCATAAACTACACCCCGATTGAGGTAGGCATCGGCATTCTGGGGATTTCGCTTTAGCAACTCCGTGTAATCTGCGATCGCTCCCTGATTATCTCCTAGCTTCCGCCTTGCCAACCCTCGGCTGTAGTAGGCTTTAGTCAGGTTGGCATCCTGGCGAATTGCAGCGGTGAAATCATTGAAAGCGCCGCTATAGTTTTCTTGGTTATACTTCTCCATCCCCCGATTGAATAATTCCTCTGCACTCGACTGAGCCACTATAAGAGTGCTAGGGAAAGAGTGCTGAGGAAAGAGTAGGGGCTGAGCCTGTGCATAGATAGCTGTCGTCCCTCCACTAAGTAAGGCGGCAGTTCCTATAACGGTGATAGCTTTATATCTGTAGTGCATCGCTTCATTACTAGAAATTACGGAATTAAGTAACTCGGTGAAAATAAACATAACTCAATAAGCCCGTTTATCGTTGATTGTTCATGGTAATTTTCAATTTTCCATGAGCGATAAACAGTCCTATCCGTTAAGTTTATTTATCCCAATCTACTTAGACGCTCATCAAGTAAAAGCTCACAAACGTTAGCTGAAAACCTTCCTAACTCTACTCAGTCCTCACTCTACTTAGCCCTCACCACTCTGAAAGCTGTAGATTTTCTGGGTTTCTAACTGATGGCAAACTGACGAAGGCAGGGTACTTGCGGGGAAGTTCTGCCGGTCTAGCTGGATTTGTAAGCCTGTCAGGGGGTCTATTCCAGTCGAAACCATAAATTCTAGATATTGCAACTGAGGCCACGCGCTCAAAGCATCCAGAATTTGCGCGATCGCTCGCACATAAGGATGTCCTGTCTGCTGATACCAATCCGGTGACGCCAGATTGGGTTGGTCAAAACCTAAGTGAACGGTTAACGATGGCGTGCCGAACAGAGCGATCCCAACAGGTCGCGTTTCTTCCTGCAACAACAAATCGTGAGTTTTTGCCAAATGCCGTAGTTTCTCTAATCGTTCGTAGCGCTTCGTGACTGACTCCGGCTCATCCTGCCAGTGCAGCGCTACGGTGATTAAATACGTCTGCAACAGCATATGACCCAGCTTTTTCGCTTTGGTCGCTAGATAGATGGAATTATAATCATTCGCCTCAATCAACAGCGGCACCCGATCCACCACCTCTAAGCCATAACCTTTTAAACCTGCAATTTTGCGGGGATTATTCGTAATCAGGCGAATTTTTTTCACTCCCAAATCGTTGAGAATTTGCGCCCCCACCCCGTAATCCCGCAAGTCAGCAGGGAAACCTAAGCGCTCGTTTGCTTCGACGGTATCCAGCCCCATGTCTTGCAACGAGTATGCTTTCAATTTATTAACCAGCCCAATTCCCCGTCCTTCTTGGCGCAGGTAAACCACAACCCCCGACCCGGCATTCTGAATCATTTTCAGCGCCGCTTGCAACTGCATGCGGCAGTCGCAGCGCATAGAACCCAAAGCGTCACCCGTGAGGCATTCCGAGTGCATCCGCACCATCACTGAGTGGTCTGAGAACTCGGCTGGGTCTCCCTTGACAATTGCGACGTGTTCGGATTGATCCAGGCTGTTGCGGTAGGCGTAAATTTGAAAATTCCCAAACTGAGTCGGCAGTTCAGCAATCGTCTCCCGGCAGACAAACCGTTCGTGGTTGAGGCGGTAACTAATTAAGTCAGCAATGCTAATAATTTTCAGTTGGTGAGTCTTGGCGTACTCGATTAACTGTGGCAACCGCGCCATCGACCCATCGGGATTTTGAATTTCACAGATCACCCCAGCCGGGTACAATCCCGCCAATCTTGCCAAATCAACACCGGCTTCTGTATGACCGGCTCGTTTCAGGACGCCTCCTTCCCGCGCCCGCAAGGGGAAAATGTGACCGGGACGGCGCAAGTCATTCGGCTGGGTTGCTGGGTTAAGGGCGACTTGTATCGTCACCGCCCTATCCTCCGCTGAGATGCCGGTACGAACTCCCATATTCGGTGCGGCGTCGATGCTGACGGTGAAGGCAGTTTGGTTGCTGTCGGTGTTGTTGCTAACCATCAAGGGCAGATCCAGTTCGTCCAAGCGATCGCCTGTCAGCGCCAGACAAATCAAACCCCTTGCATTCACCGCCATAAAATTAATCATGTCGGGCGTGGCGAACTGAGCCGCGCCAATCAAGTCGCCTTCGTTTTCCCGGCTCTCATCATCTACTACCACGACCACCCGCCCAGCCTTCAGGTCTGCCAAGGCGGCGTCAATCGCGTCAAATTTAAACGGTTGGGTTGAAGAAGCGCGATTTTGCGCCTCTTTGCTTTGAGACAATTCCACAGATTAATTAGCGCAATAAACCATAGATCCAGTATCTCTTTTTGAGAGTAGCCTGTGGGCAGCCCCCAGCGGCGCGATCGCGCGAATTCGACGGCGATCGCTCAAATTGATACTTATCGTCTGTAGACTTATCGTTATCTAAAACAACCTTCTTTCTCAATTATGGCGGCTAATCCCGAACTCGAAAAATTTGGCAAACAACTCCGAAAATTAAGAAAGACACGCGAACTTTCCCAGGAAAAATTAGCAGAATTAACCGGGTTACACCGCACTTACATCGGTGGTATTGAGCGGGGCGAGAGAAATGTTTCCCTTGTTAATATCGTCCGTTTAGCAAAAGCTTTAAGCGTATCTCCCTCCGAGTTGTTAAAACAAATTGAATAAATGAATCTCACATTATTAGTTTTTTTAAAGTTATCTCTATGAAAGTAATTCGATTGAAATACAAAATATTACCGTTTTGAGATTAAAATATAAGCTTAGAAAATGATTATATAAATAACTAAATTGAGATTCATAGATAGTAGTTTAAAAAAACTGATTTTTTTTATCTTCTATATTCTATAGCGCGGACGCCCTCAGCTATGCTCGATCGCTAAGACGATTCGTTTAAAATATCTCGTAGAAATCCCCTCGGACTGCTATAGCGCTCCAAATTGAGTTGTGTGATGTCAGCCCTTCAGCTCCCCGAATTTGTAAGAGTTGTCGAGGATCTCGCCTTCACGAATCATTTATGACTGCTATAAGTAGGAATTAAGGGAAAGAAGGATTCCCTCGCACCTTGCCTAAAAGAGAGTTAGGGCGTTAGGTTCTTCTGCCACATTTGGTTCAAGTGAGAAGCGCAATATGTCATGATATTGATTTATAACGCTAATTAGACCACGCAGCACCGCCCAAAATATCAATTGGAGCGGTGCTTTTCTATAAGGATAAATTCCCAAAAGAGTCGGTCACTCCCCGAACAGTTGCTCTAGCCAACCTTGAATTCCCCGCAGCTAACCTTGTAACCCTAAATGATGACGCTGATATTTCTACCACCAAATCTTGGTTTTAATACTACAATGCAGCAAAAGTCGCTTTCAGCCATCAGCTTTTAGCAGGACTGAGGAATAAGCAATGACAAAGAAATTCTATTCAGCAACCATTAGGGACGTGGCAATGCCGTATCCTGATCGCTCAGTACTGACTTTGGTTGACTGCGCTTTGCTGACCGCTGAGCGTTTAAAATTTAAACTTTTTAGGGAACAAGCATCATGGGTGATTTAGGGCGCGTGCCTGTTGGAATTGTTGGCGCGTCAGGCTATGGTGGTGTGCAACTTGTAAGACTCTTGATGGAGCATCCAGGAGTCGAACTGGTTTACCTAGGTGGTGAGAGTAGCGCTGGAAAGTCATTTTCCGACCTTTACCCCCATTTAGGTCATCGCGTTGACTTAAAGATAGAACCGCTTGATTTAGATACCATTGCCAATCGCTGTCAAGCCGTTTTTCTCTCTTTGCCCAATGGTCTTGCCTATCAGATGGCACCGACGCTAGTGGCGAAGGGGTGCAAAGTGCTGGATTTATCCGCCGATTACCGATTTTCCAACCCGGAAACCTATCAAGCTTGGTACGGGGGAGAACGTCAAGACCGAGAACTCGCAACTACGGCGGTTTACGGCTTACCGGAACTATACCGCGATCGCATTGCCGACGCCCAGTTAGTAGGTTGTGCGGGTTGCTATCCCACCGCCAGTTTGCTAGCACTCTCGCCGCTACTCAAGCAAGGGTTAGTCTTACCAGAAACTGCGATTATCGACGCCAAATCTGGCACCTCCGGCGGCGGACGGCAAGCGAAAACCAATTTGTTGCTGGCTGAGGCAGATAATACGCTAGGAGCTTACGGTGTTGGCGGACGGCACCGACATACCCCCGAAATTGAGCAAGTTTGTAGCGATCTCGCCGGTCACGAAGTTACAGTGCAGTTTACCCCTCACTTGATTCCAATGGTGCGCGGGATTCTATCAACCGTTTATGCCAACTTGCGCGATCCGGGGTTAGTGCGAGAAGACTTAATTACCATCTTTTCAGCTTTCTACCGTGCTTCGCCTTTTGTGAAAATATTACCAGGCGGCATCTACCCTCAAACGAAATGGGCTTGCGGGACTAATCTTTGCTATATCGGCATCGAAGTTGATCCCCGCACGGATCGGGTCATTGTCATGTCAGCGATTGATAATTTAATCAAAGGTCAAGCTGGTCAAGCTCTCCAATGTCTCAATTTGATGCTGGGTATGGAAGAAACCCTAGGGTTACCTCAACTCGGTTTTTACCCGTAGCGATCGCCTTTTAGATTTTTGGGTGTTGAGTTGGATGGCTGAGGGATCGTTTTTTCGGAGTCGTCGAATGAGCGGCTGGTGTTGGCAATCAGAGGGGCTTACTGAAGTTAGCTGCGACGAGAAAAAATTTGACGCGATCGCGCGACTCAGTAGCAGCCCAATAAAATATTGGATCGCTAGGTACATACCAAAAACCCGTTTTCTAGTCTAGAAAACGGGTATCTAAAATAATTGGCTGGCAAACAGCGATCGCTGGTTGTAGTACTTATTCACCCCTAATTCCTGGTGTAGGGGCATGGCACAAACACGCCCCTACAAAATGTGAATGAGTTTATGTGAAAAAATACTCCAAATGCTTTGATTACGGCACTAATTGAAATGAGCCGAAAAACTTTTGAACATCCTTGGTATTTGAACCAAGCGTACTGACTTGATACAGCCGCTTGTTCACCAGAAAAATCCGACATTGACCAATAGAACCGTCCGAATCTTTATACTTAATTTCTCTGCCGGGACTTCCATGCAGTGAAATTGGGCGCTGAGCGATTAACTTCGCGCCATCCGTTATATAACCCTCAGTCGCCGCATCCAAGAGTTCTTTAGCCTCTAGCCGATCGATCTCGTTGGCAAAGTCAGCATAGGAGACTAAAAAGACACCATCCGACGTAGCGGCTGTAAACAAATGCTGCTCAACGTCACCTTCTTCAGCTTTTTCGGTATGTGTTTCTTCCTCTGGGGTTCCCGGCATTAGCACCACAAAGCCTCCTTCAGAGGAAGAAAACTCCTGCCAATCCTCTTGAGCGTCTGGCGTCGTTTCAGCAGCGCCGATGAGCTGACAGTTATTACAGGGTTGGATTTGAAGTAATGGTCTAACTGCTTCGGCGCGGACGGCTGCTGACACAGACAGGGGAGCAAATAGGGTGGCGATCGCTAGGATTTTTAGTTTCATATTGAGTTGTGCAAAAGTCGGTCAATCCTTTTATAGACAACAGACAAATTGACTGAATTCCTGAACGAGCCACCCGATTATCTGGCACAAACTGCCCGAATTAATCCGCTTTAGCGGGGGCCTAGCCCAATGGTAGCGGCATAAACTGCGCGATCGCCCAATTCATCTTCAATTCGCAGCAGTCGGTTGTACTTTGCCACCCGTTCGCTGCGACAAAGCGAACCTGTTTTAATTTGTCCGGCTCTCGTGGCTACGGCTAAATCGGCAATCGTGGTGTCTTCAGTTTCGCCGGAGCGATGGCTGATGATTGACCGGAATCCGTTGCGAGTAGCGAGTTCAATGGTTTCCAGAGTTTCCGTGAGAGAACCAATTTGGTTGAGTTTAATCAGGATCGAGTTAGCGGCGGCTTGCTCGATGCCTTTTTGCAGGCGGATGGGGTTCGTGACAAACAAATCGTCGCCGATGAGTTGAACGCGATCGCCCATTTTCTCGGTTAATAGTTTCCAGTTTTCCCAGTCTTCTTCGTGCAGTCCGTCCTCAATTGAGACAATCGGATATTGTCCTACCAACTTACCCAGATACTCAATAAAGTCAGCCGGGGAGTGAGATGAGCCATCGTAGACATACTGCCCTTCTTTATAGAACTCACTGGCAGCAACATCTAGCGCCAGCGCCACGTCTTGTCCGGGTTTATAGCCAGCCTTTTCAATCGCCGCCACTAATAGTTCCAAAGCCGCTTGATTGGACTCTAAATTAGGAGCAAAACCGCCTTCATCGCCAACGCCAGTCAGCAAGTTTTTGTCCTTTAGAACTTTGCTGAGAGCCGCAAACACCTCGGCACCCCAACGCAGCGCTTCTTTAAACGAAGACGCCCCGACTGGCACAATCATAAATTCTTGGAAATCCACGTTATTATCCGCGTGGGCACCGCCATTGATCACGTTCATCAACGGCACCGGCAGCACATTCGATAAGGGACTCCCAAGATAGCGATAGAGCGGCAATTCCAGAGCCGCTGCACCCGCTTTGGCAGTTGCCAGGGAGACGGCGAGGATGGCATTTGCTCCCAAATTCGATTTATTTTCCGAGCCATCCAGCTCAATCATCGTGCGGTCAACCAAAACCTGATCGAGCGCATCCATCTCCAACAACTCAGGAGCAATTTTCTCCTCGACATTCTGGACGGCTTGGAGGACGCCTTTGCCACCGTAGCGGCTGGCATCCTCATCCCGCAGTTCGTGGGCTTCAAAAGTCCCTGTAGAAGCGCCGCTGGGAACCTGAGCCAATCCCATCACACCGTTGATCAGATAGACTTCGGCTTCCACTGTGGGACGCCCCCGCGAGTCGAGAATTTCACGAGCCACAATGGCGTCGATGGCAGTATCTGGCGTGTTAATCATTCCGTTTCACCCTTCAGTAGCAAAATTGCAAGTGTCTCACACATCAGCAAACCTTAGATAGGCTTTTTAGCCAGCTGGTTATAGCGGTGGTCATCCCTTGTCGAAAACACCTAGCGTGGCTGAATGTAATATGGTTTCTATGGTGGCGTGGGTTGTTGTGTAAAGATCCCGATCGGGGATTGAAATAGAATACGTCCTGAGCGGACACTCAAACGTCATATTAAAAAGGAATTCGGGATCAAAACGATGCGAATGCTACATACGATGTTGCGAGTCGGCAACCTAGAAGAGTCTTTGAAATTTTACTGCGACGTGCTGGGCATGAAGTTACTGCGCCGCAAAGATTATCCGGATGGGAAGTTCACGCTGGCATTTGTGGGTTACGGTGACGAATCTGACCATACAGTTGTGGAACTAACCTACAACTGGGGCGTAGAGCAGTATAACCTGGGAGATGCCTACGGTCATATAGCTCTTGGCGTTGATGATATTTACGCCACTTGTAACGAAATCAAGGCGCGTGGCGGCAAAGTGTCGCGGGAACCGGGGCCAATGAAGCACGGTTCCACGGTGATAGCTTTTGTGGAAGACCCAAATGGCTACAAGATTGAGCTAATTCAGCTAGGAACTCAGGGATCTGCCCAGAAGTCAGAAACCGCTGAAGCAGCAAGTCGGTAGGTTTTAAAAGTAAGCGATCGCATATTTCTAAACCTTTGAGACGTGCGATCGCAGATTTCCTTTTAACGCCGATCAAGTTGGAATTTTTGATCTCAAATTCCTTTTTAATATCAAGACCGTGAGGCGTAATTTTGAAGCCGATAGCCCCCTTAATGTGGAGGCTACAAATTACCATTGCACAAATGAAAGTAAAAATACCTAAAAATCCAACCCCTATTAGAGGCAAGGATTTTCAGGTTGCTGGTTCCTAATAATTGAAATTGCAGATACCAGCAGATAAACGCTTGATAACCCACACCTTTATCTCGCGGCAGAACCCCTGTAAATTCGTTCTGCTTGCTCCGGAGATAACAGCATTGAGGCAATTCGCTCAGGTTTAGGCTCTACAGATTCATCCTGATTGGTGGAAAGTTGACTGTAGAGTGGCAGGTACTCCTGACGAATCGGATCGTATCCCCAAACATCTCCCGTTTCAATGTGATAAATCCAGGCATGGAGAGACAGTTTGCCTCGGTGAAGTTTAGCGCGAATTGCTGGATAAGTCCGCAGATTTTCAATTTGCGTTAACACATTCTCAGCAATCGTGGCTTCCAGAAGTTCTTCACCTGAAAGGTCTGTGTAGTTCTCTTTAATTAGCCGACGTGTCGCTTCTGCGTGCTTTAACCAGTCGTGAACCAAGGGCATTTCTGCCGCCAAACTGTCCAATTTTAACAGTCCCTTCATTGCACCGCAGTGAGAGTGACCGCAGACAACAATTTGCTGAATATCTAAAGCATGAACGGCGTATTCAACGCTTGCGCCTTCGCCGCCATTCGTTGCCCCAAACGGCGGAATCAGGTTGCCAGCATTACGGATGACAAACAGTTCGCCGACAGCCGCTTGAGTAATCAAATTCGGATCGATGCGAGAATCAGAGCAGGTGATGAACAGTACCCTCGGTTTCTGACCGTGAGCGAGTTGCTCAAACAATTCCTGGTGTTCGCTGAAGTAGTTACTTTGAAACTCACGCAGCCCTCTAATCAGTTTCTTCATATAAAGCCAATTTTTGCTCTAGCGATCGCGATCCCTTCCCTCTAAATCATAGGAGAGCGCGAGACACAGGTCGGCGCTACGCGATCGCGCTTCCTCTGATATCCCAACATTCCCGCAAAATCGTTCACACTCAAGAAAGACTTTGCTTAACAGTTCTTAATTTTACCCTTCTTCTGTTGCTTTCTATTCCTGAACTATGACCACAGCCACGAAACCGTCAACCCGTAAAGCTTGGGCAAATGCGATCGCCCAACCTGCACAAGAATTTCCCCTGACTCCCCTCCCACTCCTTTCCGGCAACATACCGGAAGGTTTGCGCGGCACCCTCTACCGCAACGGCCCAGCCCGCTTAGAACGTGGCGGCATCCGGGTGGGACACTGGTTTGATGGGGATGGTGCGATTCTAGGGGTGCATTTCAGCGATGCTGGTGCCTCTGGTGTCTATCGCTACGTTCAATCAGAGGGATACCAAGAGGAAGCCAAAGCGAATCAATTGCTCTATGGCAACTATGGCATGACCGCACCAGGCCCCATCTGGAATCAATGGTTCAAACCGATTAAAAATGCCGCCAATACCTCGGTACTCGCTTTGCCGGATAAACTGCTGGCACTGTGGGAAGGCGGCAAACCCCACGCCCTCGACCTGCAAACCCTGGAAACTTGGGGATTAGATGATTTATCGGGACTGAGTGACGGATTACATTATTCCGCTCATCCCAAGCGCGACGCCCAAACTGGGGAAATTTTTAACTTTGGGGTTTCCCCCGGACGGAATGCAACGCTGAATATTTATAAAAGTGACTCTACAGGCAAAATTCTGCAAAAGGGGGCAGTTCAACTAGATGGCATCCCAATGGTGCATGATTTTGTCCTCGCTGGGCAGTATTTAGTCTTTTTCGTGCCGCCAGTGCGAGTGAACGTGCTGCCGTTGCTAACAGGCATGAGCAGCTATAGCGATGCGCTGGAGTGGCAACCAAACCTCGGTACTCAGTTTTTGGTTTTTGACCGCGAAACCCTGTCGTTGGTGAGTCGTGGCGAAACTGAACCCTGGTATCAGTGGCACTTTGCGAACGGCTATGTAGATGCCAGCGGGTCAGTGATTGTGGATGTTGTCCGCTACGAAGACTTTCAGACCAATCAGTATCTCAAGGAAGTCGCGACGGGTGAAACTCGGACTCCTGCCAAGAGTACGCTGTGGCAAATCCATCTCAACCCGGCAATTAGCCAGGTAACAAGCATCAAAGAAGTCTTAGATCGGCACTGTGAGTTCCCGGTTGTACCACAGCATCTGGTTGGTCAAGCTTCGCCCCAAACCTATCTATCGGTACATCGGCAAGGTGTAGAGATTAGCCAAGAACAATTTGGCGCGATCGCTCGTTTTGACGCCAAAACTGGCACCCTAGAGGAAGCCGATTTGGGTGAGAATCGCTATCCCTCAGAACCCATCTATGCCCCTGATGCCCTGAATCCCGAACAGGGTTGGGTGTTAACGGTGGTGTATGACGGCAACACCGACACTAGCGAAGTCTGGATTCTGAATAGCGATCGCCTTTCGGAGCAACCTGCGTGTCGTTTGGGATTACCCAGTGTCATCCCCCCTAGCTTCCACGGCACCTGGAAACCAGCTTAGGAGTCTATCAACGTTGTTTTGAAGTCTCTTTGAAGTCCTCTGTAGGGGCGCAAGCAAGAGTGCCTCTACAGACTCTTAAGGCGCGAAATCTCGCCTTTTTTTATCATCTGGCGACTTTTTCATCAACCCAGAGAGCGATCGCCCGCCTCGCTAATTTCCAGGGTTACATCTACAATTTTTTTGCTAAGTAATTAGCTGATTTTTATAAACTAAGGCAAAGTAGGCGAATTCAAAAAGATAATATAAAAAGCCCGCTTTATTCAAGAAAACGGGCTTTTAAAATTTGGCGATTATTTGGCTGATGTTGACTGTTTTAATCCTCACAGAAAATAGAAAAACCGACCTGTAGAACTAGGGGAAGCTGGGTTGCGATTCTATGTCAAATCAAGATGAAACAACCCCCTCAAAGCGGCTTCAGAATTTCCTCTTCCTCTTCGTCCGCTACCGCGATGGGCACTGTCCTGCCTTGAATCATGAGTAAATAAGTGTTTTTGGGTTGAATCTGCTTGGTGCAAATTTTCCGAGCGATCCCGAAGGTTTGGTAAATTCACCGCGAAGCCAGTAACTAATAGGCTTGATAAGAAGAGGGAGCTGTAAAGGCGCATAGTAGATGTCTCGTCAGAGCTTCTATTGCCTGATTCGGACTCTCTGATGCATAATCAGGATAAAATTGCAAAACAATTTGAATAACTGAGTTTAGGATGCTGTAATTTATTGCGGAATTCGTAGAATAAACGTCCTACTTTGTTCCCGCAATTTTTTACAAGCGTCAGAAAATATAGGCTTGCCTGAAGATTCAAGAACGCTGACTCACCGCTGCTTGGGTTATAGGTGCTTGGATCGTGGGTGCTTGGGCACCGTGAGAGCGATCGCTCTCGAACTTTGGCAACGCTTACGGGCAGTTCTGGCAGTTTTAGATGTAAAGACGCGATAGCTGTATTCTCCAGATAGGTACTATAGATATACAGTTCCGATTATTTTCATTGATTTGTTGTAGCCGTCCATGACCACTTCTCCCCGCCGGTATCACATCACCACCTTTGGCTGCCAGATGAACAAAGCCGACTCAGAGCGTATGGCTGGCATCCTGGAAAATATGGGCTTTGAATGGTCAGAAGAACCTGAAAATGCAAACCTGATCCTCTACAACACCTGCACCATTCGGGATAACGCCGAGCAAAAAGTTTATTCCTATCTAGGCAGACAGGCGAAGCGCAAGCACGAACAACCAGATTTGACACTGGTAGTTGCGGGTTGCGTCGCTCAGCAGGAAGGGGAAGCACTGTTGCGGCGGGTGCCAGAATTAGACTTAGTCATGGGACCACAACACGCCAATCGCCTCCAAGATTTGCTGGAACAAGTTTTCAACGGCAATCAGGTAGTGGCGACTGAGGCAGTTCATATCATTGAAGACATCACCAAGCCGCGCCGCGACAGTAAAGTGACAGCTTGGGTGAATGTAATTTACGGCTGCAATGAACGCTGTACGTACTGCGTGGTTCCCAGCGTTCGCGGCGTCGAGCAATCGCGGACTCCAGAAGCGATTCGTGCCGAAATGGAGGAAGTCGCGCGGCAAGGATATAAGGAAATCACCCTGCTGGGGCAAAATATCGACGCCTACGGGCGGGATTTGCCAGGAATCACGGCAGAAGGGCGTCACCAGAATACGCTCACAGACTTGCTTTATTACGTTCATGATGTGCCGGGAATTGACCGGATTCGCTTTGCAACCAGCCATCCGCGCTATTTCACCGAAAGGTTAATTCGAGCTTGTGCCGAATTGCCCAACGTGTGCGAACATTTCCACATTCCCTTCCAGTCAGGAGATAACGAGATTCTGAAGGCAATGGGACGGGGTTATACCCACGAGAAATATCGCCGCATCATTGACACGATTCGCCGGTATATGCCAGATGCCTCGATTAGTGCGGATGCGATTGTCGGGTTCCCTGGAGAAACCGAGGAACAGTTTGAGAATACGCTGCGGCTGGTGGAAGATATTGGTTTTGACCTGTTAAATACGGCTGCTTATTCTCCGCGTCCGGGAACGCCAGCAGCCCTGTGGGAGAATCAGCTGAGCGAACAGGTAAAAAGCGATCGCCTTCAACGTCTCAATCATTTAGTTTCAATTAAAGCGGCTCAAGCGTCCCAGCGTTACTTCGGTCGCATCGAAGAAGTCTTGGTAGAAGATCAAAATACCAAAGATCCCACCCAGGTGATGGGACGTACGCGGGGCAACCGTCTCACCTTCTTTACCGGCAACATTGCCGAACTCAAAGGTCAAGTGGTGAAAGTCAAAATCACCGAAGTTCGCGCGTTTAGTTTGACCGGGGAACCATTGGAAGTGCATCAGCCAGTGCCGGTATAAGATTTTTAGGTGGATCGGAGGATTTCGCGGTGCTAGCATCTGCTATGAAAACATTTATCACCTTGTGGAAACTTGAAGTAAGCTCCCGCCTCCCACTCCTCCGGCGAGACTTGCAAGAAGCGGTTTATCTTCCCCCTCGCATTGCTTACACTTTATACAACGCGCTGATATTGGTGTATTGGACGGCAATTGCTACGGGAAGCATTGCTTGGTTGACTTGCCGCTTTACTTACTTACTCGGTGTTAGCACTCGTCAACTGATTCTTCCTAAACAGGAACCGCTTCAGCTCAAGGGTAAAAAACCCCCGGTTCAGGCGATTCAGACTGGCACCGCCACGGCACCCCTCCCCACCGCTAAACCAAGCATCCAGGCTTCCACCGCCACAACCCCAGTCCCCACGGCAACACCCACCATTCAGGCTCCCCCAGACCTGACGCCAGTCGCTCGCGCACCTCTAGCCGTGGAAAAAATCGCACTGAGCGAGTTGACCACTACGGCGGCTCAAAAGGTCAAAGCAGCAAATCCCGATCGGGTCGTCCTGGCGCGACCTTGGGGCAGAGGATGGCGGATTGCCGTGCTGGAGCCGGAAGAAGCGATGACTGTCCAACGTCCCTGGAAACTCGTTGTCCGCTCCTGAGCGAGGCAAATAACACTGGCATCATAACAAAGAGGGTTGAGGGAGTTTCCGTATCGGAGTTCGTCTCACGCCTCTAGGCTGTAGTAAACTATCGGCGGTGTGCAGTGTCAGGAATATCCGAAATGAATAAAATGCGGGTGGGATTGCTGTTTGGGGGCTGTTCGGGAGAACATGAAGTTTCGCTAAGTTCGGCACGGGCGATCGCGCAAGCTTTGAGTGCCGACCAAAACAGCGCTAAGTACGAACTCCTGCCTTTCTACATCCACAAAGATGGACGTTGGCAAGCCGGGGAAGTGGCTCAACAAGTTTTAGCATCTGGAAGACCCCCGGAATCCCAACTGGCCTCAGAAAATTCTCCGCAAAAATTACCCAGTAACGAAAACGCATCACCGAATACCGAACTTACAATCCCATCGCCAGGCCTCAATCGTTGGCAATCTCCCCCCCAAGCTGCTGAGGTAGATGTCTGGTTTCCCATCCTCCACGGCCCGAATGGGGAAGATGGCACCATTCAGGGAATGCTTAAATTAATGCAAGTGCCTTTTGTCGGGACTGGGGTTTTAGGTTCTGCGATGGGAATGGACAAAATTGCCATGAAAATGGCATTCGCCAATGCAGGATTGCCTCAAGTGAAATACATCACCGTTAATCGCTCGCAAGTGTGGTCGAATCCCTGTGTTTTCCCCAAGCTTTGCGAACAAATTGAAGCGACACTCGGTTATCCCTGTTTTGTGAAACCGGCGAATTTAGGTTCATCGGTGGGAATTTCCAAAGTGCGATCGCGTGCTGAGTTAGAAACCGCCCTCGATAACGCTGCCAGCTACGACCGTCGCTTAATTGTGGAAGCAGGCGTGGTGGCGCGGGAGTTAGAATGTGCCGTTTTGGGGAATGACAATCCCAAAGCTTCTGTCGTTGGAGAAATTACCTTTGACAGTGATTTTTACGACTACGAAACGAAGTACACCGAGGGACGCGCGGATTTAGCGATCCCCGCGAGAGTGCCAGATGCCGTTGCCACTCAAATCCAAGAAATGGCTCTTCAAGCGTTTGCCGCAGTTGATGGGGCTGGTTTGGGGCGGGTGGACTTTTTCTACGTTGAAGCCACTGGCGAAGTATTGATTAATGAAATTAATACCATGCCTGGTTTCACGGCAACGAGTATGTATCCCCAACTTTGGGGGGCGACGGGTGTTGCTTTCCCAGAATTAGTCGATCAACTGATTCAATTAGCCTTAGAACGTCATAACGGGTAGATCGGCAGCAATCCATTTAAACTTTTAACGCAAAGGTAGGCGAAGGAAACCGCAAAGGAACGCCAAGGGGGATTTGGGTGAGATGCTCAATTTGGCAGTGTCAACGCGGTGGGAATTTACTTAAAGTTGATCTTCTTATCCTTTTGCGTAAACCTTTGCGCCCTTTGCGTTAAAAAGCCTTCTAGTCTAATCTGTGTTTTGTATCAGTTTGTAAAATCTAAAGGAGATAAACTTGGAACGGACATTTGTCATGGTCAAGCCTGATGGTGTACAGCGCAACCTCGCGGGTGAGGTCATCCGGCGCTTTGAAGCCAAAGGTTTTACTCTGGTTGGCTTAAAGTTGATGAGTGTGAGCCGGGAACTGGCAGAGCAGCACTATGACGTACACCGAGAAAGACCGTTTTTTGCGGGTCTGGTCGAGTTTATCACCTCTGGCCCAGTAGTCGCGACGGTATGGGAAGCCGATGGAGTGGTCGCAGCCGCTAGAAAAATGATTGGGGCGACTAACCCACTGACCGCTGAACCGGGTACAATTCGCGGCGATTATGGAGTCAGTATTGGTCGCAACCTCATCCACGGTTCCGACGCTATCGAAACCGCGCAGCGCGAGATTGCTCTGTGGTTTAAAGATGAAGAACTGGTGAGCTGGAAGCCGAGCTTGACTTCCTGGATCTACGAGTAAATCACCAACGGCTAATCGCGAACGGCGTTTAAACAATGTGCCATCGGCGATTAGCCATTTTCAATCTTTTTTTGCCTAACGCTTTTGCTCTTCCTTCTGCTGAATCTCTGCGGTTTGCTCAGCGGGGACGCGCTGAGAAAATCCCCAGGCAAATATCACCCCAATACAGGCAATGGTTAACCACTCTGGCGGCACTAAATCTGGTTGAATCGCTTTGCAGAGCAATCGCAATCCGACAAGGGCAACGGTGATATAGCCAGCATCCTGAAGATGGACAAATTCATCCAGCCAACGGATGAATAAGCCAGCCATAAACCGCAGCGTAATCACTCCAATCGTACCTCCGGTGAGAACCAGCCAGGTATCTTTAGAAATTGCGATCGCTGTAGTGACGCTATCGAGGGAAAAAGCTAAATCGGTGACGGCGATTATCGGAATTGCATGCCATAGAGAAGCAAATCGCGGCCCATGATGTTCCTGAGCTTCCCCTTCATCAGAAGTAAAATACTGAAACACCAGCCAAAGCAGATAGAGTGCCCCTAATAACTCAAACTGCCAGAACTGAATTACCCAGGTTGCTGTCAGAATCAAAGTGATTCGGAGGATGTAGGCAACTGCTAATCCAAAGTTGAGGGCGCGACGCTGGAGCGTGCTGTCTTCTAAGCCTTGGGCAATAGCTGCTAGGGCGATCGCGTTATCCGCTGACAGCACTGCCTCTAATACAACTAGAACAAGCAGTACAAGGGGAGCTTCAAGTCCCGGATTGAGCGGAGAGTTCAGGATTTGGTCTAGCATTCACGCAAGCTTCAAACTGGAACTATCAAACTAAAAGCAAAAATTAACTGGCTAAATTGTGCCAAAATGATTGCTGTCTTAATTAAGCTTAACCTTTGTCGGGAAAATTTAGTCGAAAATTCCATTAAGCAAGCCAAACAATGGAGCTAGAATTTTTACGCGGCTGTGTTGCATCTTGTTACAAGATGGTTATATTGGGCATAATTTAGCCGAAATTGTTGAACTATAAACCTGAAATAAGGAGTTGGTAAACGATGTCGATATCCGATACCCAAGTGTATATTGCTTTAGTTGTGGCGCTGTTTGCTGGCATCATGGCATTCCGGCTATCAACGGAACTGTACAAGTAGATGTCACCCCTTGCTAGGGAATAGCCGCTGATGGCAAGAGAGAGTGAGGGAATGAGAGGGCTTTAGTACACATCGGCTCCCCTTCTCCCGCTCCCTCTTCCCCTGGTTTCTAGTCCTTAGCATCCAATCCCTAGCTTCTTAATTCACTTGCAGCAACTCTAGGCAGGGGTACCTCCCTTAAAGCCTTTGACATCTATCGACAGACATAGTGGCGCTTGCGTCCAGAGTGGTATCCTGACACCATGAATGCTATTGAACCCTCACAACCTCATCAGCAACCGGCACCAAACAGCCGGATAGTTCCTCGGACGCGGCGACAACCGCGACGCCATCCTAACCGAGCGATCGCAATAGAAACGACAGCTAAATTAGCAGTAAATGTAGTGCTTTCATCGGCAGCGATCGCCGCTCTCGTGCAACTTTTGCCTTATCACCTGTCCCAGCAGGCAAAGCTAGGAGAAATCCGACAAGAAGTGAAGCGCACAGAAAAACGAGTCAATCGTTTAAGTAATAACTTCAGCCGCTACTTCGATCCCCAGCAAGCCAAAAGCGTGATGCAGGAACAAAGCCATCGAGTTGACCCTTCTCAGCGTCCAGTTGTGTGGCTGGATAACAATACGACTGATGAGTAAAAATTCAAAATATTTTGAATTTTGAATTTTTTTGAATTTTAAATGGTTCCTCAAGCGCTGATAGGTTTCAGCAGTTGGTTCATCCAATTTTCGACTTGCAAGCGCAAGCGTCCGGCAGAACCAAAAGGAGCAAGCACAGCCAAAGCATTTTGATAATCAGCGATCGCGCAGTTCCAGTCGCCGTGCAGATGATGGGTACGACCCCGCTCTGCGTAGATATTCCCTTGTAGCTGACCTAATCTCAGCACTAGGTCAAAATTTTCTAACGCCAAGTCGTAAAGTCCCAGATCCCGAAAGGTGATCCCTTGGTTGATCCAAGCCCGAACGTTGCCAGGGTTGAGATCCAGGGTCATCTCGTAGTCCGCGATCGCTTCTGCCAACTGTCCTAAAGAAGCGTAGTAGTTGGCGCGATTGTTGTAAACACTGTCCAAGTGGGGATCGAGTTCCAACGCCGTGTTATAGTCGGCGATCGCTTGCTCCTTTTGACCGTTCTGGAAATAAATCAACCCCCGGTTGTTATAGTCAGTGGCACTGCTGGGGTTCAGTTCGATGAGAGTCGTCAGGATAGCGATCGCGCCGTTGCGATCGCCATGTTGAGCTTTTTCCTTTGCTAAAGCGCGTAGAGAGCGCAGGGATTGGTTCTGGTGTCCTCCAGATACCGAGGTGACTAGATTAAAACGCCTTGGAACTGTGCCGGTGGTCAATGAAACCGGCGAACCGTTTTGGTGTTTTGCCTGGTCTTGAAAATTGATTGCGCGAGCGTTCATAATCATCCTCAAGGGTACCTTGGACTTCTCTGGAATCTACTTTAGCGGCTTCCTATTCGTTGCCGGGGTGTTCTGTGTCACTGCTTAAAGCGTCTTCCAGCACTGGAGCGATCTCCTATACCTTCAGTTCGGTTTGGATGTCCTTTAGGAAATCTACAGCCCCAATCCAGAGCATTACTGAAACTATCTGTAGAGACTCCCTAAATCTCGTATTTACCCGTCTAGGAGAACTGACGACTGTGAAGCTTGCAGGATTGGCATAGGAAAAAATTATGGATTTTGAGCGGGGGATGCGAGGGGTGAAAATCCTACAACCATGCAAAGGTGCAAAAGAGCAGGGAAAATTGAAGCGATGCTCCCCATTACACCTCTCCCCACTGCCCCAACTGAATGGATGCTGGTAGAATGCAAGCGATACTTACGCGCTCCCGTCGGTGTTTGGCAATCGTTCCTTAAAACGGTCTTATGACAACTGCAACTTCTTATCCCAATGCTCCCGATCTCAGCGAAAATGACTACCTGCTACTTGGCTTAGCCACTTGTTTCTTCAAGGAAGATGGCGAAGTCCAAGAAGTCAACATTATTGAACCCATCCCATCAGCTGCTCTGGAAGCACTTCTGAAAGGGATTCCGACCTCCTACAAGATGGCTGTTGCGACCACAATGGGTGCAGTGATCGTCGGCGATAACCTCTACAAGCCAGCAGATTTTCCAGAAGAGGCGCAATTTAGCGATGAGTTCACTTTTCGGGCGATCGCATCTGTTCGCACCTATAAGAACAAACCAGAGGCCAAATCTCATATTCCTCTGGGCACTACCCGCAATGACTTTAACTATTCCGTCGAACGCAAGCGAGTACTGAATGCTCAGCGCGTTGTCCGCAAAGAAGACAACGTGAAACAACACTCTCACACCCATAAAGTCCTTTAGGATATCTGCGATGTTGAAACTGTATGGCGGTGCCCGTAGTCGGGCATCCATTGTTAAGTGGTATCTTGAAGAGTTGGGCGTTCCTTACGAATTCGTCCAGCTCGATATGCAGGCAGGCGCTCATCTCCAACCAGAGTTTCTGGCAATTAACCCGATCGGAAAAGTCCCGGCAATTGTTGATGGAGATTTTAAACTCTGGGAGTCAGGGGCGATTCTGCTGTATCTCGCCCAAAAGTACGGCAAGATGCCAGCCACTCTGGAGGAACAAGCACAAACCACCCAATGGGTAATATTTGGCAATGCCACTTTGGGACCAGGGATTTTTGTGGAAGCAAGTCGGGAACGCGAAACGCCTAAGTTGCTGACACCGCTGAATGAAATTTTGGCAGGGCAACCATTTTTATTAGGCGAGGAACTAACGGTCGTCGATGTAGCAGTAGGGTCGATTCTGGCTTATATACCCATGATGCTGAAGCTCGACCTGAGCGAATATCCAGCAGTTGTTACCTATATCCAGCGACTCTCGGAACGTCCTGCCTTTCAGAAAGCAATGGGATCGCAGGGTTAAACAAGTTTTAGGAAGCGGCTTTGTGCCTACCCTGAATCCTAAAAGGGCACCCATGTGGGTGCCCTTTCAATTTTTTGGCAGTTCGGGTTTAGCGGAAACCCACAGATGCTTGCCAAACGAAAGCCAACAACAAGAAGAACACGGGGATGATCGGGAGAACGTCTACCAGGGGGTCAAAGAAGGAATAAGCTTCCGGCAGTTTTGCCAACAGCAGTGCTGCTTCCATATTTAAAATCCACCTTTCCAACACAGTTTTAAGAATTGACAAGTATCTTAACATGACTCGGCTGTTAGCTGGACGCGATTTCAGCCTACATGGAAAATTTACTTTTACTAAACGGTGGCGATCGCTCTTAACATCGCTCTTAACGATCCTCGATCGCTAAAATTCCCCAAAATTGCGATCGCTATCTCTAAAAAGGCCGACTCGATCCGAAAGACGTTTACGCTCATGCTTAAAGTTTTTTAATTTTTAATTATTCTGTTGGAGTGTCTAGCCAGTGACCAAATTCCGTGACAAAGCGATCGCCTAAAATTGCTTCCCGGATTCGTTGGGTAAACCGAATCAATTCAGTAATGTTGTGAATTGAGAGTAAGGTGTAACCGAGGATTTCTCGCGTTCGCACTAAATGACACAAGTAAGCGCGACTGAAGTTCTGGCAGGTGTAGCAAGGACAACTCGCATCCAGGGAACTGAAATCTTCTCTGTACTGAGCGTTTTTCAAATTCCAGCGTTCTCCCTGTACCATCACAGTACCGTGACGCGCCCAGCGAGTGGGTATCACACAGTCAAATAAATCGATACCCGCAGCGATCGCTTGTGCCATTTCTCGATAAGTGCCCACACCCATCAGGTAACGAGGCTTTTCGGCGGGTAACACTGGCGCAGTCGCCCGCACAATCTGGTGAATCAGTTCCGCCGGTTCTCCCACGCTGACGCCGCCAATCGCGTATCCTGGCAAATTTAACTCCGCTAATGACTCAGCAGCCGCAACTCGCAAATCCAGGTAAACGCCACCTTGAACAATCCCAAACAAAGCTTGCTCATTCGGACGTTGGTTAGCATTTATACATCGTTCCAGCCACCGATAAGTCCGCTCTGTTGCCGCCATGACTTCTGAGCGCTCCGCTGGATAAGGCGGACACTCATCAAATGCCATAATGACATCTGCTCCCAGTTCGTTCTGAATTTGGATTGACCGCTCCGGCGTTAGATGAATCATCCGCCCATCGCGGGGAGAGCGAAAAGTTACACCCTCTTCAGTAATTTTCCGCAACTCGCTCAAGCTAAACACCTGGAAGCCGCCAGAATCTGTCAGCATCGGCTTCTTCCAGCCCATAAAGCGGTGCAGCCCACCTGCACCCGCCACAATTGCTTCTCCAGGTTGCAAGTGGAGGTGAAAGGTATTCGCCAAAACCATTTGGGCACCCGTTGCCTCCAGCTGATCGATTGTCACAGATTTGACAGTCGCCAGCGTCCCTACCGGCATAAACTTAGGTGTTTCTACTAAGCCATGTGGTGTCAAAAAAGTCCCGGCTCGTGCCTGCGTATGGCGACAACGCGCCTGACATTGAAACGAAAATCCCACTTACTTTAGCTGCGAGTCCTACTAACAATAGTCTTTAGTCTTTAGTTTTTAGATGATTAGTCGATTTTTATTGACTAATGACTGATGACTAACGACTTCCTAACTAAAGATTACTTAGAATAAGCAATCGTCGTCGTCAAGTTGGACATCCCACTTAGCAGACAGAACTTGTGTCACCATTGCCTCTAAAGCAGCGGCGTTAATGATCGGCGTGCTTTGCTCTTGGAGTGGGCTAGAAAGTGGTATCAAACGTAACTGACGATGATCTTGAATCAAGTCAAAATAAGATTCCTGTTCGCTCGACTGGTGCAGTTGCAGATAATCAAAACTATGGACGTTAAGATAGATTGCCTGGTTAGCAATCATCGTAGACCGCTGTGGTTCAGCAAATACGTCCAGTACGCATCCTTCGCCCTCGCTCTGAACTTTGCCATCGAGGGTGTGGATGTAGCGAACGCGACCTAGATCGGTCAACAGTCGTCGCATATCTTGTTTATTAACAATAATGCCGCTGTCAATAATACATGGAGCCGGTAAGTGGGGCGGAGATTGGTCATAAGTCATGGGAACAGCCTCTGGTTCAAACAAGCCCGATCTTGCCTGGTCGCTGCGTAGATGCAACAGAATAATGCGATATACACTACTTAGGGAAGTAGGTAGCTTTCATAACCTAATGGTATACGCGCTTTGGGCAAGAATCCGAATCCTTACGGCATACGCATTCGACGGTTATGGCGAACGCGAACACTCAGCAAAGCGCGAGGAGCCTAACGGCATACGCCTATGGCAATCGGAACTGCTACGAGACAATCTTAGCCCAACATTTCTCCCCTGTTCATACGCTAATCTGCTGAATTTGTTATTGAAAAGTCATTAAGTTTGTTTGTGGTGCAAATTTTCTCATTTTGGAAAGGATTTCTGGGTGCGATCGCGTTTTACACCTGTATTCCGATTCCATCTGGATGGACATTAGAATTTCGCGGCATTGCGCGTTGGGCACCTTTGGTGGGTTTATTTATTGGAGGGTTACTCGCTCTTCTGGATACTTGTTTTCAACTGCTGGGTGTCCCAATGCTGACTCGCTCTGCAATGGTCGTTGTTGCTTGGATTGCCCTCACCGGGGGTCTGCATCTGGATGGGGCTATGGATACAGCAGATGGACTGGCAGTGCAGGATTTTTCTTCGGACAAGCTACGCGAACGGCAGCGGCGTCTAAAGGTGATGGCAGATAGCGTCATGGGTGCGTTTGGGGCGATGGCAGCGATCGCGCTGCTGTTATTAAAAACATCTGCTCTGAGTGATTTAGAATCTTATCGGTGGTCGGCGCTAATGGTAGCGGCTGGATGGGGGCGCTGGGGACAAGTAGTAGCGATCGCTTGCTATCCTTACCTCAAAGCGGAGGGTAAAGGTGCCTTCCATAAAGAATCCATTCGGACGCCTCAAGACATCCTGCTGGGATTGCTGGTGCTATTTGCCCTGATGGGATTACAGATCGTCCTATCGCCGACTCGGTGGCCCGCAGCGGTGGGAACAGCCGCCGCAGGATGCGCGATCGCGTTTTTAACAGGAGTCTGGTTTCACCGCCAGCTAGGCGGTCATACCGGCGATACCTACGGGGCAGTTGTAGAGTGGACAGAAGCTTTGTTATTGTGCGCGATCGCTAGCCTCTACTCTCACTTTTCGGGCTAAGTTCTCTGTCGCAAGTTGCCAAGCCTTACATAGAAATTCCAATTTCAGCCAACGGCGTCAGAAAACTTGAATCCCAATTGAGGTTTTTTTCGATATTCCAAGTCGCCTTGTAAAAATGCCTGCCACTGCCTCAACTGCCCAAGCCACTGCGAATCATTTCGGCAAATTGGATGATTTAGCCTTAACGACATCCCTAATTGTCAAAGCGACATTCATCTATCAACGACGACAATTAATGAGTCACTGTACACTAGGGGTGGTTTGAAAGTTATAAAGCTCTTCTGTTGCCTTAGCACTTTCCTTGGTTTCAACGACCATCCCAACTAGGGGTGGTTTGAAAGTCATCAAAGAAGTTCGCCAAGTTCAAAAAGGCGAAGTTTCAACGACCATCCCAACTAGGGGTGGTTTGAAAGACACCGAGTTAAAATGCCACTCCTCGCCCACACTCGAGTTTCAACGACCATCCCAACTAGGGGTGCTTTGAAAGTCTAAAGTGCCTTGGGTATAGGCAAGCTTTTCTTCTAGTTTCAACGACCATCACACCTAGGGGTGGGCTGAAAGGATGGTACAGTTGCGGGTTGGCAGCAACAGCCAGAAGTTTCAACGACCATCCCACCTAGGGGTGGGTTGATAATTTTTAATGCAACCATTCCTCTTCCTACTCATGGTTTTAACAACTATACTTAACAAAACTTACAAGTGCTAGAGTGGATTGAAAGGAACGTCAGCTTCCCAATCTGGCATTTTTTTGTTCAGGTGTTTTTATGCATCAAGACGACACTAATTTGTCACTACTACTTTAGCGACATTAATTTGTCACAACGACACACAATTAGTCACAACGACAGCAATCTGTCACTGATGACAATTAATTAGTCACTGTACAAGAAAAGCGGGTAATCGGACTCGAACCGACGACATTCACCTTGGGAAGGTGACGTTCTACCACTGAACTATACCCGCATTTTGAGGTTAACGATCAGCAGTCTACTGATGGTTAACTTTTATTATACGACCGATCGAGCGCCAGCATCCAGTAATTGGAAAACTGGCGCGATACATCTTAACGTTGAGTCGCGATTATGGAGCCTTGACTAGATAAGGTGAAGAAATCGCCTCAGCACGACCGGCATTCACCAGCGCCTGGTAGACAAAAGCGGCGACTTCAGCACGGGTGGCATCACGACTAGGATTGAGCTGAGCCAGTGTGGGATAGTTGACCACCAGCTGTTTCTGAGTTGCGCCAGCGATCGCTGTGCTGGCCCAGCTAGGAATCTGGGTGGCATCGTTGTAAACAGACAGTACATTTGTATCCTCAGAGCGCAACTTCAAACCACTCGCTAAAGAAACTAAAACCTGCACTCTGGGAATGCGCTGTTCGGCTCTAAAAACTTGACCCGGATACCCAGACAAAAAGCCTCCCCGGTAAGCGCTTTGAATCGCTTGATAAGCCCAATAATTAGTTTTGACATCGACAAAATTAATCCCAGGCTGTATCTGTGCTGGTGAAAAAGCCTTGTTGATAATCGCGGCAAACTGAGCGCGGGTGACAGGTTCGTTGGGGCGGAAAGTCCCATCAGGGAAACCAGCAATTACATCTTTAGCAACTAAAGCTTCGATATAGGCTTGCGCCCAGTTCCCTTGAACATCGGCAAAACCACCGCTAGGTATCGACGTCGCCACAAAATCCACGCGCCCGGAAATCTTCTTAGAATCAATATCGTTGCCGACCGCGATGATAGTATTCGTGCGCGTTAGGTTGGCAACATCGAAACGAACATTGTTGCGAATCCGATTTTGCCCAGGATTCTCTTGAGTCCCTAAATTGGGCTGGGCATCTCCGCTTGCTACGACTCCATACCGCGTGTTTGCCTCAATAATGTTGTTACGCAGGACTGGGGCAGCGGAGTTGGAGGCGACGATTCCATCAACGTTTTGGACAATGCGGTTGTCTGCGAGCAAAGGCGATGCCGTCTCAGTTAGGACAATCCCATTCCCCGTCTCTTGAAACAGATTGTTGCGGACTTCTCCTTGCGCTGTCTTAGCGACTGAAATGCCATTCCCCTTATTTCTGGTAAAGATATTGCTTTCAATTTTGGGGGTAGCTGTCCCGGTGACGAAAACTCCTTCCCGGTCGTTGCTCGAAAAGGTGTTGTTGCTGACTGTTGCATTGGTAGATTCAATCCACAGTCCAGTTCCCCGACGATTCGGGTTAGTGATGGTCAATCCTCTGACTTCACTGTCTTTCTCTGCTCGTATTGCAATGTTCTGACCGGAAAAGGTGGGACTAACATAGCCGCCGCCGCCAATAATCGCTACAGTCTGCCCTTTGCTTTGCTCATCGCCGCGCAAAATGACGCCTTGTTTGACAAGGAGGGGGAAAACTTCACCCGTATCAGCCGTGTAGGAACCTGGAGCTAATTGTACGACTGTGCCAGAGCGGGCTTGCTGGAGGGCGTAGGTGATAGTGCGATAGGGTGTGTTTTCACTGGTGCCAGCACTGGCAGTATCGTTGCCCGTGGATTGGTTGACGTAGACAACGTTCGCGCTTGCAGGAAGTTGAGCTATCTGCGTTGATGGCGGGGTAAGGGTAGCCGCAGGAAGTGCCATGACCCCGCCAGACCAAAGTAACAAAGCGCTTAGCAGGGACGCCCGGACGGGTACGACACCAGCGAAACGTTTGGCGAAACGGATGCTAGAAGAATGGGAGAAACGATCGGGAAAACCCTGGGGTGTCATACGTTTGATGCTTTTGATGTGCATTATTAACTGTACGATTTAGTAACTTAGAGACTCACCAATTGGGATATTTTTTTACGCTGGAAGCTATACATACTTGGTGTATGCACTTGCGTCGCTAATATTAATATTCACAATTACGTTTGATGACAAGTTGCGAATATTATCAGTTCCCAACATGGCAACTTGCCCCTGCAAAGAAAATTCAGGCGATGTAAACCCTGAAATGCTCATAGGGCTGAGGTTTTATAAATTTAAGAGCGTTGGCTTAGGCTAATCCAGGCGAGAGGGATGATTCAAAAGCAGTTGTTACTTGAGCAGGAGGATGCAACCCATCGGCATCCAGTATCGTCAAAGTAGAGATAGCACAGTTGTGCTATCTCTAAGCTGTTTTCAGGTTCCTTATGCGCTCTCTACTGCTGCGATCGCTACCTTTCGTGTTCTCTTTAGCCGCCGCTACGGGTATTTTGTTTAGCCCCTCTCGTGCGGATGCTGCCAATACAGTCGTGCTGAAGTACCGCTTTCTAAGGGAATCGGTATCTGTTCCCGAACTCACAACTTTTGCTGAAACGGGTGAACTTTCGCCAGCGCTACGTGCTTATTTGGCTATGGCAGGAAGAAAACCTGAGGATTTGCGAAAAACCCTAACGCAAGAAGTTAAGGTGAATGCCCTCATTTTAGATCGGGTACTCAATAACCAGATTGGGGAATTAGTCTTGGGTCAAGTCAGTGACGTGGTTCATACTCCCGGAAATGGCGCAAACATTCAGTCTTTGCGAGGAGCTGTGATGAGTTCAGCGCTTCCAGACAATCAGATTACCTTGATTGAAATTTTAGAAAATTACCCAACCTCAGAAGTTCATGTGGAGGGCGATCGCCTTGCTGAGGTTTTTGGCAAACTCAAGCGATTGGGACAGGGATTGCCCAATCTAAGTGATTTAATCAGGCTTGGTCAGTAGCGGTTGGTGATCAGTCATTCGTTCCTCACTACTAAACGAATGACTGATGCCAAATGAATGACTAATAAGCAAGGGTTTCTAGGGTTTCGCGCAGATACCGGCGAACCCGATAATCAAGGTTGAACTCCTGAAGGCGGTCGTTATCCAACGGGTGTTCTATCTCCCAGCGCTGAAACCCAGAACTGGATGCGATCGCTTGTTTGAGGCTTTCCCAGATTTTGGTATTGCCGGAGAATTGGCTGGTTGATGAAGCAGGAAACCTGATCATATGCACCTTAAATTAAGGGAACAAGGAGTTTTCAGCTATCAGCCTTCAGCAATTCTATTTTAGATTTTGATTTTAGATTATGGATTGACAACCCACTCTAAAATCTAATCTCTAAATCTAATCTTTAAAATTGACTGCCCGCTGATGACTATTTAACAAATTTCTATGTCTATTCTTAGGATAACGCAGTTAGGTTGGGGGGATTTGTGCTGTCAGTAACATCTTGCTAGTCAACCAGCCAAAACTTTTTGGGGTACGCCAGTTGCTGAAAGCTTTTCTACATAGACACCCATGTGCTGAAAAACCAAGAACCTTGAAGAAAAATCTCTTTTTTAGATTAGTCGGAGGACGCTGGGGCTTCTATTCCTGCATTTATTGGTTCTACAGAGTTGGCTGATATCGCCGATGTCTCGGAAATTTCCGAAGGTAAGATTTGATTTACCTGTAGTCCCGGAATTGTAAATTGTTGCGGAATTTCTTCTGCTGAACAGGGTTGCGTAGCAGAAAATGCCGCTTCGTTAGTCAAAAGGACTCGCGCCACGCTCAGCGGTATCTGCAAGAACAAATTGCTTGCCAGAAATGCCAGTGACGCTACTAGCAGTCCAGCGAACCGCCACTCTGGGGGAAGTGGTGTAACAGTTGCCGCTAGGGGTGCTGCTTGATAGATTAGCCACAATACCCACAGCATGAAACCAGCTGCCAGAACGGCTAATAATTGGTTCGTAGGGGACTTGAACTGTGACAACAGGCGTCGCTGGTTAAGCGTCAGTTGACTTGGCTTCAAGGCCACTGCCAGGATGCTAAAAATGTTAAAAGGACGGCTCAACTGCATCCACAGTATGGGTGCAATACCTACAGTGGCAACCAAAAAAAGTTCCAACCACACCGGCAACACGGGATCGCCAACTGCCAAACCCAGCCAGCATAGTTCCAACCAAATGGGAACTGTCGCCAGACCAGCAAGATGAATCCACAAGAACGGTTCCAACCAAAAAGAGCGCATATTACAAGTAGTAAAAAGGCAAAAAGCAAAATAAAAGGCAAAAGTCAGAAGAAAGGCAAAGGAGATTATTTCCTTTTTTCTTTCTTTTGACTTTTGCCTTTTGACTTTTGCCTTAATTTGGCGAGAGGGTACGGCGCTTGCTAACCATTTGGTAAGCTTCGATAATGTCGCCTTCTACCCAGGCATTGAAACGATCGACTCCGATGCCGCATTCGTATCCAGCATTGACTTCCTTGGCATCTTCTTTCATCCGCTTGAGGGAATCTAAGACGCCATCATGAACTATCTGACTGTTGCGGCGCACCCGCACTCGGCAGTTACGAACCACTTTACCCGACAGCACATAGCAACCAGCGACGGAGCCACGACCGACTGGGAAGACAGCCCGGACTTCGACTTGACCCAGAGGCTCTTCCACCTGCTCCGGTTCTAGCAGACCTTCCATTGCACCTTGAATATCATCTAGCAGTTTGTAGATGATGTTGTATTCGCGCACATCGACTCCTGCTTGATCCGCTGCTTGCCGCGCACCACTGGCAAGGGTGGTATTAAATCCAACAATTACAGCGCCACTGGCAGCCGCTAAGTCAACGTCTGTCTCGGTGACTTCTCCAGGAGCCGCTAACAGCACCCGAACTTGTACCTCATTTTGTGGCAGCTGTCCGAGCGCGCCCAGAAGAGCTTCTACGGAACCTTGAACGTCTGCCTTCAGAATCAAGTTGAGTTCTTTGAGATCGCCTTCCTGCGCTTGAGCTGAGAGGGTATTCAAAGTGACTCGGCGGGATGCCATGACCTGTTGCAGGCGTGACTGGCGTTGCTCGTCGGCTCTGACACTTGCGATCGCGCGACCTTCTTTTTCGTTTGGATAGACTTCAAACTCATCGCCAGCCGCTGGGACATCGCTCAAGCCCAACACTTCCACCGCGAACGATGGTGCCGCTGCCGTTACCCGATCTCCCCGGTCGTCGATCATCGCCCGGACTTTGCCCAATACTGAGCCAACTACCAGGACATCACCAACTCGCAACGTACCATTTTGCACCAGCAAGGTAGCAACTGGGCCTCTCGACTTATCTAGATTGGCTTCAATTACCGTACCCTTAGCTGCGCGGTCTGGGTTTGCAGAGAGTTCTAAAACTTCGGCCTGGATCAAAATCATTTCCAGCAGGGTATCCAAGTTTTCCCCTTTGATGGCGCTCACGGGAACCATGATGGTATCGCCGCCCCATTCTTCGGGTTGCAGACCGTACTGGGTCAACTCTTGCTTCACACGGTCTTGCTGGGCATCCGGTTTATCAACTTTGTTGATCGCCACGACAATTGGCACCTCAGCAGCTTTCGCGTGGCTGATTGCTTCAATTGTCTGGGGTTGGACGCCATCATCGGCTGCAACCACCAGAATAGCGATGTCGGTGACTCGCGTTCCCCTCGCCCGCATTGCTGTAAAGGCTTCGTGACCGGGGGTGTCTAGGAACACAACTTGCTGAGTTTTTCCTTCATATTCCACATCCACATGGTAGGCACCGATGTGCTGAGTAATTCCCCCAGCTTCTCCCTGCGCTACCTTGGTTTTGCGGATGGAATCGAGCAGAGTTGTTTTCCCGTGGTCTACGTGACCCATAATCGTCACCACTGGCGGACGGCGTTGCAGGTGATCGAGGTCTTCCTCTGTCACCATCTCCGTTACTTTTGTCGCCGCAGCTTGTTCTTCTTGCGTCTCCACTTCTACGCCCAGTTCTTTCGCCACCATTGTGATGGTTGGGATATCTAGGGTTTGGGTGATATTAATCGCAAAGCCTTTAAAGAACAGAGTTTTGATAATCTCTGTTTCCTGAACTGCTAAGGCCGTAGCAAGTTCTTGAACGGTCATACTGCCCGTTAACACCAGATTTTCCGGACGTTCTGCTTTAGCAGCAGGTTCGCGACGGCGATCGCGATCGTTGCTTTGCCCTTCGCCGCGCTGCATTTGAGGCTTCCGCTTCTCTCTTTCCGCTGCCACCACGACTGGGCTGGCTGGACGAGCTTTCTGCTGCTTGGGAGGACGAGCCACAGATAGACTCACCTGTAATGCTGCTGGCAATTCCTCTAAATCCGTGTCAAAGTCTTCGTCGTCATCAATGAGGGGTTGAACCCGACGCTTGGCTTTAGCACCTGCCTTGCCTGCTTTATCTGGGTTTTCTTCTTCCTCATCTTCCCACTCAGGTTTTCGCTTATTGGGACCGACGAGACGGGGGGGATTCGGTTTTCTTGCCTCTTCTCCCAGAGTATCGGGCGTTCCCAAACCTTCATCATTTTCGTCCCGTAGTAGCTTCGAGCGACTGGAACCAGGTTCTAGTTGCGTGTCACCAGCACCGCCTGGGCGTCTACCAACAGGCATGGAAGGTCGCACTGGCCTTTGGGGGGGCGAGTGCAGTTCTGGAACTCGTGGTGGAGCCGGGGCAGCAGGTCGCTCCGTTCTGACGGGGGCCGGAGGAGCCGAGGCGTTAGTTCTTTCGGGTGCCCCGCTCGCTGGTCCTACTCTTTGGGGTGCGCTGACAGGCGAGCTAGTAGCTGTTTCTACCTTGGCACGTTTTAATACAGGCCGCTCCACATTACTTGGCGCAGGACGCTCCCCTGCTTGTCGCATGGGAGGTTCAACCAGATGGGGAGCTGGTTCAACAGCTTTCGGAGCTGGAATAGGAGGAGCCTCTACTGGGTCTACCTGTAGTTTTTCTGCTTCTACTACTTCTACTACAGGAGGATTATCCCGCTGGCTAGGACGCACTGGTTTATTCAGACTTGTCGGCTTCATGGGTGATGGCGTCTGCTGTCTTACTGGTGGTTGGGGAGGAATCGCGACCTGTTCTCCCGGCTGTTGTGGTGCGTTAGAACCAGACCCAGATTTATGCTGACGAATCTCCAGAATTTGCGGCTTGTTTTCTAGCCGGGGTCGCACCGATTGAGCGGCTGGCGGTGCTGTTTTACGTTGATCCATTGGAGCCCGCGCACGTGAAGCTGGTCGGGCTGCTGCCTGTTTTTCTGCCGCCGAGCGAATACTCTCCGCCTCCGATTCAGTTATTGTGCTGCTGTGGCTCTTGACTGCAATATTGAGCCGCTCACAAATTCCTAGAATATCCTTATTCTCCAAATCCAATTCCCGCGATAACTCGTAAATTCTTACTTTGCCGTTGTTCATCCAGTCTTTCCCCTCGAATCCTACCAGTTTTTACACCATAACCATCTGCTTGAACGACAACTTGTTGATCATTTGCTTACTGCCTAATGGGTGTGAAGCTTTAACTTGCTGCCTATACTTCTACTAATGATATCCAAGCTACTTATGGGAAGTCTGTTTATCACCAAGTAAATTCCCTATCCCTAAGGATAGTGAAACACTTCTATTTCTAATTTTGCACAAATCTTTACAATTTGGGGCACGTCGCTTTTTTTGGGCTTCTTTCCTACAATATCTCATTCGGACGGCTGTTTTAGGTCTGATGCGGATGGGAGGCAACGTTCTTGAGGGCTGGATTCGCTTCTTGACAAGGAGCGATCGCAGCCTTCAAGTTTAGTAGCTAGGCGCTGCCACAGGGTTTGGTACAGTGCTTCTGGAACAGGTACTTTGAGCACTCTGCCCAGCCTATTTTTTTTTTGAGCTGCTACCAGACAACTTTCTTGGGGACAAAGATAGGCAGATCGCCCCATCCCCCGATCTAATTGTAACTGCTGGGACGGATAGACTCTGACAATTCGCCAAAACGCCGATTTTGGCGCGACTTGGCGGCAACTCACACAACGGCGGTAGTTTGGTTCCATCTCAAGCAATGGGGAGTGTAGATTTTGGATTGAAGATTTAATCTCAAATCTAAACTTCCGTGGTTTCCACCTCATCTACATCTACATCATCAAAATCGTCACCGTTCTGCTGCCAGCTAGAAACTGCTGCCGGTCTTTCCAGTTCTTCGAGTTCATCGTCGGCTTCGTCATATTCAGCTTCTTCTTGGGCTTGCCGAGCGGCTGCGATCGCTGCCATGTTCCGAGATTCCGCTTCGTAATCGTACTTGGCAATATCTTTAATATCTATTTTCCAACCAGTCAGGCGGGCTGCTAGACGGACATTCTGGCCTTCTTTACCAATCGCCAAACTTAATTGATCCTCCGCTACCAAAACATGAGCCTGACGAGCATCTGGGTTAATCAGACGCACCTCATCCACTCGTGCGGGCGAGAGAGCATTGGAAATATAAGTAGATGGGTCGGGCGACCAACGAATTACATCAATTTTTTCGCCACGTAATTCATTCACTACCACTTGAATCCGCGATCCTCTGGCACCAATACAAGCTCCGACGGGGTCCACATCGCGCTCCAGGGTATCGACCGCGATTTTAGTTCGCGGGCCAACGTGACGAGACGGAGGATTTGCTTCCCGCGCCACTGCTACAATCCGCACCACCTCATCCTCAATCTCTGGGACTTCGTTGGCAAAGAGATAAACGACTAAACCTGCGGCAGCTCTAGACACTAGCAATTGTGGCCCCCGCGCTGGGCCTTCGCGTACTTTTTTGAGAAATACCTTGAAGGTTGCATTGGCACGGTAATTGTCGTTGGGTAGCTGTTCCCGTTTCGGTAAGTCGGCTTCTACTTCTGGCTGACTAAACCCACTACTGACAGCTAGAATCACGGATTGCCGCTCAAATCTCAGTACCCGCGCCTGCAAAACGGTTCCTTCCAGTTCTTGGAACTCTTCTGCGACGAGTTTGCGCTGCTGATCTCGCAGTTTTTGCGATAGCACTTGCTTGGTCTGAATTGCTGCCATGCGACCGAACTCAGTTTGATCGGGGGTCACATCTAAAACCACCGTGTCGCCAATCGCTGCTTCAGGCGCGACTTTCTGCACTTCTTCTAGACCAATTTCATGATCGCCACTACTCACCTTTTCAACGATGGTCTTGGTCGCCAAAACGCGGAAGCCTTCTTCTCCTTCTTGTTCTAGGTCGAGTTCGACTTCAAAGTTTTGAAAGTACTCTTCATCAAAATGATGTTTGTCGAGGTTCTGGGTACGACGATATCGCTCGTATCCTTTCAATAAAGCTTCTCGTAGGGCTGCTTGTACGGCACTTTTGGGTAAATTGCGCTCTACACTAATTTTATCGATTAGCTCTTTAAGTCCGCGTAGACTAACCATTGACATAAAAAAACCTCGCTAATTGCTATTGGTAATTGGTAACTGGTAATTGGTAATCGGTCAGTGGTCAAGTGGCAACTTCCTTGCGAACCACTGACGACTAACTACTAAGCTGACAGCTCAATTACCGTTTTTCATCCAGCTGCACTCGGCTGACCATTTGGCGGGGAATGGCGATCGCTCGACCTTTCTGGTTGAGGTAAACACCCTCTTCATCCCGACGAATCAGTTGCCCTGTCCACTCTTGCTGACCTTCGTAGGGTTCGGATGTGGTGACAATTACGGGAAATCCCTTGAAGGAGATGAATTCCCGATCTGTCGTCAACTGACGCGAAATACCGGGACTAGAAATTTCCAGGACATAGGCATCAGGAATGAAATCCGCTGCATCCAAAGCAGCCTCCAATGCCCGACTCATTCGTTCGCAGTCATCCAGCCCTGTGTCAGCGTTGCAATTCCGGATGTCCACGCGTAGCACGGGTGGGCGTTGGTTGGTGTGAAAAACCGCCCCGACTACTTCCAAGTCCAAGGCTTCTGCCACTGGCGCTGCTAAATCAATAATTTGTGGAATCAGGGGATGAGTCATTGGAAAACTCCAATAAAAAAAGTGGGTGCTGCCCCACTTCCTGCGAACACTATATTCCAAGAAGTCTCTGGACGAATCCTGATGGATTCGCCTTCCTAACTTTGAGTTTAACTCAAGCGGTATGCCAGTGGCGAGTCGTCAACCGAGCGCTGAGGGAAGATAAGAAAAAAGAGATAGGCACCGATGCTCGGTGCCTGAAGGGCTAGGAAAATTGGACTGAGGATTATTAACGTAGGCGCGTGCAAGCGCGGGATGAAGACTCTGTAGAAGAACAATTTTTCTTCTGGGTGGCGGCGCGATCGCGATCGGAAACTCTCTAGAAACATCTATGAAAGAAATGCTAGAAATTGAGATTGGTAGAGAATGTCTGAAAAATTGGTTATGACACTCCTTATCTATCGGGAATTTGGCGTTTTTGCGACAATCTATCAAAATTTGTGGCAGGTAGTTTACTAAATAAATAATCCTTCCCAGATGCCAATACTACTGTTCAAACATCTTCGTATCCAAGCTCAACAGTCTCGGTCTTGTCCTAGCACAAGCCAAGACTAAATTTGAATCCTAAATAAGGAGTTCAAGTTAGAGATTGACATCAGCAATTGACATACAAATTCAAATTATTGCTTGACAATCTGACGGATCGCCCGTGTTTCTTCTAACACTTGCTCCAAATCTTGCTCGGACAAGCGTTGGACGTAGTTGAGTTTCATTTCCTCCAACATATCGAAAAGTAAAGATTGAATTTTCTGAGCAGTCTGCTGTCTTTGCACCTCCGATCCTAAGGCTTCAGTGAAGTGTTCTATCAGGTGTTTGGAAAGTTCTGCGCCAACCGGATCGTCTTCCAGAGAGGCGGTGAGGGTGTTGTAGGCTGCAAGTGAGATTTCTTTGACCAGTTTTTCAGTTATCTGTGTGGGGATAGTACCCACTCCAGGTACTTGTTGGAGTCCCCGATAGAGGGGAGATTGGCTGAGAATTTTTTCAATGTTGTGCTGTAGAATTGCCTCTAGATCTGGCTGAATTTTTGGTAACACTTGATTGACAGTTACTTTCATCAGTAAAGTAGCGATCGCTTCTACTTCATTAACATTGTTAATGTCAACATAAGGACGAGCCTCCCGTCCTGATAACCACCGAGTCAGTTCTCCGCCACGAATCGACCCTTGTAGCTGGTTGATTACCCGGATCACAATAACTTCTGCCAATTCTTCTGCAAAGTTTGCCGCAAATCCTCGGTTAATTTGCACCCGGATTGATTCTAAATTTAATAATTGTGCTTGGTGTAGGCGCATGAAAACTGAAATGACGCGCAGCCACCGCCAAAAAGGTAGCAGCAAGAAAATATCATACCAGCGCCACATCATTGCTTCGAGCCAAGTGAGGCTATGGTGACGTCGGTGGATATAGTAGGTACGAAGTAGAAACTCAATGCCAAAGGAAATGATAAACCAGAGATCGATTTTCCAGAAGTAGTCAACGAAATTACCTGTTTCCCCAACTGGGCGAAAATAATTTCTTGCCATCAAAGGCTGAATTTCTTGGTTATAAAAGGTAATTTCTTTTTCCACGCCAGCTTGGGATAAATAAGGCAGACTCCAAAAGGTGCTAAAAGATTGTTTGGCAGAGACATTGCCAACGCGCTGACGCATCCGATTTTTGATTTTTTCCAGAGTCCCTGTCTTATTCGCCTCTGCAAACGGGTTTGTCTCAATCATTTCCACACTTTGTTGGCGCAGTTCCTCCAGTAAAGTTGCCACCTCTGGCGACTGCAATCCTTCTGTCTGTTGCAGCTGTGCTTTGAGTTTTTCTACTGTCTCTAGGTACTGCTGGGTTTCTCGATGGGGTTCAATACCTTTGATGGGGTCATAGATTCGGGTAATGCTGCGAAATTCCCGCAGGTAGAAATCGCGCAGCGGAATGTAAGTTAAGTCGAACAGCGCTAAGCCCAAGTTAGCCACTGCCAAAAGTGCCATCACACGTTCAAACCACAAGTTCCGGCGGGATTGGGGAGTCTTTGCCAATTTTTGAGGTGACATGGAAAGGAAGATGAGGTAATTGGTAATCGGGAATCGGTAATGGAAAAAAAGGGAATGGCGAAAAAGCTGCTACCTACTACCTAGCTAGCATCCATCACAATTTTCAATTACCAATTATCAGCTTGACAGACCCTCTGAAGCTTCAGTCATATTTGATACCACTAATTGTTCACCAATTGCTGATGTTGCCTTCAAAATAGAAGGATTCTATTGGATATCAGCACGCTGAAAGGTCGAACCCGGTAGCGCACGCGACGCGATCGCAATTAGCTGTTATGGCGATCGCTTGCGAAAAATAAACGGTAGAATGCCCAATTCAGCTTAAACTGTAACTGTTCAAATCGCTATCGCGCTTAATCAGTGAGTGAGTGAGGAGATTGAGCTATGTGGAATAGGTTTGGAATGCCTTTAGCTGCGGTGATAACCATAACCGCCAGCTTAGTTAGTTATCAAGTAGCTATAGCCGAACGCAGCCGCGATTACACGCCAAGGGAATTTCGTTCCTTGTTGCGCGGCTTTGGGTATAACGTCACAGTTGGAGATACTCTGACGGATGAAGCCACGATAAGGGCTATCCGCGAGTTTCAGCAGGGATATAAGCTAACACCTGTTGATGCTACAGCGGGGCCGAAGACACAGGATTATGCCGCAAATATCGTTAGAATTCTTCAGGCAAACTTGAATCTTGCCGTTAAGCCAAATCCGCCCCTTCCCCGTAACCAGTTTTATGGTCCGCGCACTGAAGATGCTATCAGGCAGTTTCAGAGACAATTTAATTTGCCGGTAACTGGCATTGCTACGTTACCAGTTCGTCAGAGACTCGACCAAGAAGCAAGAAGAATCCTCGGATTTGAACAGCAATCGCCAGCGCCAGCGACAACACCAACACCCCAATCAGCGCCAGAACCAACACTAGCGCCATCGCCATCACCGAGTCCCGCGCCAACGCCCCGCGCCACCCCAACGCCGAGTCCGAGTCCATCGCCATCCCCAAGACCGGCTCCGAGTCCTAGCCCATCGCCAAGACCAACGTCGAGTCCAAGCCCATCCCCGGCTCCCAGCCCAAGTCCATCGCCTTCCAGCTGATAAATCTTTAAGGTGCTGTGGGTCTAAATCGCATAGCGATCGCGCTGAGTTGGGAATGGATAATCAGTCAGTGGTTAGGAATCATTATTTAAAAGACTTATGACTACTGACTACTGACAATTATCCAGACTCAACTTCTGGGAAAATTCAATCTCAGGGCAGCTTAAGACTTTGCATTCTCTGGGATTGGTCTGCCCTTTGGCGCTGGGGGTAAAATTGGGGGACGTTCGTAGGGCATGGGAATGTACTGCACGCTTGGACGTCCGCCTTGGGGCTGCGGATAGAAATCCATCAAGTTATAGATTGACATTGGCAGCCCTACCGTTATTGGCATACCAAGCTCTGTGGCTTCTTCGACTGTAATCGGATAGTCATGGGTGACGCGCCCTGTAGTGATAGCGTCCACAATCCGTTCGATGTTTTCGGGAGCAATTTTCGGTTGGGGAATATTGTCTTTTAGGAGGGTTCGGACAAAGCGCTGCACCTGATCCATCGCTTTGCGCGAGAGGTCTGCCATGATGATCGTGTTGTCGTCGATTTCGCTAATTGGCTTCTGTTCGATGACTTTGAGGACACTCGCCGCTGCCATATTTCCCAACTGGGGATCGACTGGGCCTAAGACAGCGTTGGCATCCATGACGATTTCATCAGATGCTAAAGCTAACATGGTGCCGCCGCTCATGGCGTAGTGGGGTACAAACACGGTGACTTTGGAAGGGTGGCGAATTAACGCTCGAGCAATCTGCTCGGTTGCTAGCACTAAACCACCTGGGGTATGCAAGATTAGATCGATGGGAACTTCGGGAGGTGTGAGGCGAATTGCCCGTAGCACCTGTTCTGAATCTTCAATGCTAATGTAGCGCGAGATGGGAATTCCTAAGAAACTAATCGATTCTTGCCGGTGAATTAGCAAAATCACTCGACTATTGCGCGATCGCTCGAAATTCCGCAAGGCTTGCACTCGCTGAAAAGCCAAGCGGCGTTGTTGGAAGGCGGGCAAGATCGAGCTGACAGCCAGAAATACCCAGAAGAGGTCAAAGAAACTAAAGCTCATTATTCCCTAGCAAGAACGCAGTATTTCCCCTTATTCTTCCAATATCTAGAAAATTGAAACTCTATCTGTAGAGCAAACTATTTCAAAGATGAAAATGGGGAGTCGATTGTTGGTCGCTTCCCCGCTTTCCAGTTCCAGACGCGATAGATTGCGCCTGGAACCAGCTGCTTTTCTCGCTTAATGGCGGGCGATGCCCTCTTGACGGGCGGCGGCTTGCACAGCACCGGCGACGGCATTGACAACGCGCGGGTCGAACACGGAGGGAATGATGTTTTCCCGGTCGAGGTCGGAGGGTTTGACTAAAGAAGCGATCGCGTAAGCGGCTTCTAGATACATCGTGGTGGTAATGGTCTCTGCACGACAATCGAGCGCCCCGCGAAAAACGCCAGGGAAGGCGAGGACGTTGTTAATTTGATTCGGGTAGTCGCTGCGTCCGGTTGCCATGACCGCGACATCTTCTGTGACTAATTCCGGCTGAATTTCAGGAATGGGATTCGCCATTGCAAAGACAATCGGATCTTTTGCCATCGAACGCACCATTTCCGGCGTTACAACTCCAGGCGCACTGACGCCTAAGAAGACATCAGATTGTTGCATGGCATCTGCCAAGTTACCGCTGGCTTCGACAGCAAATTCTTGCTTTTCCGGGGTGAGGTCGGTGCGTTGGCTGGACAGAATGCCTTTAGAATCGCACATCCAGATGGATTGTGCGCCCGCTTTCTTGAGCAAACGAGCGATCGCTACCCCAGCAGCACCCGCCCCATTGATCACAATTCGGACATCCGCTAAGGATTTTTTCACTAACTTGAGGGCGTTAATCAATGCGGCAAGGCTAACAATTGCGGTGCCATGTTGATCGTCGTGAAACACCGGAATATCGAGTTCCTGCCGCAGTCGCGCTTCAATCTCAAAACAACGGGGGGCAGCAATATCTTCCAAGTTAACGCCGCCAAAGACTGGGGCAAGATTTTTTACCGTGCGGATAATTTCATCTGTGTCTTGGGTATCTAGGCAAATCGGAAAGGCATCAATCCCGGCAAATTCTTTAAACAACATCGCTTTGCCTTCCATTACCGGCAATGATGCGGCTGCGCCCAAGTTGCCCAATCCCAGTACAGCGCTACCATCGGTAACAATCGCAACCGTGTTTTGTTTAATCGTGAGAGTGTGAACCTGTTCCGGGTCCGATGCGATCGCCATACAGATGCGACCGACGCCGGGAGTGTAAGCCATTGCTAAATCGGCTTGACTTTTCAGCGGAATCTTACTCTGCATCGCGATTTTGCCGCCGCGGTGCAAGTTAAAGGTGCAATCGTAGACATCGATTACCTTGACATCTGGCAATCCTTTCACGGCTTGCACAATTTGTTCGGTGTGTTCCGTGCTGGCAGCATCGACGGTGATTTCTCGCACCACGATATTGCGAGTCCGCTCGATTAAACTAATTTGACCGATGTTACCGCCGACACTAGCGATCGCGGTGGTAATGCTTGCTAACATCCCAGTGCGATTGGGAATCTGGAGGCGAATCGTTAAACTGAAGCTAGAGTTGGGTGTTAGGTTGACCATGCTGACTAAGGATTTTAGATTTAAGATGATAGATTTTGGATTGGGAATCTAAAATCCTTTCCTCCAAAATCCAAAATTGTTCGCTCCTAGCCTAAAGGAGCTGCAAGTTTCCAATTGTACCCAGTTACACTACCGGATTAGCTGCCGCAATAATGGCGAGTCTCTATACCGAAATTGAAATTAATGCTCCGAAGCAGGAAGTTTGGCAGGTTCTGTTGAAAAAAGAAAAGTGGTACAAGTGGAACACTTTTTTATTTGACCTCGATCCAACGGTGCCATTTAAGCAGGGGGAAGAAGTTTTACTCTCTGTGCGGCGCGTACCGGGTGAGGAGGAAACAGAGTTTCAGCCGTTGATTACTAGAGTGCAGTCTGGACTATGCCTCGCTTGGGTTTCCTCGATTCCTGGCTTTAAGAATGAGTATGTCTTTGAGTTGCAAGAGATTGGTATTGGACGGACTAAATATTTCCACCGCAACACGTTCTCAGGGGTGCTGACTCGTGTATTTATGCCCTTCATTCGGGATGATGAGCAGCAAGGCATCAAGCGGATGGCGCGGGAGTTGAAGCGTTATGTGGAACGGATGTAAATTCTGGGGACGCCTGCCTTGGCGATTAAAAATTGCGGCGATATAAACTCAGTCCCCGTCGCGGACTGATGAAATTAAAACCCGCGCACCATCCGGGTTTTGGCTATATAGCCGCAGCTGCTACTCGCTGGGGCAACTCGGTTACAAAAACTGTTACCAGCCCTTTTCTACAAGTTGCTGCCGAATAAGATTGTTTTAAGATAAGACTCCTTCAGAAGCCGTGGAACTCCAACTCCCACGGTTTTTTACTTTATGTTTAGGCACGGAATATTAGGTACGGACTTCCCGGAACGGAAGCAGTAGGGCTAGATTAGGCGAGAAATTGTCTAGCTTGCTTGTGGAGTCTACCCATGTACCCACGTTTGAAATCTGGTAGAGACGCGATATCTCTTGTCTCTACAATCGCTGCAACACTTCTCATTTGCCTGAATTCATCCATTGATGGGCGTTCATCCCATCCCTATGCACCCCTACCAGCATCAGCACAGGTACAAACAACTCAAGAGCGAAAAGCCGAAGCGTTGCGGCTGAACCAGGTAGGTGTTCAGCAGTTGAATACAAGTAAGTTTCGAGTTCAACGAGCGTTACAAACATTAGGTGTTCGGCAGTTGAATACAAGGAAGTTTCGAGTTCAACAAGCGTTACAAACATTTGAGCAAGCTTTGGTCATTGTCAGAGCTATTGGCGATCGCCAAGGCGAAGTGGTAACTCTCAACAATATTGGGGAGGCGTACCTCCAACTAGAGCAGGATTCCAAAGCCCTGAAATCACTTCAGCAAGCTTTAGCAACATTTGAGCAAGCTTTGGTCATTGTCAGAGCTATTGGCGATCGCCAAGGCGAAGCGGTAACTCTCAACAATATTGGGGAGGCGTACCTCCAACTAGAGCAGGATTCCAAAGCCCTGAAATCACTTCAGCAAGCTTTAGCCATTGCTATTGGCGATCGCCAAGGCAAAGCGGTAACTCTCAACAATATTGGGGAGGCGTACCTCCAACTACGGCAGTATTCCAAAGCCCTTGAATCACTTCAGCAAGCTTTAGCCATTAACAGAGAAGTGAATAACAAGACTGGCGAAGTAGAAACTTTTGGCATTATTGCGCGAATTTACAGTTTGCAAGGTCAAAAACCCAAAGCCCTAGAAATTCATCAGCAAGCTTTAGCTATCTTCAGAGAATTGGGTAACAGAGTTAATGAGTACCACACTCTCCTAGATATTGGGGAAATTTACAGCGATATAGGTCAGTATGCCAAAGCCTTGGAATCACTTCAGCAAGCTTTAGCCATTAACAGAGAAGTTGGCAACAAATTCCTCGAAAGTGCAATTCTCAGCCGTATTGCCTGGGTTTACCAAACTCTTGGTCGGGATTCCAAAGCCCAGGAATTTGAGCAGCAAGCTGCAAAGATAAGCTCTCCCTTCCCGATTGGGGAAATTAACATCCCACCACGTCTGGATGCCAAAACCCTGGAATTAGCTGAGCAAGCTTTAGCCATTTCCAGAAAAGTCGGCGACACGTCAGCACAAATTGAAGCTCTCAAGATAATTGCGGCTATTTACGTCACCTCACGTCAAAATTCCAAAGCCCTGGAATCAAGTCAGCAAGTTTTAGCCATTGCCAGAAAAGTCGGCGACACGTCAGCACAAATTGAAGCTCTCAAGGGTATTGAGTTTATTTACTTAGCCTTAGGTCAACATTCCAAAGCCCTGGAATCAATTCAGCAAGCTTTAGCCATTTCCAGAGAAGTTGGCGACCGATTAGAAGAAGCAACCATTCTCCGAGAGATTAGTGATATTTACTTAATCTCACGTCAAAATTCCAAAACCCTGGAACCATTGCAGCAAGCTTTAGCCATTGCCAGAAAAGTCGGCGACAAAACGAGAGAATTCTCTACTCTCACACAGATTGCGGACATTTACCACTACACTCTAAGTCAGTATCCACTAGCGCTAGAATTCTATCAGCAAGCCTTAGCTATTGCCAGGGAAGTCGGTAATAAGCCTAACGAAGCAGAAACCCTCAGAGCTATAAGCTTTGTACACCTTCTAACTGGCAATTTTGCAGAAGCAACAGAAACTCTACTTACTACAGTTAAGGTTATGGAATCTGTACGATCGCAATTAAGTGATGCCGATAAAGTGGCGATTTTTGAAAAGCAGGTTAACAATTACATGGCTTTGCAAAAAGCCCTCATCGCTCAAAATAAGACTGAAGCTGCTATAGAAATTGCCGAACGGGGTAGAGCAAGGGCATTTGTGGAGTTATTGGCTAATCGATTAGCCTCTAATCCAACTGCTCAAGTCACTATTAAGCCACCTAGTATTAAAGAAATTCAACAAATTGCCAAAGAACAAAATGCCACCATAGTTGAATATTCAATTGTTGATCTCGAAGATAGACAAAAAGTCTTAGAATTAGCACTTTACATTTGGGTCATCAAGCCTACAGGAGAAGTAGCATTTAAGAAAGTTGACCTTAAATCGCTAAAAAGCTCCTTAGAAGACCTTGTTACCAACAGCCGTAACTCCATCGGCGTCAGAGGTCGTAACATTTTTGATGTAGACGTAGTTGCTAAGCCTGAATCAGACCAAACTCAACGCTTACAGCAACTGCATAAACTCTTGATAGAACCGATCGCGCAATTCCTCCCCACTAATCCTAGCGATCGCGTTATCTTCATTCCCCAAGAATCCCTATTTTTGGTGCCGTTCGCAGCACTCCAAGATGCCAATGGCAAATACTTAATCGAAAAACACACAATAGTGACAGCACCGGCAATTCAAGTATTACAGCTAACACAGCAACAACGGCGAGAGGTTTCAGGAACACAGGTGCTGGTGGTCGGAAATCCCACAATGCCTAAAATTTCGCCCAAGGTAGGAGAACCGCCGCAGCAATTATCTCAGCTACCGGGTGCAGAAAAAGAAGCACAAGCGATCGCGCAACTCCTCAATACCAAACCCATTATCGGCAATGCCGCCACCAAAGCCGCTATCTTGCCACAGATGTCTAAAGCTAAGATTATTCATCTAGCGACACACGGACTACTAGATGATTTTAAAGGGTTGGGCGTACCGGGGGCGATCGCGCTGGCACCTGCGGGAACAGATGACGGTTTGCTGACTTCTGCTGAAATTTTCGACTTGAAGCTAAACGCCGAATTAGCCGTCCTGAGTGCCTGTGACACGGGAAGAGGCAAAATTACTGGTGATGGCGTCATCGGGTTATCTCGTTCTTTGATTTCCGCAGGAGTTCCCAGCGTAATTGTCTCCCTATGGTCGGTACCAGATTCTCCCACAGCATCCTTGATGACCGAATTTTATCGCCAAATGCAGCAAAATTCTGACAAAGCCACTGCACTCCGTCAAGCTATGCTGACAACAATGAAACAACACCCCGATCCCAAAAATTGGGCTGCATTTACCCTCATTGGCGAAGCACAATAAAGTTTTAAAAGAGGCTATTTCTCGCGTTTGGCTATTGAACTGGCAAAAGTTGTAGTTGATAGCGATAAAGTGCAACGGGTCGATCGACAGCTTTGAAATAGTCTGGATCTTGAGGCGAGAGGTAAATTGCTGTTACTTGATCGGCTTCAATGGATGAGTGAATCCGGTGATAAGCAGTTGTGGTTTCCACTGTATTGAAATACGGCTGAGGGGTGCCGCGAAAGACTTGCTGAGACACTTCTGTGGCAATAAATCGATCCGGGGCGAGTGTTTCGGTGCCTCGACTCGTGACAATTGAGACTAGCTGGCGATCGCCTCGCAGTAAAGTCACCTGACGATTGGGAGAATTGGGATCGACTTTGACCGAGAGGATCGCGCGATCGCCTAAATATGCCTTCCCGATACTCAACCCGTTAAACGCCCGATCTGCCACTACCGGCTGATTTTTGCCTTTTGTTGAGACAGTTATCGCGTCTTGATTTTTGAATCGCACGGGGAAACTAACGGGCTGATTCAGCTGGCGACGATTACTTTCAAACCCAGGCGTCACAATTTCTGGCGCTAAGGGTGCCACTAAATCCACTAACGTACTGGTAACGTTCCAAGTACCTTCCATCCAGTCAGGATAAACTAAGTCACCCTTCGCGGCGCTGACGAGTGGTTTACTGTCCCAGTGAGGAAACTGCGCCAAACGGTCAGCTAAAACCCCCGCCTGCGCTTCCCCTCCCCATAGCAGCAACCCCAAAATTAGGAAACAACCCCAAAAGACTCGTTGCATCACGGTAAGCGTCGGTTTGTTTGTCGGTTTAGATAGCTTTTAAACACAGAAATATCCTCAACTTACCGGGTTTTCAAGCATTTCGACTACACCGAATCAACGGGTACTGGTTCCCAAACTTCTCCATATTTCTCCTGAAGAGACTGCCATGCTTCTACTTGTCCTGGTTCGTATTCTCCTGGTTTGCCCCACTGGAGAAATGCGCTCAAGGCGGGTTCATTTTTCTCATCTAAAAAGCGAATAGCATAGGTAGTAAAGTTACCGCGTTTTGATTCGCCCATCTCAAATTTTACCTGCTTAATAGCATCCATATTCAGGTGAAACTCGAATATGTCAGCGTGCATATTAGCGTACTTACCCTTAGGTAATTCTGCATAAAACAGCTTTTTCAGCGGGCCGCGTACTTCCAAAACAGCAGCACTGCTGGTCACAATCAGACGCAGTGTTCCTAAATTTTCGCAGGCTTCTAAAAATTCTTTCAGGTTAGCTTTCATGGTAAATTTGAATGTTGGAAAAAGTAAAGCTTTGTTGACATTAATGTGACATTAGGATGACTGATTCTCTAAGTAATCTTGAGGTTTTTGGCAAAAACCTCATGTTAGATAATCAATTTCCCTCATTTTAAAGCATACAAAATCATCCACACATCAAATTAGCTATTTATTGAAACTCCGAACAAAGCCACCAAGCAACTAAAACCCAGCACAATTGTTTTCGGTTTTCCTTCTACCCTTGTTCTAGCTTTTGCATGGGAATGCTTTTGCATTCAGCGCAGCGGCACAGGCACAGTCGATTGTCTCTGTGACCGATGGCACTGGCATCCATATTATATAGAAGGGCGATGTCCTAAAAGACGATTTCCGGTTCACTTCGACATCACTGGCGGTACTCTTTCAGGCGACAAGGCGAATCTCTTCCATAGCTTCAGCCAATTCGGTTTTAGCCAGAACCAAATTGCCAACATTCTCTCTAATCCGTCTATTTATCTTTTGACTAACACAACTTAAACCTCTCCATCTAAATTCCTGTTGTTGTAATCTTTGAGCGCAAATCCCTTTTTTTAATAGGTCATCTATTCAGGAAAACACGGTAATGATAAACTATTTTATAGGAGCTATCCATCCCACATTTTGTATTACAATCTACCTTTCCCTAGAAGTTTAGGGTGTATTTTCCCTAGGGCAAGTTGTAGATCGCGTATACTGTAGGCAAGCGCTACCTTTGAGTTTAAAAACTGTGAGCCAGCCTGGTCATTTTCTCTGGGTGACTGGTACGATTTTCCTTTTATGGTTAAATAATTCTAGCTGCACCTTAGCACAAATTATTCCGGATGCTACGCTGCCAAATAATACTATTACTATCCCAGAAGGGAACGCCATCCGAATTGAGGGTGGCACGCAAGTAGGCGGCAATCTATTTCATAGCTTTACAGAATTTTCTGTTCCTATAAATACTGAAGCTTTCTTCAACAATGCCCTAGACACTCAAAACATCTTCAGTCGCATTACAGGTAGCAATCTTTCTCATATTGATGGATTGATTCGAGCCAACGGCACAGCTAATTTGTTTTTTATCAATCCCAACGGCATTACTTTTGGCTCAAATGCCAAACTCAATATAGGTGGTTCCTTTCTCGCCTCGACTGCTAACAGCATTCAATTTAGCAATGGAACTCAGTTTAGCGCTACCAAGCCTAGCGCCCCCCCATTGCTAACGATAAATGTTCCGATAGGCTTACAATTTAACGCTTCAAACGCAGGAGTTATTCGCATTCAAGGATCGGGACACAATTTCAGGTTCGGACAAACAGGCGGACTAGAGCCGAATACGAAAACCGAGGGTCTAGCGGTGCAACCTGGGAAAACCTTAGCTTTAGTCGGGGGAGAAATCGCCTTAGAGGGCGGTAATTTAAAAGCTGAGTCGGGAGCAATTGAGCTTTGGTCAGTTACTCGTGGCTCATTGCCAATGCAAGTCAGCAGCGAACAAATCAACTTCAACAATGAACAACAACTTGCAGAATTAGGAAGTATTAATTTATCGGGTGCTGCTTCAGTGGATAGCAGCGGCGCACAGGGAGGTTCGTTTCAGATACAAAGCCGAAATCTGAAACTAGAACAAGGTTCGCTCATCGTATCCCTCACAGAAGGATCTCAACCGGGGAGAAGCGCCACCATCAATGTTTTGGATACTGTAGAACTGATTGGTAGAACAGCCGATGGCAGAATCGGTAGCGGCTTTTTTGTTCAGACGAATGGTGAGGGAAAAGGCGGCAATTTAACAATTACAACAGATCGGTTGCTACTAAGAGATGGAGCATCCATTGGTATGGGGACTAACGCTTCAGGGAATTCTGGTACCTTACGAGTGCAAGCGAGGAATGTTCTCTTGGGCGGTCTTTCAGCAAATGGATCGCGTCTGACGGGTATTTTTTCTAATCCTACTTTTGCCTCAACTGGAGTTGGCGGTGATGTGATTATTGATGCTAAACAACTATCTCTTGAAAATGGAGCGGTGATCTCTGTGTCTACCTTTGGCGCAGGTCAAAGTGGCAACATAACAGTTCGAGCCAATGACGTACAAATACGAGGAACTTCTGCAACTGGGGGAATTGGTAGCGGTTTTTATGCTAGGACTAGCTTAAGCAATATTGCGAGTTCTCCACCGCCGTTGACGGGAAATTCGGGCAACGTAACAGTAATTGCTAACAGATTGAGCTTTCGGGAGCGGGCAACAATTAATGTTGCTAATTTTGGGAAAGGCAATGCTGGTAATATTAATATTCGCGCTGCCATAGTTGAGCTAGATAATAACTCGATTATTAGAGCGACTCAGCGACAGGCGGAACAGGGAAATATTACGATTGAATCTCAAGATTTGCGATTGTGGCGCAACAGCCTAATTACGACTGATGCCAGTAACATCATCCTGTTTGATACGGGTCAGACAATTGCAAATAATGATATCAGTACCAATGGTGGCAACATCATTATTAATACAAAAACGTTAGTCGCGTTAGAAAATAGCGATATTACTGCCAATGCTCAACAAAGCTTTGGGGGTCAAGTAAGAATCAATGCTAGCGGCATCTTTAAAACTTCAAATAGCGATATCACCGCCACTTCTAGTCGAGGAACTCAGTTCAGTGGGATTGTCCAAATTAATACTGCTGATGTGAACCCTTCTTCTGGCTTAGTTGCACTACCAGAAAATTTTACTGACATTAGCAAACAAATTTCCCAAGGTTGTTTGGCTTCTAGGGGGAATAGTTTTGTTGTCACTGGACGCGGCGGCTTGCCAGCAGATCCCAATGAAACTTTGTTAGGAAGTACAGTATGGCGGGATTTGCGCCTCCCTAGGGGTAATACCTCCTTACCTGTCCCCGTTTCCAAGACTGCCTCTGCACGTACTCCAATGGTGGAGGCAACTGGATGGGTAAAAAATTCTAATGGTGAGGTAGAGTTGGTTTCCAAATCTATCAATGGTGTGGCTCAAAGTTCCTGGGATGAAATTGCTAGTTGCAGTGTTTCTAAGTAATATAACAATCTTCAATTATTCATGGAATCTTCCGTCTCTTTTCTTTAGTGTCCTTTGCGGTTTATTAAATTTTAAAACTAACTTTAGATTGCTAGAGACTTATTGCAAAAGAAGTTTTATCTTTTGAACCGCAGATAAAAACAGAGAAATATGAATAACCCTTTAATTTTGCAAAAACTTTTATGCTAAAAATAAGGTGGCTTATAAAAAGTATTCATTATCGGATTTTGCTAAGCTTGTTGACACTTTTTTTGGTGACAGCATTTTTACCGGCACTAGCGCAGACTAATCTTAAATTTTCTTATTTTGATTCACAATTGGTATCAATTGTTAAAAATATTCCGGATTCTGATGCTCCTTCAGAATCTAAACAGAATGATGCCTTTGTACTAGAACAAGGCAGAACCCTGTATGAAGCAGGACGATTTAATGAAGCGATCGCATTCTGGCAACAAGCGCTCGAAAACCTGGAGGCGCAGGGCAATCGCCTCCACGCTGCCCTCGTTTTAAGCTATCTGTCGAACGCTTATCAAGAATTGGGTCAATGGGAGCAAGCGAAAAACGCGATCGCTCAAAGTCTCAACTTATTGCAAACCCAACCCGATGCAGCCACTCTTGCCCAAGTTTTGAATACTCAAGGCAGCCTCCAGCTAGCATTGGGACAAACGGAAGCGGCTTTAGATACATGGAAACAAGCTGAAAAAGCTTACGGTTCAGCAGGCGACGACGTTGGGAAATTAGGCAGTTTGATAAACCAAGCTCAAGCTTTGCAAGCATTAGGACTCTACCGACAAGCTAAAACAAACTTAGAACAATTAAATACTCAGTTGCAAAACTTGCCAGATTCCTCGCTGAAAGTATCAGGATTGCGAAGTCTGGGAGTTACCTTACAAGTAGTCGGAGATTTAACTCAGTCCCAGCAGGTTTTAGAACAAAGTTTGTCACTCGCCCAAAGGCTAAACTTTCCCTTAGAAATTAATGCCAGTTTATTTAGTTTGGGAAATACTCTTAGAGCTTTACAAAAACCGAGGGAAGCGCTGGAAATCTACCGAAAGATAGTAGAGAGTTCTCCCAATTCTTTAGTTTTAGAAGTCCAACTGAACCGATTAAGCCTTTTAGTAGAAACTGGACAACCAGCCGCAGCCCAAGCATTATTACCCCAAATCCAGTCTCAATTAGAGAGTATCTTACCTAGTCGCGCTGCTGTTTACAGTCGAGTGAACTTGGCTAGAACTCTCATAAAATTGGGAAATCGGGGAGAGCGATCGCAGATTGTCAATTCTCAAGAGATTGCCCAGATATTAGCAAAAGCTGTCGAACAAGCGCGAATGCTTAAAGACTCGCGTGCTGAATCTTACGCGCTGGGTCAACTCGGATACCTGTACGAACAAACGCAGCAATGGAAACCAGCGGAGGAGCTGACGAGACAAGCACTCGCGATCGCGCAAGAAATTAATGCTTTTAGTATTGTGGCTCGTTGGGAAGGACAACTCGGCAAACTTCTCAAACAGCAAGGCGATATTCCGAATGCGATCGCGGCTTACACCAAAGCTGTTAATACCTTACAATCCCTCCGCAGCGACTTGATCGCGCTGAATCCCGACGTTCAACTTTCCTTTCGCGAAAACGTCGAACCCATTTATCGTGAGTTAGTAGAGTTACTGTTAGAATCTAATCCCAGCCAAACCAATATTAAACAAGCTCGCGAAGTCATTGAAGCGCTACATCTAGCAGAATTAGATAACTTTTTTCGAGAAGCTTGTTTAGATGTTCAACCCCAGCAAATCGATCAACTCGATCCTCAAGCAGCAGTCATCTACCCTATTATTTTGTCAAATCGTTTAGAGGTAATCTTATCTTTACCCGGAAAACCTCTCAGCCATTACTCGACTAGGCTAGTGAAAAATGATATTGAAGAAACGCTGGAGCAGTTATTAGAATCTCTTAATCCATTTTTTTCAAGTGAAGCTCGTTTGCGTCTGTCTCAGCAAGTTTATCGCTGGTTAATCCAACCTGTTGAAACAGAATTAACTAAAAGTAATATCGCCACTTTAGTATTTGTGCTAGACGGTTCGTTGCGAAGTTTACCAATGGCAGCGCTGTACGACGGTAAACAATATCTCATTGAAAAATACAATATAGTAGTAGCTCCGGGTTTACAGTTGGTTGCACCACGAGTGGGAAGTGCGTCGTTAAGCCAGTTACTTGCCCAAAAGCGAAACAAAATTTTAGCAGGCGGAATTACCGAAGCTCGACAAGGTTTTCCAGCATTGCCAGGAGTAGGAGCTGAAGTCAGCCAAATCGCGTCTGAAGTTCCTTCCAAAGTATTTATAAATGAGGATTTTACCGAAGTAAACTTACAAAACTATCTGAATAAAAATTCTTTTACGGTTGTTCATTTAGCTACTCACGGGCAGTTTAGCTCTAGCTCAGATTCTACATTTATTCTGACGTGGAATGGTAGGATAAATGTCAAAGAATTCGAGAATTTATTACGTTCTAGAGATCCGAGTACTTTTAATCCGATTGAACTATTAGTTCTGAGTGCTTGCCAAACTGCAACTGGTGATAAGCGAGCGGTATTAGGATTAGCAGGAGTAGCCGTGCGGTCTGGCGCACGCAGTACTTTAGCAACTCTCTGGTCAGTGCAAGATGAATCCACGGCTAAGCTTATGGGCGAATTTTATCAGCAACTCTTACAAGGAGAAAGCAAAGTTAAAGCCCTTCGTCAGGCACAGATAGCTCTGCTAAAACAGCCAAAATATGCTCATCCTTTTTACTGGTCATCTTTTATTTTAGTAGGAAGTTGGCTTTGAATAGGTAGGAGTTTTCCGTCCACTTACTTTGCAATTTTTGGAGGTTCTGTTTCTATAAGGCTAACAGAGAGTTACCCCCAGGTAACATAGCAATCGCAAAACGGTTCGGATAAGATGATTCCTTAAACAGCAATAGATTAAAAAGCCTCGATAAGCCTTGTCTCTAGGCAGCGAAAATTATTGCATATTTCTACTAATTGAACCGTATTGATGGCAATCCTATTGGAGTTATGAGCTAGCGGTTCAGATTCCGAACTTCTTAACCAAGTCAGGAATTTCGCATTCACGAACCCTTTATCTGCCTATTTTTAGCCTTAACTTTCGATAGAAACTCTAAAAGTCCATAAACATGATTACTGTTCGCTGGGGAACTTCTTACAACAACCAAGTATTTCTACTGAAGAAATCTACGTGTTATTACAGTAATAATTAGGTGTAAATTCAGTACAATATTTTTTTTGAGGTAAGAAAATGGTACAGCACAAATCTTTTACCACTCAAACGCTAGTTGCATTTTTTTTATCACTAGGACTGATTATTGCTCCTAGCTTTTTGACTAAAGCGATCGCCCAATCCGAGTCGGTTAACCAATCTCAAACTCTAGCGGGTACTTCGATAGGTCGCGTAACCTTTGAACCTCCAGGAAGTGGACAACCAGATGACACCGCAGGAGGTGCATCTCGTGGTGATGAATGTCCTCAAGCAGTAATCGCTACAGGCGAGTGCGTGACTCCGCTGGTGCCAATAGCTACAAGCAAGTTGACAGTAGCAGAGCATCCAACATTCTTAGTTTATGTACCTCCAACTTCTGCTAAGGAAATATTTTTTGGATTAGTAGACGAAAATAACAATTTTCATTACCAAGCAAAAATTCCGATTTCGAGTCAAGAAGGCATTCTTAGTTTCAAACTTCCAGATAATGCGCCACCTCTAGAAATTGACAAGAAGTATCGGTGGACTTTTATCATCATTGGCGAACAAGGACTCAGACCCGGTAGTCCTGGGGTACAAGGAGAAATTCGACGAGTTAAACTCACTTCCGAGGTAATGAGCCAGCTTCAGAATCAACCTCTACTAGAGCGTGCTGCTCTGTATGGAAAACACGGGATTTGGTTCGATACCGTAGCAAGTTTAGCTGAAGCTAGACGCTTAGAGCCGAGTGAAGCAACTTTGGCTTCAACATGGCAGGAATTGTTAAACTCAATTGGACTACAAGCGATCGCTACCAAGCCACTTTTAAACTAGGCTATGGGAAAATCTAAGGTTTTGAGGATTTAAGAGTAGGGCAGAAAAGGATTGAATTAGTTCAGTAAATATACGTAGGACGGAAAGCAGGCGAGTTGAGTCGGATGCTGCCAAATCAAATTCAAGCATCAATCAATTGCCAAAATCGATAAGGGGAATGGGGAAAGAAGAAGCATTTTCCTTTTCCCCTTCCTCTTATTTTTGATGCTCATAAATTAATGGTACAAAAACTTAAAAACCAAGTTCGGCAATGGCGCGGGCTACTGATTACAGCTCCGATTGTGGCTTGCACAGTCATCGCTACAAGTTCTTTAGGCGTCCTGCAAATATTTGACTTGGCGATATTGGATCAATTTTTTCGCTGGCGACCTCGCGAACCAATCGATCCCCGTATTGTAATTATTACTATCAATGAATCAGATATTGAAAAAGTCGGACGATGGCCTATTTCTGATGCTCTGTTAGCTGAAGCGATCGCAAAACTGAAAGTTCAGCAACCCAGAGCCATTGGCTTGGATATTTATCGAGATTTGCCAGTCCCTCCTGGTCATCAAGCACTGGTGAAAGTATTTGAATCTACGCCTAATCTAGTGGGTGTCGAAAAAGCGGTAGGAAATCCGGTTGCTCCACCCCCAGCGTTGAATCGTCTGAACCAAGTGGGACTCGCGGATTTGGTGTTAGATGCAGATGGCAAAGTCCGTCGAGGGTTGCTATCTATTAGAACATCTGATGGTAAAACCCATCTGAGCTTAGGCGCAAAGCTGGCTTTAATGTATCTGGAAAAAGAAAAGATTAGCCTCCAGAGCATTGGTGCTAATAAATTGCGATTAGGGAACGCTGTATTTACCCCATTTACGGGAAATGAAGGCGGTTACGTTCGTGCCAATTCTGGTGGGTACCAGATTTTGTTGAACTACCGGGGGATGTTAGAAAATTTCTCCACGGTATCGATGACGGATGTTCTAGAGAACCGCATCCCGCCCAATCTTTTACGCGATCGCATTGTCTTAATCGGCGCAATCGGCTCTAGCTTCAATGACCTTTCCTTCACCCCTTATAGTAGTAGTCTCTTTGCGACTCCCAAACGATTACCGGGCGTCGTCATTCATGCCAATTTAATCAGTCAAATTTTGAGTGGTGCTTTAGAGGGTCGTCCTTTGATCCAGGTTTGGTCTCAACCAAAAGAAGCCTTATGGATTTTGGTCTGGTGTTTGATTGGTGGTGGAGTGAGTTGGACGTTACTTCGCTTCAACCCCTTGAAACAGAATGTTGCTGCCAGATGGATCGTCTCTGGGGTTAGCATTTGCTTAATCGGGGGAATTCTGACAAGTGGCAGTTACCTAGCTTTTTTAGCCAGCTGGTGGCTCCCTGTCGTTGCCCCGCTAATCGGCATGACTGGCTCTGCGGTTGCGCTGATCGCTTATCGCAGTCTGGAAGACCAGCACATAGCAAACCTGGAGCGCAAACAAGCAGAAGCCGCGCTGCGGGAAAGCGAAGCGAAGTTTCGCCATCTCGCGGAAAATGTACCGGGCGTAATTTTCCGGTACATCCTCCATCCAAACGGCAGCCATGAGTTTACTTACATGAGTTCTGGCGCTCGTGATATCTATGGATATGAACCAGAAGCGATCGTCCAAAATCCTCAGATTGCCTGGAATGCGGTGCATCCCGATGACCTGCTTTTGCTAAATGAAACCATCCTAGTTTCTGCTAGAGACTTGCAGCCTTGGTACTGGGAAGGTCGCATTACCTCGCTTTCTGGTCACTTGAAATGGGTGCAAGCCACTTCCCGCCCGGAACAGCAAGCCAATGGTGACATTATTTGGGATGGCTTGCTCGTTGACATCACCTGGCGCAAGCAAGCAGAACATCTGCTAGCCGACTACAACCGTACTTTAGAAAGCCAAGTACAAGAGCGCACTGCTAAACTAGCCCAAACCAATGCCCAGCTAGAGCAGGAGATTGTCGAACGAAAGCAGGTAGAAGCAGCCTTGCATCAGAATGAAGAACGAATGCAGGCGCTTTTGAGCGCGATTCCCGATGCAATGTTCCGGCACCGGATAGACGGCACTTATTTAGACGTAAAAGCAGGCGAAGAAGCCTTTCAGATGCTGCCTGAAGCTTTAATTGGCAGAAACTTATGGGATTTACCGTTGCCCGAACAGGTTAAAAATGACCTGCTAGAGTATTTTCGGGTAGCAGTTGAAACCGGAGAGCGACAAACCTACGAACACGAGGTGGAAAAACCCGATGGCATTCACAACTACGAGACACGCATCGTCAAAAGTGGTGCTGATGAAGTGGTTTGTATCGTGCGAGATATCACAGAACGCCAACGTTTCACGGCTGCTTTAGAGGAAAGCGAAGAACGCTATCGTTCAGTCGTGACAACGATGGCAGAAGGCATTGTTTTGCAGGATGCCAACGGTGTTATCCATACCTGTAATGCCAGTGCTAACAGAATTCTCGGCTTGTCTCGCGAGCAAATGATGGGGCGAACTTCCCTCGATCCCAGCTGGCGAGCCATTCGTGAAGATGGTTCGCCCTTCCCAGGAGAGGCACACCCAGCAATGGTGACGCTACGAACTGGCGAACCTTGCTCTGATGTAGTGATGGGAGTTTACAAGCCAGATGGTAGCTTAACCTGGATTTCTATTAACGCCCAACCTCTATTTCGGGCTGGCGAATCTCTGCCGTATGCAGTGGTATCTTCATTCGCGAATATTACGGCTCGCAAACAGGCAGAACTGGCATTAAAAGAAAGCGAAGCCCGTTTTCATGGGTTCATGGATAACAGTCCGGCGGCTTCTTGGATCACGGATGAAAATGGGCGAATTGTTTTCTCTAGCAAAACCTACCGCCAGATACTCCAAATCCCAGACGGCTATGTAGTTGGAAAAACTGTTACAGAGCTTTATAGTGATGAATTCGCGCAACAGTATCTGGAAAACATTCGGAAAGTCATCCAAACGAATCAGTCAGTAGAGGCGATCGAACAAGCTCCCAGAACGGACGGCACAATCGGGGATTTTCTGGTATACAAGTTTCCGCTGGCGAACCTCTCTGGAGAACGCCTTGTTGGAGGTGTGGCGATTGACATCACCGAGCGCAAACGGGCAGAGCAAGCGCTCAAAGAGAGCAACGAACGTTTTGAGCTAGCGGCATCGGCAATTAAAGGATATGTTTACGACTGGGATCTGAAGCAGAATATTGTTCTGCGGACGCAGGGACTCTATGAAACGAGTGGATACCGTCCCGAAGAAGCCGGACTCACAGGTCAGTGGTGGGTTGATCGCGTCCATCCGGAGGATTTGCCGCAGGTTTCGCGAACGTTTTCCCAGGCGATCGCTCATCAAAATGAGTATATGCTTGAATATCGGTTCCGTCACCGAGAAGATCGCTACACTCACATGGTGGATTATGGGGTGGTTGTGCGAGATGCAGACGGACAGGCACTTCGAGTCGTCGGTCATGCTATCGATATTAGCGATCGCAAACGAATAGAAGAAGCTTTACGGGAGAACGAAGCTCGCTTGCGAAGCCTTGCCGATAACCTTCCCGGTGCGGTTTTCACCTACACTTACTGTGCTGACGGCAGACATTTTCTAGACTACATCAGTGAAGGGTGTGGCGAACTTTTAGGGATTTCCGCTCACGAGGCGATGGAAAATTTCTCTGCCATATTAGCTCGATATCACTCAGAAGACCTCCCTGGTTATAACGCCGCTTTAAAAATCAGCCTCGACAATTTAATGCCTTTCTATTATGAGTGGCGGTATCTACACCCAGATGGGAGCGCTCGTTGGCTGGCAGCTAGCTCTCGCCCGGAATCCCAAGCTGATGGCAGCATAATTTGGCGGGGGGTACTTCTAGATATTAGCGATCGCAAAATTGCTGAAGAAGCTCTTCGGCAGCAACAAGAGTTCCTGCGAAAGGTAATTGATAATGACCCCAACACCATTTTTGTAAAAGACTGGGAAGGACGCTTTGTGCTGCTTAACAAAGCTGCTGCCAAGCTCTACAACACGACTGTCGAAGAACTGGTGGGTAAACGGGATGTAGACTTCCATCCATTCTTAGAGGATGTTGAGCATTTCCTCCAAGAAACCCGCTCTATCATTGAAACGGGTCAAGCCTTATTTATTCCCGAAGAAAAAGTGACAGGCGCAAATAACCAAGATAAATGGTTTCAGTGGCAAAAGATTCCTCTGCATCCACCTGCAAGCGATAAAGTCTGCGTTTTAGGAATCGGAGTCGATATTACCACTCGTAAAATAGTAGAAGCTGAACTTGAACGAGCCAAAGAAGCCGCTGAGGCTGCTAACCGCGCCAAAAGCATCTTTCTCGCCAACATGAGTCACGAACTCCGAACCCCCCTCAATGCCATTTTAGGCTTTTCCCACCTCATGAGTCGTGCCCCCAATCTTTCAACAGAACAGCAAGAAAATCTCACGATCATTCGTCGCAGTGGAGAACACCTGCTGACACTGATTAACCAAGTCCTTGACCTATCCAAAATTGAAGCTGGACGCATGACGCTGAGTGAAAATAACTTCAATCTTTACAGTTTGCTAAATGATGTCGAAGCGATGTTTTCTTTGAAAGCTACAGAAAAGAGCTTAAACCTAAAATTTGATTGTGATGTTGATGTTCCCCGATACCTCCGCACAGATGAAGTCAAGTTGCGTCAAGTGTTGATTAACCTACTAAGTAACGCCGTTAAATTTACCGATTCCGGAACAGTCTTAGTTAAAGTGAAATTAGGGACAACAAATTCCGAATTTCCTTCTTTCTCTACCCTTTTCTCTATTATTTTTGAAGTTTCCGATACGGGAGCCGGTATTGCTTCCGACGAACTTGACAAAGTATTCAAAGCTTTCGAGCAAACAGCCGCCGGTCAACAAGTACAAGAAGGAACTGGCTTAGGATTGACAATTAGCCGTCAATTTATCCATTTAATGGGAGGTGAAATCACCCTCATTAGTGGTGGCAAAGTTTTCACTCCGGGAACCCCCATCAGGGAATTTAGTGACGATACAAGTGCTTTATTTGCAAAGGGAACAACGTTTAAATTTAACATTCAAGCAAATATTATTGCTACCAGCGAGATTGCAATCCCCCTCCAAAACCGCCGCGTTATTGCACTCGCACCCCAGCAACCTCGCTATCAAATACTAATCGCAGATGATAGCGATTTTAATCGCCAACTGCTGCTTAAACTCCTCCAGCCTCTTGGCTTTGAATTACTAGAAGCCTCTAATGGCAAAGAAGCATTAGAAATCTGGGAACGTAGTTCACCCCATCTAATTTGGATGGATATACGAATGCCGATAATGGATGGCTATGAAGCCACTAAACAGATTAGAAAACGAGAGAATCAGAAACCTTCAGTTCAAAAGACATTAACCAATTCTCGTACCGCGATTATTGCCCTGACTGCCAGCGCCTTAAATGAAGATCAAGCATCTGTTATTGAAGCTGGCTGTGATGATTTTATTCGCAAACCTTTTCGAGAAGAAGATATTTTTAATGCTCTCCACAAGCATTTAGATGTCTCTTTTACTTATGAGGAAATGGCTGCTACATCTGAGAAAAAAATACTGGAACTGCCAGTCTTAAATACTGCCGACTTGGCTGATTTACCTAAAAATTGGTTAGAAGATTTCTATCAGGCTCTTGTTGAGGGAGATTTAGAAATTATCGTTACACTGATTGAGGAACTGCATCCCAAAAATGATGTTTTGTCAAAAACTTTAATGACATTAGTTAATCAATACCAGTTTGAGCAATTGTTGATATTGATTCAATCTGTGAAAGACTTATAATCCAATGGAAATATCTATCGCTAGACCTAATATCCTAGTAGTTGATGATAATCCTGCAAATTTAAAACTTCTCTTCCACATCTTATCTGAAAAGTCTTACAAAGTGCGAGTTGCACCTAGCGGTCAACTCGCACTCAACGCTTGCAATTCAAATCCTCCTGATTTGATTTTGCTTGATATCAATATGCCAGAAATGAATGGATATGAAGTTTGTCAACGTCTAAAAGCTTCTCAGAAAACTCGCGACATTCCAGTTATTTTCATTAGTGCTTTAGATGATACGAATAACAAAGTAAACGCCTTTACAGTTGGTGGTATTGACTATATCACAAAACCTTTTAAACGTTTAGAAGTATTAGCCAGAATCGAGAATCAGCTACGCATTCGAGAGCTAAAAATGCAACTAATAGAGCAAAATAAGTTATTGCAAGAACACCTAGATTCACGGCGAAAAGCAGAAGTTGAACTTCGTCTTTTACTCGCAACAACTCAAGCGATTAGTCGCAAAAATAATGTTCCTTCCGTGTTACAAGCTGTACTGCGCTTAGTTGGGATAACAATTCAATGGGATTATGGTGAAGCTTGGTTGCCCACCGAAGATAATAATATTTTAGAATGCAGTCAGAATTGGTATTCTAGCCACGCTAGTTTCTGGGATTTCAAAAAACAAAATAGAACAGTTGCCTTGGCTTCTAATCTAGGCTTACCAGGTAAAATATTTGTTTCTAAAAAACCAGAATGGGTAGAAAAGATTCTAAATTCCGGAGATTTGCCGATTTTAGGCGAGGAAATAGGAAATGCTAGTTTAGCATCTGCTTTTGGAGTTCCCATTATACTAAACGAACGAGTATTAGCTATTCTGGTTTTCTATAAAAAAGGTTCGGTTCCGATTAATTTACATACCATTAATTTAGTAACCGCCGTAGCTACACAATTAAGTCCTTTAATCTATCACAAGCAAACTGAAGAAATTCTCAGAATTACTCAAGAACGCTATCACAGTATTGTTGAAAATGCAGTAGAAGGAATTTATCAAACAACACCTTGCGGGCGTTATTTGAGCGCTAACTTAGCACTGGCGAAAATTTATGGGTATGAATCTCCAGAAGAATTAATAAACAGTAGTCAAAATGTTGAAGAACAACTTTATGTTAACTCGAATCGACGGCGTGAATTTATAGAAGAAATGAATTCTAATCATGCTGTCAGGGGATTTGAGTCTCAAGTTTACCGCCGAGATGGGACAATTATTTGGATTTCTGAAAACGCGCGTTCAGTCTGTGATTCAAAAGAAAAACTTCTCTATTACGAGGGAACGGTTTCTGATATCACAGAGCGAAAATTGGCTCAAAAACAAACAGAAAAACTTTTATTAAATATATTACCTAAACCAATTGCTGAGCGGTTACAACAAAAGCAGCAAGTTATTGCCGATAGTTTTTCTGATGTTAGTGTTTTATTTGCTGATTTAGTAGGGTTTACTAACTTTGCATCTACAAAGACTCCAACTGAACTCGTAGAAATTCTCAATCAAATTTTTATTGAATTTGATTTGTTGTCTAATCGACATGGATTAGAAAAGATAAAAACAATTGGAGATGCATATATGGTAGTAGGAGGACTACCAATACCAAAAGCGGATCATGCTTCATCAATTGCCAAAATAGCGCTAGATATGCAAAGTTTTATTGCTAGATTCAATACCCAAATTAATGAAAAGTTCAGTCTTCGTATAGGAATTAATATTGGACCTGTAGTTGCTGGAGTAATTGGTTTAACAAAATTCAGCTATGACTTATGGGGAGATACCGTGAATGTGGCTTCCCGGATGGAGTCAAGTGGGATTCCTGGTCAAACTCAGGTAACGGCTGCCGTTTACGAACGCTTAAAAGAACAGTTCCTTTTCCAAGAACGAGGGACTATTTCAATAAAAGGGAAGGGGGAGATGATGACTTATCTGTTGATTGGTCAAAAATAACGATAAAAACACTTTATGGATCAGGGTCAAGATTTAAAATTAAAAGAGAAAATACTGGTAGTAGACGATACTCCAGCAAATGTTAGTTTGTTAACTAAAATTTTGTCAAATCATGGATATAAAGTGCGTGTTGCTCTGAGTGGTAAGCTAGCGCTGCAATCAGTTCAGGCAAGCCCTGCCGATTTGATTTTGCTCGATATCAAAATGCCGGATATGGATGGGTATGAAGTTTGCCGACAGTTGAAAGCCTCAGAGCAAACCTGTAGTATCCCAGTTATTTTCATCAGTGCTTTAGATGCAACCTTTGATAAGGTGAATGCTTTTACATTAGGGGCAGTAGATTACGTCACCAAACCGATTGAGCCGATTGAGGTTTTAGTACGAATTGAACATCAATTACGGCTGCGTCGGTTTCAGTTACAGATGCAAACTCAGAATACACAATTACAACTTTTACTGACTACAACTCAAGCAATTAGTTCTGCTGCTGATGTAGAAGAAGCATTAGAAGTCATTTTAATCAATCTTTGTCAAAATCTCGGTTGGGATATTGGGGAAGTATGGATGCCTTCCTCGAAGGGGACTGTACTTGAATATTGTCGATGTTGGTACCAGGATATCCGTTTTGATGAATTTCGACGCCAGAGTGAGGCGTTTCGTTTTTCTCTTGGGGAGGGATTGCCAGGACGAGTGTGGCTGTCCCAACAAGTGGAATGGATCGCAGACATAACGCAGGAGAACTCGACCCTTTTTTTGCGGAGTCAAATTGCCAAGCAAGCGGGACTTAAAGGAGTCTTAGGAATTCCAATCGCCTTCGACCATCAAGTGTTGGCAGTTTTGATATTTTTTCATGAGCAGGAAATCACGCCGGATGAGCGATCGCTCCAACTCGTCAATGCAGTCGCGACCCAATTAGGCTCAATGATTCAGCGCAAGAAAGCAGAGGAAGTGTTGCGACAACAAGCAGCACGGGAACGGCTAATTGCTGAAGTTACTCAACAAATTCGCCAATCGCTGAATTTAGACGAGATTCTGGATGCGACAGTCAACAGCATTCGACAGTGTTTGCTTTCGGATCGGGTAGCTATCTACCAGTTCGCCGCTAACAATAACGGCACCTTTGTAGCAGAATCAGTTGGTAAAAACTACCCTCACATGTTAGGACAGACTGTGAATCCATCCTGGATTCAAGAAGGTTTTAGCACTTTTTTTCAGGGATTCCCAATCGTTTTGGACAATATTGAAAAGTTTAATTTTACAGGTGATGGGATTGAGTTTTTCCAACGCTATCAGGTCAAAGCTGTTGTAGCAATGCCGGTTTTGAAAGAAGAACGTCTGTGGGGGTTACTGATTGCTCACCAGTGTGCTGCTCCTCGTGACTGGCAGCCATTTGAAGTGGATTTGTTGTCTCAGTTGGCAAATCAGGTAGCGATCGCAATTCATCAATCCCAACTCTACCAATATGTGCAGTCTGCCAATCGGGAACTCCGGCAACTCGCTAACCTAGACGGCTTAACTCAGATTGCGAATCGTCGCCGATTTGATGAGTGTCTGAATACTGACTGGAAGCGACTAAGACGGGAACAAGCACCGCTGTCTTTGATTTTGTTAGATGTGGATTTTTTCAAACGCTACAACGATGCTTACGGTCATCTGGCAGGGGATGATTGTTTGCGGCAGGTGGCTGGTGCGATTAAAAGTGTTGTCCGTCGTCCAGCGGATTTAGTGGCGCGATATGGTGGAGAAGAATTTGCCGTAATTCTTCCCAATACTGATATTGAAGGAGCGGTTTTCGTAGCAGAGGCGATTCGACAGGCAGTCAGTAACTTGGCGCTTCCCCACAGTCAGTCTAAAGTGTGCGGCTATGTAACCGTCAGTTTAGGCGTGGCGAGTAGTGTACCCAATTTAGAACTGTTGCCGCAACATATAATTAATGCGGCTGATGCGGCACTTTATGCAGCCAAAAAAGAGGGGCGCGATCGCGTAGCGCGAGTGTAAGCACTCGGTTTTTCCTTTCTTTGTATGCAACTCCTGACTCAAAATCTCTAGAGAAGATGTCAGCGAAAACAATTGTTCTGAGAGGCTTTTTCTAGTTCGACGAGTAATTCTTCCTCAAGGGGTGCGATCGCTAACAGAGGATGTTTCAAGTCTCCCCATTTCTTGCCAGCTCGCATCCCATACAGGGTGAGAATTTCCGGGATTTGTCTTGAGACCAGCACCCGCGCTGGAGCCAGCTGTCCTAAAAGTCGAGCTTGTCGATACTGGTGCGATCGCATCAAAGCATCATCTAATCGTTGCGCGATCGCATCGGGTGATTCTTTGGCAGTGTCGAGCAAAAGAATATAACGATCCACCGGCTTTCTGACAGGCACCAAACTCTTGAAAAACGTTTTTTCTAGCGCCAAATCCTCAATGACAGAACGCACGAATTCAGAATGCAGCTTCTCACCCACGAGATCGCTTGTCGCCTGATTTCTCCCCAAAAATTCCAGACACGGCGTTCCTTGATAAAAGTGGCTGACGCGCACGCGATCGCCAATTCGGTAGCGATATAATCCCCCTTTCTGAGAAATAATTATCTCGTAGTCAATCCCCGCCACAATCTCGTGGAGTCGGTGGATTTTCCCCTCTCCATCCTCAAACTCAAAGAACACCTGATCGAGCATCGGGACGCATCCCTTTGCCTCAATTAGGGGAATCGTCATCGGTGCTTCGGTGGCGAGGAGTCCTTTTCCCTGCACCATGACACCCGGAAACAGCGATCGCAAAAATCCTGCACCATCCGCAGCATTCGCGCTATCCCAGCAGGAAATAAGCTTCAATTCTTGCCAAAGCAGCTTCCACGGAATCTCTGGCTCCAAGAGGAGTTTAGAGCGCTTTGCTGACATTTTGTTTTTGAGTTCTTTCCACAGTCGTACTCGATGCGTCTGGATGTAGTCGAGTTGTACGCGAAGGAAACTTGGACTCCAAATCGAGATAACTTCCAGATTTTCTTCGAGTAGGAGCGCGTGGGCAAGTTTCTCCTTGAATTCCTCTGCATTGCGAAGGCGATTCAATCCGGGAGGAGAAACCAGAAAAGGACGAAGAAATAACATTAACCATTCGTCCAGATACTCCGAATCATCCTCCAATCCGACGGGAATGCTATTTGGGCTTGCAGTATCAAGCCGGGGAGAGATGCAGAAGTATATCTTACCCGTAGAAAATCCTGGGCCATGCTGAATCAGATCATGTGCCCAAACACAGAACATCTGGTTAAAGGTAGCTCGAAGAGATTTGGTGTAAGGAATGGATTTTGCCGAGCCACTACTTCCGGAAGTCTTTTCGTAAAAGAGAATCGATTCTGGTGTCAAGATTGGCTGCTGGGTTGTTTTTTGCCGCTCGATCCACTCTTTGAGATCGTCGTAGTTAACAATCGGAATGCGATGCCAATCTGCAACCGATCGGATACCTAAAAATTTGCCATATTCACTCTTGGCAAGATTGTCTACAATTTCCTCTTGAACGGATTGCTGCGTTCTTTCAGGATTTTCTAGTGCTTGCAAGAAGCCCTTGGCGTAGGGGGAAAGAAGTTGTCCGAAAAGCTTGACAATAGGGCGCATCATATCAAATTTGTTTGGGGGATTAATTTGGAACCTCACCCCCAGCCCCTCTCCGTTGACGGAGAGGGGAGCCGGAAGTCAAGAGGGGCTTCGGGAGTCAAAAAGGGAGCCGGAGGCGGTGTGTTCGTTGTCTCAGGTTGGATATCACTTGAATTTCTTGTTGGGATAAATGTGGGTCGCAACCGGAACGTAGGTTCCTTCCTCAACTACAACTCCGGGGCCAATGTGATTCCAGGCTCCTAGGAAGACATTGCTGCCGATTTTCACTTTTTTGACATACAGCATCAAGTCCTGTTTTCTAGGTTTGATGATGTGGGGGTAGATGCCTACTCCGTGACCGAAAACTGCGCGATCGCCTACCTCAATCAGTCCGCGATCGGCAATTTCTAACTGTGGCGTCCAGTAAACGCTTTTACCAATCTTGGCTCCCCACAGTCTCAGCCATAGAGAAAAAGCACCGGGAATCAGGCGTAGCAGAGTTTCCAGCGCTGGAAACGCAATGTAGATAACTTGGATTTGGTGACTTCCCCACCAGGGTGAATACTCTTTGCTGCCTAGATAGCTGATCCCTTCCTTGACTGGGTAAAAACGCTCGTGGAGGCGATACACCAACAGGGGAAACCCGTACAGAGAAAGGAAAAGAGCCGAGATGCTGAAGATTCCTGGAAAGAAGCAGATCCCCAGAAAAGACGCGATCGCAATCAGGATAACTAAGGCGGGAAAACAGGAGAGGATTGTGCCGAGGAAAGTCATAGTGAAATTAAAAATGCTTGCATTAAAAATGAAGAAACCAATTTTTTAATTTTTAGTTGCTAATTCTTCCAAGGCCACAGTAGCTTCTGAGTTAAGGTGAGGTTGATTTTGACCCCCAAAGAATCCGGTACGCGATCGCTTTTGTAATACGTTCCGTGCATCCAATCCCAAAGCTTAAAGTTGGCTCCGTAATTGCCACAAACTGAGCTACTCGCATGGTGCCAAGCATGATCTTGAGGTAGTATCAGCAAAGTCGATAACCAGCGATACAGCGAAGAGTTTGGTGTTGGAGTTATGGTGCTGTGACGCCACAAGTCTAAAGCTGAGCTAAGACTGACACCGGCGATGTACCATGTGGGATCTTGCAGCAGATAAATAAATAGAGCGTGAACCCATAAGTAGACGATCAAAAAGCTCGTCCACAGAGTATTTCTAGAAGTAGACAAGACATTCATTTCGGTGCTGGTATGATGAACCGCGTGGAGAGACCAGAGCCACCGATTATGTAGCAAGCGATGGTTCCAGTAGTAGATGTAATCCACAAACACGAAGCTCAGCAAGAATGCCGCGACTGGAGGCAGAGCAAGCAAGGCGCGATCGCTGGGTAGAAGATAGTGGTACAGATGGTAAACTACTGTGAGCTGAAGAATTGGGATGAGAACACCCTGAAAAAACAGACCAACAGCATCTAAAATCCAGTCCTCATAGGTTCTCATTCGCAAGGCGGTAAAACTGCGCTGATTCGCCACAGTCAGCGTCATTAAGACCGCAAAAGTCAAGAATACTCCCATCGCTAATCACTCAATTTAGGGAATGTTGCCTGATATTGAATTCGTTTGAATCTTCATTATTTAGAACCTCACCCCCAACCCCTTTCCGTTAACGGAGAGGGGTACCGGAGGCGGGGTGAGGTTCTTCGACGAATTTGAGATGACTTCCGAAAAAACGCGATCGCTCTCTTATAGTTCCCAATCCAAAATTCAAAATCGGATTGGGAGCATCTCAATTGTGAAAATTTGCACAGAACCCCCCTTATCTCCCATTAACGGAGGGAAGTACGATCTCTCCCTTCCCGTTAACGGGGTGGGTTGGGGTGGGGTTCCGGATGCCAAGTGATGTTTTTACAAGCATTGATATACTTCCACCGAATTAAACCCAGAAGGTTACTTGAACAGACTTATCCAAGAGAGTTCTAGGATCTTCTCCTGCTTCAATCTTGCTCCGAATCGATTCAACTAGGACGTGGATTGTGTCAGCTGGCGTATTGGCAAACTGGGTGCCGTACTTTTCGATTACCTCTTGCTGAATACCAAGCGCTTCCACATCCTGACGGATAATATATTGGGCAGTCCAGCGAACAAACGGACGCGCAATCTTGTTCCAAATGCCGTAGTTAAAAGTGACGTCGGTATAGACGAGAGTAGAGTCCTCCGCTTCCGGAATCGATTGGCTAGTAATAAAAAGCCTTCTTTTCGGTGCCATATCGTATTCCACGCTGGTAACGTTTGGCATATGAAAGCTATCTGTGTGCCGGATCTCGTAACCTTTCCGATTTAGAAAGCGGGTATACCAGCCGAGATTTGTCGTTTCGTTGCGGTATTCTGCGAAAACTGAGCCGTCTCGCCTCTCTACCATCATTTCCAGCTTTTGCTTGCGAGAGGTGCGAAATACCCCAGGGTGAACCGAGGCGGTGTGAGGAATATCGATAAAATTTTCCGCACAGTTGGTAACGTTGTTCCGAAAACGGTTAATAACCCGTACCGTCTCCCATCCAGGCTTTCCGTAGTAAGGCATTTGAAAAGGCTCAAACTCCTCACTCGGCTTTTGTGCCAGCCTCACATAGACGTATCCATCCTGCTCTCTAGTGTCATAATGCTGAGTGCGACGAGCATGAGTCACCTTAAAATCTTCTCCCTCTGCGGGGACAGCGACTACCTTCCCAGTTTTGTCGTAAACCCAGCCGTGGTAGGGACATTGGAGCATTCCCTGACAGACTTTTCCTTTAGAGAGACGGCTATTTCTGTGCATACAGCGATCGCGCAATGCCACTGGTTTTCCGTCATCTCCTCGAAAAACTGCCAGCCATTCCCCCAAAACCGTGCGTTCTAGCACAGTATTCGGCTTTAGTTGTTCGCTGAGTGCCACAACATACCAGAAATCTTCAAATTTCACTAATCCTCCACAATAAATTAAAAATTAACAATAAGAAATAGAAGATTTTTTGGCTTCATTCTTTATTATCAAAAGCAAAGATTTCAAGGTCACTGCTGAGATCCAACTGACAAGCCAACCTTACTTGATTATTTCCTGGCGCTAGAGTTTCCAACACCTCCTTTTCATCTTCACTTGGAGCAGGAATCTTCCCTTTTATAACTACAAGGCACGTCCCACAAATCCCGGTACGACATCCAAAGAGTACCGGAGAATTTTGCACCGTCAGATGCTCCGAAAGATTAGAGTGCTTCTCCAAGGTTAGGGGAGAATAATCTGTCCCTGGAAAGCGGATGATACAGCATTGCTCATTCATATTTAATTCAAAATTTGGGATTAAAGCTTAATTTGATAACAATAAAAATAATAACTAACCTCTTCTTTCTCTTCTTCTTCCTTCGCGTACTTCGCGTCCTTGGCGGTTCGTAAACAAAATGTTGTTGTAGCTAACAAAGTTACTATATTTAAAACCGTTTATTTTGTAATATTAAAATCTTTAGACCATAGAGAAACTTTAAGTTGATTCACATAATGCATATACTTAACCAATGGCGTATCAATACTCAGAAGTGCGTTGGGATTATAACGAATATTGTCATAAATTTGCCCATCTTCCCCTTTCAAGGCATAGTATGCTAGACGTGTGAATAAGAGTAATAGTTGCGTCACCAACCACCCAAACATTCCTTTTCTTTTCTCTGCTACATAAATCGGTTGAATGCGGGTTCTTCCAGGCGCAACTGGAGTATAGGCATAGATCATGTGCAGTGAAGGAAAAAGCCGAACATTCTTCATCATCGTCAAAAGTCCGATGCAGCCATCGGCATATCTCATAGAATACTCATAAGTATCGCCGACAATTTTTCGTCCCAGCCGTTCTCTCCGAGTCGTTTTAGGAAACTCCCCTTGAAGGGTAAAATCTATCACATTGCCAGATTGATTCTGATGCAAGGATAGATTCATATTGATATCTACTTTGTGAACAGTTTGTAAATGTTGAGCATCAATGCCATTCATCATACAAATGTGATGATGACAATTCCGCTCAAATGCTTTGTCGTATACTGTTACAATTGACTTGCCTTTAAGTTCATCAAATTCTGCTACACCTTCTGGTGCTTTTGAATCTGGATACACCCAAATCAAACCGTATTTTTCATCAGTAGCATAAGATTGAAGGCGAGCTTTTTCAGGAATCGCCGATTGACAGGGAATATCTTGGCAATTGCCTTCTCCATCGAACGCCCAATGATGAAAGAAACAGCGCATGAGATTTCCATCAACGCGCCCAATTCCTAAATCGGTTCCCAGGTGAGGACAATAAGCATCTAAAGCGCGAACTTTCCCATTTTGTCCGCGAAAGACAACAATTTTTTGTCCGCATATTTCCAAGGATGTTGCTTTGCCTTGAGGAAGTTCTCGGCTAGGGCAAGCAATATACCAGCCTTTGGCAACAACATCCCAATTGTTAAATATTTTCATTTTCAAAAGGGGTTGCGTGTTTAGATTTTGAGACTCGTTCATATGAAAAAGTAGGAAATATGCACGGTTATTTGTCAAGTCAGTAATGGGTAAAATTTTTCATAAGCCCAATTACCAATTACCAATTACCAATTACCAATTGCCTTCTTTTGAGTAGCGAGGTACTGGGGAATAGAATTAGCAGCCATGATGGACATCTCCCGGTTACTTGCCCAAGCGTAGTCAACTTTTTCGAGGTAAACTTTGTAGGAATCCATCGCTTCTGTACGGGTTTTGTAGCTGAGGTGCAGCCCTTCAGATTCCTCTGTGAAGCACAATCGCATCATTTCTTTGGCTTCTGGGTCGCTCATTCCAAAAATAGGCGATCGCAATACCTCGTAAATCGCCGAATAGAGGGCGGGGTCGTACCAAAAGATACCGTTAATCGCGACTGAAAAATGATAGTGATCTCTCTGACAGCCGCGTATCCCCAAGTTGGCCACTAACTTCTCGAAAGCAGTTGGCGGCTTAAGACACTTCACCACGTTATGGGAAAGAATCGTAGAGCTGTTAAAGTGAAAACTCTCATCCATGAAGTGATAAAAGGAAATTTTCGAGGGAATGGGAGCGTTTTCTGAGTTGGGATGTTTTTGGTAGTAGTTGCTGAGCTTATGCTGCACCAGCTTACCGTTTAACGTCCGGATACCCCGTACGGTGAAGTATTGGCAAGCGAGGAAAGTATTGCCTGCTGAGAGCATTCCAAAGCTTTGCAACTGGAGTTTTTTCCACCACGTCTTGAGAGCGTTGGTGTCAGCAAAAATCATTGTCTCTGCAAACGGCCCGCGCATAGGATAGCTGAAGACGCGCTTGCCAAAAAGCTGTGTTTCCACCTCGCTAGAGATTTTTCGGAAGGCGCTGATATGTGCCCTTTCCTGAGCAGATTCTAAGTCGAGCGTATCGCAAACTAGGCGGAAGTCTTCCTGGGCGTAAAGTCCGGCGGCGCTAGTCTGATTAAAGTAAATCGTGGCAATTTCTGCGGAAACGATCTGCGAATAGTAAGCCACCCAATAAAGTTGGTTTAAGATTACTCTTTGGCTTACGCTCGCTTGTTCCCACAGCGGAGTTCCGTAGAGTAAGGAAAATTCTTCCGGATTCCAATACTCATCTTTGCAGTCTTCATATCGGAAAGATGCTGCGGCTTCGTCGAGCAGTTGCGTATGATCCTGCTGTTTATTGCGCGTGTGGTTGATCTGAAGCTTGCGATAGACTTTTGAGTTCTCTAGAAGGGTATTGCCTTTCGGTTCGTTAATCTGAAGTTGTTGGTAAACCTTTGGGTCTTCTAGAAGCATGTTGTCTTTGGGTTCGTTTAGTGTTTTATTCATACGCATTTTTCTGCGGGGAAAGGCTGGAACGCCCCCCGATCCTCTAGTTCTTGAACGATAATTCCCGCCTCTTCTCCCCGCATCAGGGAACGCAGGAGATTGAGACGGATTCCGCTATGAGTCTCTGTGTCGAGTTCCTGGAAGATATTCAGCTTTTGTTGGCGGGACAAATGACCCTTCACTTGCTCAATGGCAGTGACGACGCTTTGAGGCCCTACCCGAACCATCTGCAAAAATAGGGCTAGGGTTTCGATGATGGTTGCTTGACTCGCTTGGGAGACAGACATCTGGTTGAACAGAGTGACTCCGGTGCCGTGGTGACGGCTCTCGTCTTGCAAAAATCCCTCAAGTATTGCAGCCATTTGAGGATTTACACAGTCTTTGGCGAGGCTTCTGTAATGGCTCAAACCCCAACCCTCTAGCACTACCTGAAGCACAAATAGCAGGACTGTTTTATCCTGGGTTTCCACCAAATCTGCCAGGAAGCGTAAGAAGGGGTCGTCTGTCCCCACGAGGTCTTTTTCCGGCAAAAAGCGACTAATCTGGGCAAGGTGAGTCACTTCGTCGGAGCTGAAGAGTGCGTAGAGCATTCGCTCCTCGGTGGTTTCTGCCAGCAGCACCATTTTTGCCATGTAACCGACTCCGGCTTTTTCGATGAAATAGGCTTCTTCTAGAAGCCCGCTACTGCATCGCCGCAGGATTTCTGCTTGCTCTTGTTGGCTAGAATCTTGGAAAATCTTGACTTTCTCAAGACCAAAGTGAGCGGCGTCCCAGTAGGAATTGCTCATAAATTCTGGGGAAATCGGATCGTCACCCAGCCGACTCTTCAAGGCTGAGGAGAGTACGCGATGCAGCTTGTCGTCAGATGGGATATGGGGCAAATCGAAGCCTGCTGTTTTTTGGTATTGATTCATCGGCTTTGTCTCCCCATAAATAGCCGTCGATAAATCATTTTTGATAACGGTAGGCGCAACCTATCTGGCAAGATTTGTTGATAAATATGGGTAAAATGGGCATCCCAGCCGACTCGACGGCGGAGTTGGCGATCGCTTCCTTCGGCAATATCAGCAACCCGTTTGGCGACCAGATGCGTATTATCCTGAGCCGTTGAGATAACTCGCTGATTCAACCTCCGGTAGTTTTCCGTCTGGATTCGATAAGTTTCAGCGTTCCCTTCCCCCCAGCTCATATTCTTGCCATTGTTCGTCGTCTTGCTGGCTCCAGGTTCTACCAAGGCGACACGAACCCCGTGGGACTCAAGCTCGTAATAAAGACTCTCTGCTAAGCCTTCCAGAGCATACTTGCTAGCGCAATGAGCCGAGGTTAAGGGAAAGCCGGTAAAGCCGAAGGTGGAGGAGATAAAAATCAGGGTTCCCTGCACTTCCCGAATCAACGGAAGCAACGCGCGAGTCAGGAACACGCCACCGAAGAAATTTACCTCAAATTGACGGCGGATTTGCTCCTCGCTCAAATCCTCCAAAGCGCCGTAGAACCTGTAGCCTGCATTATTTACCAAACAATCCAGCCGCCCTCTTTGGCGAACTGCTTCAACTACGGCATCTCGTTGGCTGGATTCGGTGATTTCCAGGCTGAGAATCGTCAAGCGATCGCTATATTTTTCTATGGATTCCGCGAGGATTTCCCGTCGATGCGGTGCGTTCCGCATCGTCCCGATGACGTGCCAACCCCGCCGAAGAAACTCATCAACCATAGCCCGACCAAAGCCGGACGAACAGCCTGTAATCAATACAGAACTCATCTCGCCTCCGTGGTTAGGGAGACAGGACTGAGTGCTGAGGACTGAGGGCTGAGTGCTGAGGAGGGAGGACTGAGGACTGAGGAGGGAGGACTGAGGACTGAGGAAGAATTCTCCTTTACCTCTCGGCTTCCCTGACCTTCTGCTGCGAGAATTGGGGAGTCCTGCACCTCCTTTCCTTGCAGGGAATGGGGTTGGGGGGTTAGGACTGCCTTATCCAAATCATATTGCCGCTGCTCCTCCTCCGGCAAAGCCGCCTCCCAAGTTCCCCAAGCGATCGCTTTCTGTTTCTCGACGTGCTGGATGAACTGGATAATCGACTTGTCCTCTTTCGTCGGAGTCTGAAAGTCAAACTTAATCGTTTGGAAAACTTGGGTGTCTCCTTTGGCAAAGTAATTCCCCACCATCTTCGTCAGCCAAAGTACGATTCGGTTAAACATCCAGCCGAGTACACCCGGACGCTTCTTAGTAATTAATAAAGTCTGTCCTTCAGTTTTTCCGGCTTCGGTGAGGCGAAGGGCAAACATGATGTAGAAATGGAGGAAGTCTGGCCCAAGTGTCACAGTGCCAGTGCTGCCGTACCAGTAGCACATACTATAAGTAACTTCATTTTTATATAAGGGGCGGATTAGTTTTACAAACAGAGATTCGTCCCCTCCCCGCGTGGTGTTACTGAAGGCGATCGCGTTTTCGTCTTCCTGCTTCTCAAACACAATTTTCAGTGGCAGGTTGTGAACGGTATTGAAGTGTTGGGCGTCGATAGCGTTGATCATCACCACATTGGGGTGACAGTTCTTCACGAAGCAAGACGCGATCGCCGCATCGCATTCTTCATCTTTGAGTTCTGGAGGACACGGCAAAGGCTGTCGTGGCGCTTCTCCAGTCCAAACCCACACCATCCCGTACTTTTCCGCCGTAGGCCAACTTTGCACCTTTGCTGGAAGCGGCTTTTCCAAACACGGAATATCGATACACTTCCCCACTTGGTCATACTTCCAATTGTGGAAAAAACAGCGAATTCCGTTGCCTTCGACTTTTCCTTCGGCAAGGTGTGCGCCCATGTGCGGGCAATATGCATCAAGAGCGATCGCTTTCCCATCCTTGCCCCGATAAATCGCCAGTTCCCTTCCCAAAAGGGTTACAGGCTTCACCTCACCCACCTTGAGATTGTGAGAGGGAATAGCCCAATACCATCCCTCAATAAAGCGATCGGGATTGTTAAAAGTTTGGGTTTTGCGAAGAGAATTAGACGCTTGCAAATTAAGATTCACCATAATTTATATAGTAGTAACGTTCAAAACTTCACGCCTGCGTGAATGTGCCGATCTAGAAAGCTTGACATAGGGAAGTTTCCCCCCTCCATCCACCCCTAAAATTAGTTTGGATTTCCTATTTCTTTATTACACTAAGAATTCGCAAAGCTCTGGAATCTATGACTTAATTTAGTAAATTTTTGTTTCGAGTTAATTCTTGATTTATTAACATCTATAGCAGCCCTGAATGGTTCGTGAAGGCGAGATACCCGACTTCTCTAAAAAGTTGTGTATCTGAACCGCTGGTATATCACGACTCAAATAAGATTCCCCTAAAAATTTGTTTGCCCTTTATTAGGTCTTATAGGAATCTGCGTTTAAGGTTGCAAATGTAAAAAACCGTCATTTATTAACTAATATGTATACGTAAAAATAAATTGTCCATCCATAATTTACTAATAAATTATTCTATTCACTCTTTCCTTCGTATACTTCGCACCTTTGCGGCTTGTAAAAAAAGTTTACAACTTCCTTAGCACTACCCTATGAAGTTTCAATCATTTATAAAAAAATCTTTAGGCTCAAAAAGATTAGCTGAAAAAATATATCAACGTGCCCAACGAGGCGTACCCGCTTACAAACAGTTTTTAGAAACTCAAGGAATTAAAGCACGAGTTCCATTTAACAAGCTACCTTTGTCAGACAAAAAATCCTACGCCTTAGCTTATCCATTTGAGGAACTACTAGCGGATGATGCCGATAAAATTTATGCGATCGCTCGTTCTTCCGGATCATCCGGAAACTCATTTTATTGGCCTATTCTAAAATCAAATAGCCGTTTTGTCGGTCTTAAAACCCGGATATTTCTGGAACGAACCTTTGCTGTACACAAGAAAAAAACGCTGGCAATTGTTGGACTTAGCTTAGGAAGTTCTCTCGGAGGAGTATCGTTTTCCTGGGCGTTAAATAATATGGCAGCGAATACGCCTTATCCTTTCTGGGTATTCTGTCCAGGTATACAGCAAGATGATATTATCGAGATGATCTGCAAGATGAACCCATTTGTAGATCAGATTATTTTATTGATTGTACCATCTGCGATCGCGCATCTTCATCTAAAGGCAAGTGAGCAAAAGCGATCGCTTCCATTAGAAAAATTAAGATACATCGTAATTGGTGAACCTTTTCCAGAAAGTATCCGCACTTCTTTGCAAAATCGGGCGGGGATAGCAGAAGATATTCCATTTATGTTTTCCATGTACGCCAGCGCCGATACTGGGGGACTGGGAACTGAATCTCTCGCTTCGATCGCTTTGCGAAAACTACTGTATCGTAACCAGAAACTTGCTAATTCGCTAGGTCTAGAATCTCCCATTCCTCACTTCTTTCATTTCATTGCTTCTGACACTTTTGTGGAACTTGTTGATGGTCACTTTTGCGTAACTCGTTGGCAAGGAATTCCGCTAGTGCGCTACATTCTCTACGACCGTGTTGCGTTATATAATTGGAGGAAATTAAGAAAAGCAATTCTTATTTCGGACAAGCTAGATTCTCAGGATGAAGCTTTAGTTAAGATTATTGCAAAATCTAGCCCTTGGCTTCCAAATATTTTAGCAGTCACGGGTCGCTCAGATAGTTGTTTAATTCTTTTAGGGACTAATCTGACCGAATATATGTTGGATGCAGCGGTAAAATGCGAAGAACTCAATGATATTCTCACCGGACTATACCGCGCCCGAATTCTTTATGAAGAAGACCAACAGTATCTAGAGTTCGATTTAGAAGTTCGGCAAGGTGTCACCTCCGATGAAGCAGTAAGCGATCGCGTCTATTACTCTTTAGTAAAAACCTTAGGGCAAGTTCAACCCGAATTTCTTGATGATTGGAAGCGCGTTTTTAGCGCTTGGGACAACGTTCCGAATAAACGTATTCTACGGCTGAATTTCTTACCTTGGCCTAATTTATCTCAGAACACAGAAAAAACTATTAAACAAAGAGGTATTGTCACAGGATAAATAAGCCAATATAGTAATTGGTAATTATAAAATAAAATTTCAAAATCACCTTTTATTCACAAAAAAAATCAATTCTCCCCTGCTATTTTCCCCTCCCCGTTAACGGGGAGGGCTGAGATGGGGTTCCGAATTACAAGTAAGGGTTTAAGAAAAAATCTCATCAACCATGTAAGCTTTTATCATATTGCACTTTCCCATAATCCAACTTCACAATCCGATCGGCAACTTCAAAATAGCGGTCATCGTGAGTAACAACCAGAACCGTCTTCCCTCTACTTTTTAACTCTGGCAACAGTTGCGTGTAAAAAACTTCCTTGAATACTGGGTCTTGGTCTGACGCCCATTCGTCAAATATATAAATAGGACGATCTTCCAAATACGCCGTTAATAAAGCAAGACGCTTGCGCTGTCCTTGGGATAAAGCAGTAGTGGAAAGAATACCGTCTTTTACCTGCACTTTACGATCTAATTCCAGCTTTTCTAAATACTTTTGGGTTTGGTCAGTTAGTGATGGAGTGTCTAATCCTAGAAGACGGTTGAAGAGATAGAAGTCAGAGAAAACAACTGAAAACTGTTGGCGATACCACTCGCGATTTTTATCTGTAATCGCTTTACCGTCAAACTGAATTTCTCCCGATTCTGGAATATAAAGTCCAACTAGCAGCTTCACAAGAGTAGATTTGCCACTCCCATTACCACCGACAATAAACACTAATTCTCCACGATGAAAAGTTACGTCGAGTGGCCCTAGAATGAAGCGATGTTCTTCCCGTTCCCCACGGTAAGCATGAGTCACCCCCACTAATTTTAAAGAACTCCACTCAAATTGTGAATCTAGGGTCGTCGTCAGATGCTCTTCAGTTCTCTGGGCTACCAACGATAAGCCAAGCGATTCAATCTTATCTAAAGCAACATTCGCTCTACTTAAATCGGGAAGAGTGTTTAAAATCCCCCGCAACGGAGTAATCATAAAGATGATCGTTAAGGCATAGCCGGATAGAACGGCAACAGGAATATTTCTTAGCAGGGGTAAACCAAAAATCACTAACCCAATGGGAACGAAGAATAGCAGTAGCCCCCAACTTCCAGCAAAAGCGAAAATACTCATCGCCGCAACTCGGTAATGGCGCGAAGACGCAGCGGCAGACTGGAGGTCTTGAGAGAGAAACGCTTGGCGTCTAGAGTGGTGCAGCTTGAGTTCCTTCGTCCCCTCCGTGGTAGTCCGGAAATGTTCGTATAACCTGTCTCGCACTTCACGGGAAAGCTTGAAAGAATCCCTACCCTTCGTCATCAGTAAAGTATGACTAAAGATTCCCAACACCATGAAGCCTAGGATGAAAAAGAATAGAGGCACAGATAGCCAGCTCAAATAGAGCAGGCACCCCACTAAAATGGCGAGATTTACAAATAGTCCAGAAACGGAAATAGAGGCACTAGAAATTACCTCAATATCTTCTGTGAGGGTCGCTAGAAGCCGGGAGGAACCAATTTCTTCTAAATGACGCAAGGGACAAGCCAGAATGCGTTGATTTAAGAGCATTCGCAGATTGAAGATGACCTCCTCTGCTAATCGGGCAATCAGGACTTGGGACGCAGTCATGGTCACAAACAGAAGAAAGCACAAACTAACAAAGCTCCAAGCCAGGGTCGTTGTTGGTAGTTGAATATCTCTTAAGGTGAGGTTAATCAGGGCTATTAGACCCGCACTACTCCCACCACTGAGAAGACCCGTCAATGCAGCCAAAATGACTGTTACCCAAGAATTTTTGAGGAGAAGGCGGATTAGCTTCATGGCATAACACCCCAGTACATTAAGACCAGCACTATCCTGTCAGATGCTAGTCCAATTGTCGTTAGCGTCGGCAAATTGTCCCGATCCGGAAAGAAGGAGCAGTTGCTACCAAGTCACGCGATCGCTTAATTTTTCGAGCAAGCTGGGGCCAACTCCTGGCACTTTGTCAAGGTCTTGTAACGAGGTAAAAGATTTCTGCTGACGCGCCTCAATAATGCGTTGCGCTAATTTTGGCCCGACTCCGGGCAATGCCTCGATTTCTTCTTGAGTTGCAGTATTGAGGTTGACCAGATAGGGACCGGACTTAGGGCTAGGAATCGAGGATTGAGGAGAATTAGAGAGACTTTTCGGTGGTTGCGCCTTTTGGATCGGAAGTTTGGCTTTTGGATTGGCAGTTGGAGTGGTTTGGGAGGGTTGAGAAGCTGTTGTTTGCTGGGAACATTGTTTCTGTTGTGCCTGTATTTTCTGCCCAATCCCATCAGGAACACCTAACACAGCATTCTTATAAAGGCGGTCAAATTCGCGCTCATAATGGGCAGCAACAGTCGGACTTTCAATGACTAACACCGTCTCATCATTGCCGCTATTGGCGGCTTCTGACCAGTTGTGGGAGCCAGTGATGACGTTTTTTTTATCCACTACCCCAAATTTGTGATGCAATAAATCGCCCTTTGGCAGCACAGGCACGCCAACTGTGGTAATCGGTTCTTGCCAGGGGCGATTATCAGCTTCATACTTGCATTGATTGCCCAAGGCAAGTCCCATCATGTCCAACGCTTCGCTGTAGGGACGATAGACAAAATCGGGGTCGATTAAAGCCCTTACCTGCACCCCATTTTGATGGTCGGTTTCTAGAATATTCACTAAATGCTGATCGGAGAAGACAAACAACGCCATATCAACACTTTGGGCGGCGGTACTTAAGGTTTTGCCAATTAAGCCGTTACTGGTTTGATTCCAGGGTTGAGTGGTCGAAGTTGGGGAAAACTGGACGGTGACGGTGGTATTGACCAACTTGACTTGCTGTGGGGGTCGATAGGGCTTTTTGATGCCAAATTTACTATCAGGGTTGCCTCCTGGCCCATCGCCCCACATCACGTTAAACTCTTGGGTGAAAAGGGTTGCCAACTCCGGACTATCGATTTTTAGCAAGTTATTGGCATTGCCCAAACTGCTAGGCTTGGCAAAATCACCGTGAATATCCGACGTTGTAAAGTTAGCGGAAGTCACGATAAGTTTTGCGTTATCGACAATCACAAATTTGTGATGCATCAGGCTGCTGCCTTTGGAACCGTCAGCGGTATCGTCAATTGTCGGAATACCCGCATTGTGTAACATGACCAAGGCATCTCCTTGGTTAATTTCCGCTGGACTGAGCTGATTATCGCCGTTGCGGTCTACTAATTTGAGAAATTCTTGATAGCGTTGCTGTTCTCGTTGCGGCAGTTTCGCCAACTCTGCGGAAGCGATCGCACTGAGAGGACGACTGTAGGTATTTTCTAAAATTACCCGAACTTTTACCCCAGCTTTCTTGCGATCCACTAGCGCCTGTGCAATCTTCGGTAAGCGCAACTCCTGCACCGCCACATCAACGCTGGATTTCGCAGACGCGATCGCATCGACAATCTGTTGCTCTAAATCATCTCCCTGTCGTCGTTGCTGGCGATACGGCTCAGTATATTCTGCCGTTTGGGCGTGGTTGAAATATACCTGAACAAAAGGATCTTGCGGCAGAGGCGTGAGACGGGAATTCTGCGACTGCACTCGCTGACACGCGCCGAGAGTTAGCGCCAGCAGTAACGTGAAGCCCAGACGGATTGTCGGCGGGGAAAAAAGAAGATGCACGGGAAGTTGGATTCGCTGATAGATAAGAGAGGATAGGCGAACTCGCCATCCCTTTTTTACGTCATCGAAGCATAAATTTCTTTCATCACCCACACGATAACCTGACGGATTCGTGGTGTCATCACCGATTTTTCGTCAGCAAGCGAAAACGATTCTCAAAGACTTGCCCCTCTTGCATTAACATAAACTGCAAGCGGACAAAATATTCGATCTTGTCCAACCGCCCACGGCGGAGAGTTTCCACAGGATAAAAGCTTTGTGGGGGTGGGAGGCACCAAGCCACACCACTATTTTTTATGCCAACCAGAAAAAAAACGTTTTCGTGCGGTCACAAAGGTCATGGTCAAACCTGCCATCGCTGCGTTCAAGAACGCGCCACCTGGATTCAAAGAAAACAGGAAAAACAGGAGTGGGAAGAATCTTTTTCACTCGATCCGATTAATTTAAGACATCTTCCCGCTCATTTGGTAGTGAAGGCGCGTGCCATCATCGCTAGATTGGAGGGTAGCCGGAACTATATCGAATTTCGGGGCAAGCGGATGCGCCACAACCGCTTGATTATTAGTATCCCTTTGAGCCGCGACTACCGGATGATTTGCCGCGACTGCGGGACAAAGCTGGTGCCAGAAGAAGTCATGTCTCACGAAGAATATAACGTCTGTAAACCGGGTAGTTAGGTGAGAGACGCTCTAGCGAGAGGCGCTATATGCTGAAAGAAGAGACAGCCTGTCGCTTAATCAACCATGCAAATTTATCTGGATTATAGTGCTACTACGCCCACTCGCCCAGAAGCGATCGCAACCATGCAAACTGTCCTCACCCAGCAGTGGGGCAATCCTTCCAGCTTGCACGAGTGGGGGCAACGGGCAGCAACGGTTCTGGAACTGGCAAGAATTCAGGTCGCTGGACTCATTAACGCACCGGCTGAGTCGATTATCTTCACTTCTGGCGGCACCGAGGCAGACAATCTGGCGATTATGGGGGTTGCCCGCAGCTACAGGACGCCCCAGCATATCATTATCTCCAGCGTCGAGCATTCAGCCGTGTCAGAACCGGCGCGTTTATTAGAGTTGTGGGGTTGGCAGGTGACGCGGTTGCCGGTAGATACTAAAGGGAGGGTGAATCCCACCGATTTAGAAAAGGCACTGCAACCGAATACAGTCTTAGTTTCGATTATTTACGGGCAAAGCGAAGTCGGCACGCTGCAACCGATTGAGGAATTGGGCAAGATTGCCCACTCCCACGGGGTGTTGTTTCACACTGATGCCGTCCAAGTGGCTGGGCGCTTGCCGATTGACGTGCAGCAGCTGCCGGTGGATATGCTTTCTCTTTCCAGCCACAAAATCTATGGCATTCAGGGCGCGGGTGCGGTTTATGTCCGCCCTGGTGTAGAGTTAGCGCCCTTATTGTGCGGGGGAGGGCAAGAAATAAAACTGCGTTCCGGAACTCAGGCTGTTCCTGTCATTGCTGGTTTTGGCGTGGCGGCTGAGTTAGCGGCGCAAGAATTGGGAACAGAGACACCGAGATTGATAAAATTGCGCGATCGCTTATTTTCCCATTTAGCGGATGTTCCCCACCTCATCCCTACTGGCGACAGACTTCATCGGCTACCCCACCACGTCAGTTTCAGCTTCATCGGTGAAAGTGAAAAAGTCACCGGAAAAACCTTGGTGCGGCAGATGAACCTAGCTGGAATTGCCATCAGTGCGGGTTCCGCCTGTCACAGCGGCAAACTCAGCCCCAGCCCCATCTTGCTGGCAATGGGATACAGCGATGCAGTTGCCTTGGGAGGCATTCGCTTCACTCTGGGACGGGACACAGAGGAAGCTGATGTAGACTGGGCGGCAATGGTGCTGAAGCAAGTTTTAGAGCGATTGATGCCTGTTTCCAAGAATAGCTTTCAGCCGGAGCGAGTTTTGAGTTTAGAATTTTGAATGCTAACGACTCACAGTAATCAGTAGGTGGGAATCATCAACGACAACATTAAACCTAATCCCCAACCTCCTTCCCGTACTGCGCGTTCCGCGCCACTTCCCTAACGGAGGCAAGCAGCAATCCCGACATAATTAAAACATTCTTTCTCTTGTCCCCTTTCCTCTTAGGAGAGGGTTAGGGAGAGGTTTTTAATCAATTTGACATTTTGGCTGAATCCACTTAAATTCAACAATTTTCGAGATGGCAGAACTTCCTAAATCACTAGAAGAAGCGATCGCGCAATCCCGTGAAGCAACCCAAGCTGCGATCGCCAATGGTTACACCCGCATCAAGGTCGAGTTAGTCTTCCCAGAACTCAAACCGATGCCCGTCGCCTTGCAATTTATCGAAGCCTTTGAGGAGATGGCATCGGAGTTGAAAGTTTTCTTTCCCGACGCCGGGGCAGCTGCCCTTGCCCGCCGCGACTGGGGACAAGTACCCTTTAAAATTACAGATATTGGCAGTAGCCGAGCGTCGGTAGATGAGAAAATTCACCCAGAAGATCGGGTTTTCTTGTTCGTTGAACCTTCCGCAGTAGAAGTCTTGCAAGTGGAAAAACTGTGCGAAGCAGCAGGCGATCGCCCGGTTGTTCTCCTCAACCCTAATCTAGAAGACGCCGCTATTATTGGCATTGGCTACGCGGGACGACAATTGCGCGATCGCTTCCTGACTACCCTGGAATCTAGCTACTATCTCAGACCCCTCGACGGTGCTGCGGTGCTTCGCTGCTACCCGTCCCCCTGGCAAGTTTGGCAGGAAACCAAGGACAACTATCAGCTGATTGCCGAAGTTTCTACAAAACCCGTGGGCGAAGAACTTGACAACATCCTGGCAGGAACAACTCAGGCTAAGGACGCTGCCAATCCCAGCAACCGCAGCAGCGAAACCCCAGCGCCGAAAAAACCTGGATTGTTCACCAATTTACAACGGTTCATTCGTACCCTGAGCCGTTAATTGTGTGCGTAATAGCGATCGCGCCCTGCGGCTTTTGCCTGATAGAGGGCGGTATCTGCTGCGGAAATCAGCATTGCTGGTGAGGATTCTAAAGTCGGAACTACACTAGCAATGCCTAAACTGAGCGCGATCTGCTGACTGGCTTGAGAATTAACGTGCGCGATCGCTAACGCCTTCACTTCAGCGCGGATTTGCTCAGCAACTCGGATTGCTCCCTCAACTACGGTATACGGCAAAATTATCGCAAATTCTTCTCCGCCGTAACGAGCTACTAAATCCGTCGAACGCTTCACTGCACGCCGAATCGCACTCGCCACTGCCTTTAAACATTCATCTCCCGCTTGATGACCGTAAGTATCGTTATAGAGTTTAAAAAAATCGATATCGCCCAAAATTAATGATAAGGGTGCTTGCTCTCGCACCAGCCGCTGCCACTCACTATTCAGATACTGGTCAAAGCAACGGCGATTCGCTACCTGAGTCAAGCCATCTAAAACGGCAAGGCGCTGCAACTCCTGATTCGCTTCCTCCAACTGTTGATAAAGTTGGGCTTGTTTAATCGCGATTCCCGCCTGTGTTGCTAATTCTTGGAGTAAATTAATCTCTAGCTGCTGCCACTGTCGCGGTTGCGAACAATGATGAGCAATCAATAATCCCCACAAATCCTCCCCTTGGAGGATGGGAACCACCAAGTTTGCTCTCACCTGAAACTGAGCCAGTAAATCAATGTGACACGGACTTATCTTTGCCGTATAAATATCTTCAATCGCTAGAATCCGACCGTTTTTGTAAGGCTCCACATAAGTTTGTGCAAAGCAATGGTCTGTCATCGTCGATCCTAAAATTGGCGTCCACCGAGAATCGACCGACTCAACTGCGATAACGCCACTCCAGTCTGGATGAAAGCGGAAAATGACTACCCGGTCGCAGGCAAGAAATTGTCGCACTTCTGTCACTGTCGTGTTGAGAATCTCCTCCAGCTTCAGAGATTGACGGATTTGGTGAGTAATTACCCGAATCAACGACTCCCGCTTTGCCTGCTGCAACAATGCCTCTTCAGTGGCTTTGCGCTGGGTGATATCCGTTACCATTCCCAGGACTCCCGCATATTTTCCCACTTGATCGAAGATGGGATTGGTAGAAACAATTGCCCATAGATCGGAGCCATCCTGACGGCAGAATTTAAAATCATGTTGTTCTTTAATTCCTTGGCGGCGACGCTCCATGAAAGCTTTTGCGATCGCGCGACCTTCGTCATCCATAAAAGCAAACAAAGGCTTGCCTAACATTTGAGCCGCTGTTAGTCCAAGCATTTGTGCCATCTGGTTATTCACAAAAGCTGTATTCCCCTCTGGATCGAGAACCCAGATCCCTTCAACGGTAGTTTCGACAATTCGACGATACCTCGCTTCGTTTTCCCGTAGTGCTTGCTCTGCCTGCTTGCGCTCGGTTAGGGAAGCAATAGAATTAGCCAAACTTTCAATCCATTTCAGGAATGAATCATTGCATTGAACGATTTCCCGATGGGCTAAACTTAAAACTCCGATCGACCGTTGGTTGACGATCATCGGCATACAAATGAAAGTTTTAATCTCTGACTGCGAGAATATTTTATTAAAGTTACTATTCTTGGCTGACTGCGAAAGATCCGTCTTCACGACAGGTTGACCCGTGCGAACCACACTCCCCGAAAGTGTCTGGTCTACTGGCACCTCAAGAACAGTTGTATCCGCAAGCAAGGGAACTCCTTTTAGCCCTGCAAACACCATCATTTGCCTTGCTTCGTCATAAAGTTCGATGGTGATAATCGGAAAACCAGTATCAATACTAATTTCTTCAACAATCTCTTGAAATGCGGCGTGAAGAGATTGAGTCCCCTGCGCGATTTCTGAAATTTTGTATAGCGTTAGCCGTTCTAGATTACACAGGGTGAGCTGATTTTCTGAGTGCTTGCACTCGGTAATATTCTGAGCTTCGGCAATCAATAAAGGTAGCGTATGCTGTGCCTCAACAAACTCTGTTTCTACCTTCAAAATCTTCAACGAAAAGTCAAAGGTGGCGACAGTATTTCCAACACCTCGCACCTCAACTTCGTAACTCACGATTTCTCCGGCTGCTGCTTGAGCGATCGCGCATTTTAAACGTTCCTGGATTTCTGGCGAAACGCTCCACCACGGCGCTTCCCAAAAAAAACAACCTATTACATCACTTGCAGTGATTCCACCAAAGTTTAGCGCCGTCTGATTGGCTTCTCGGACAATCCCGTCTGATTGCAGTAGCGCGATAAATTGGGATGTTTGATTAAAAATAGCGCGGAATCGTCTCTCACTTTCGCTTAACGCTGTTTCAAACCTTTGTCGTGAGAGAATCTCTTTTTGGAGTTGTTCCTTCGGCTGGATCGGTTGATCTATTAATGCTGCAACTAGCTCTTCAAAATGCTCTAACTGTCCGCGAGGAGTTGTTGCCTGAGAACTGTCATCCCAGGGTACTAATTGATGAGGGTTCATTTCCTACACTCCTAATACCATTGGCGCAAAAATACCCCTCTCCACAAGAACAGTAGCCAAGCGATCCCCTGAGCAAATGATGCCATACCATAGGTTTACACATCCGCCCCAAGGATCGTTAAAGAAAACATAAAATGTTATTAATCTTTCGCTGAGCGGCGGCTGAAATTTGAAGTTGAGGCGGCTGGATGGATGCGATCGCTTGGGTTAGCCCTTGGATGCAGATTTTTGTCCTAGCGCTGCTGGCTTCCTCGTAGCGGCGTTCTTGAAGAAGCGATCCCATAGGCAATCGTGGTTCAACGATTAGCGCAAACGGTGGATGTATCAAGGGAGGCACGTTTCTGAACACGAATGTAAAAAAATACTCTTTTGAATTTTCATAGTCTTGATGGGTATTCTAAGCTTAGGGTGACAAATCGGCATTAGAAACACTAGCTATGTTTCTTAAAACATTGTGATTTAAATTCTTTTCGCTAGGGAATGGCAATGTTATTTTATTCTTAAATCAGGGATTCAGCTCTCCGATTCTTCGCTAAATCGAGAATTTAGCCCTCATAAATCATTTAATGTTGCTATATTATTCCTAGCATTGGCAGACAAAAAATTTTATGACTCTAATTAGTTTAAAAAAGCTGATTTCTAAAAAAGAAATTTCTTCGCTCATCGCTGACTTAATCGAGACATTGGATAGCTCTGTAAGTATTATAGATGTCAACGGTAGTCTACTAATCGGGAATAGTATTTTTTCTTCATCAAATAAATTCCCTATACAGCTTTCAGAGGAAGTAATTGGATGGGTATTTGGCGGAGACAAAGCATCCAGTCTTGCATCGTTGCTTACCTATATAGCTGGAAAAGAGCTTGAAAAAAAGACGCTTGCCCGCGAAGTACTGGATAGATATAAAGAAATAAACCTTCTCTATAATATTTCCGGGAAACTATCAGCTTGCTTGGATCTTAAAGAGATTGCTAAATTAGTGATTGATGAAGCTAGGAGACTTATAAAAACAACCAATGCTTCAGCGATGTTACTGAATGAAAAAACAGGAAAGCTTGAAATTATTGCTGCTTTTGGTCAAGAATATCAGCATAAAACTACCCTGTTTCCAGGTGAAGGTATCGCTGGCAGCGTGTTTCATTTAGGAAACGCAGAGATAGTCAATGATGTAGAGTCAGATTCTAGATTTATTCCAGGTAATAATAAGATAAAATCTCTAATTTGCGCCCCACTTAAGACACAAAATGTAGTTCTTGGCGTGCTTAATTTGAGTAGCAAGGAATTAGTCAATTATACAGCACAAGATTTAAAACTTTTCACTGCTTTAGCATCCCAAGCCGCAGCAGCTATCGAAAACGCTCTGCTCCATGAAAATAAACTTAGAGAAGCGCGGATTAAAAGTAATTTGGAAAGATATGTTCCTGCACAAGTCGTTGAAGCTATTTTAGATCCTCAAGAAGATATTTCTTTAGTTCCTGCTAAAAAAGACATTTCCATTCTCTTTTCTGATATTAGAAACTTTACCACTAAATGCGAGGAGTTAGAACCAGAAGCAATTGTAGAATATCTGAATGAATATTTCACTCACATGGTAGAGGTGATATTTAGCCACGGGGGTACTGTGAACAAGTTTGTTGGAGATATGATTGTTGCCATGTTTGGCGCACCTTCAACTCTTGTTGATAGCGAACGACGAGCTATTGAAACAGCTATTGAGATGCAAAAACGCATAAAAACAATCCCAGTTGCTTGGATTAGGGATAATTTTCTTACCGGGATTGGAATAAGTTCGGGAGAGGTAGTTGTTGGCAACGTTGGCTCTCCACAACACATGGACTATACAGCAATAGGAGATAAAGTTAATATAGCGTCTAGGCTGCAATCTATGGCGAAGGGTGAGCAGATCCTAGTTAGTCGTTCTATTTATGAGAGTACAAAACATCTATTTGAATTTAAGGAGATTGGGAGCGTTCAAGTAAAAGGAAAAAAAGAAGCTGTAGAAGTTTTTGAAGTTCTTTATTAAATAGTAAGAAACAGAATGAATCCGAAGATATTAATTGTTGATGATGAGCCTCACATTCGACTTTTGTTAGAACAAACCCTTGAGGATCTTGAAGATGAGGGCGTGGAGTTACTAACAGCAACTAATGGTGAAGAAGCATTGGAGACAATTAAAGCGGAGAAGCCAGCTCTTGTTTTTCTCGACGTAATGATGCCTAAAATGAATGGATTTGATGTATGTAATGCGGTTAAAAATGAACTAGATATTAAGGACGTTTACATTATCATGTTGACTGCTAAGGGGCAAGAATTTGATAAGCAGAAGGGAAATGAAGTAGGGGCGGATATGTATATGACAAAGCCTTTCGATCCAGATGAGGTAGTGGCAAAAGCATCGAATATTCTAGAAATTGAGAGAGCTTAATTTTGTGAATAGATGTAGTTGAACTATATAAGTGTAGGTAGGTGTAGCCTGGGCGGTAGCGATCGCGCTATCAGAGCGCCTTGCCGTAGCCCGTACTTTGGGCTTAGGAAAAGAAAAAGATGTAGGATTGCCATAGCACAGTAGTAACTGTAATCAAGCTTTTTGCAAAAATCAAAATGGCGTTGAATGCCTACAGAGCTAGCTCAAGCGCCTGTAATATCAATCGCAAAAATATTTAGCAATATTAATTTTTTAATCAAATTTTGTCACTAAACGTTGAGGGTAAAATATGCAGTCAGAACCGAAAGCAAATATCCTTTTGGTTGACGACCATCCAGAAAATCTGCTGGCGTTAGAGGCAGTATTGAGTAGCTTAGGGCAGAATTTAGTCAAAGCAAATTCGGGGATGGAAGCCTTAAGATGTTTGCTAAATGAGGATTTTGCTGTGATTTTGCTCGATGTCCAGATGCCAGAACTGGATGGATTTGAGACAGCAAGGCTGATTCGAGCTAGAGAGCGATCGCGCCAGACTCCAATTATTTTCCAAACCGCATACGGCACAAGCGACACTAATATATTCACAGGTTATTCCCTAGGCGCGATAGATTACCTGGTTAAGCCGATTGAACCGGAAATATTACTCTCAAAAGTATCGATGTTTGTTGACCTGTTTAAGAATACAGCACAGGTAAAACAACAAGCATTGGACTTGGAAGCCATCAATGCAGAACTTAAGAAAAACGAACAGCAATTTCGTTCTTTCAGTGCTTGTTTGCCAGTCGGCATTTTTATGACAGATATTGAAGGTAAATGCACTTATACAAACCCGCGCTGTCAAGCAATTTGTGGCTTTACACTTGAGGAAAGCTTGGGAGATGGTTGGTTGCGGTCAGTTTATCCGGAAGATAGCGATCGCGTCATCGCACAATGGTATACCTACACTCGTCAGCGGAAGGAATATTCGCACGAATGTCGCTTTCAAACACGAGAGGGAATTGTACGTTGGGCTTACATTCGGTCATCTCCTTTGCTTTCCAATAAAGGCGAACTCATCGGTTTTGTGGGAACAGTAGAAGACATTACTCCTACTAAAGAGGCAGAGGCATCACTACGAGAGAGTAAGCAAATGCTACAGCTAGTGATGAACAACATCCCGCAGTTAATTTTTTGGAAAGATAGAAAGTCTGTTTATCTGGGTTGCAATTACAACTTTGCGCGAGTAGCAGGGGTTAATACGCCAGAAGGCATTGTTGGCAAAACAGACTACGACTTGGCTTGGAATAAGGAGGAGGCGGACTGGTACCGCGAGTGTGACAACCGCATCATGGAGGCAGATACGCCCCAATATCACATCGTTGAAACTCAATTTCAATCCGATGGAAAACAGTCTTGGGCAGAAACGAATAAGATTCCACTCCATGATGATGCAGGGAATGTTGTAGGTATTCTAGGTACCTATGAAGACATCACTGATAAAAAGTTGGTAGAAGAAACTCTGAAAAAGTCTGAGGAAGAGTTAAAAATTCGAGTAGAAGAACGTACTCTTGAATTGAATCATACTATTCAGAATTTGCAAAGCGAGATTGCCGAGCGCCAGCGGACGCAACAAGAGTTACAACAAGCTAAAGAAGCCGCTGAAGTTGCTAATTGTGCCAAGTCAGATTTCTTATCTCTTGTTTCCCATGAGTTAAGAACACCTCTTACCTCTGTCTTGGGATTCGCAAAAATTATCAAGAAAAAACTAGATTCCGTTATATTTCCTGAAGTTCAAAGTGAAGATAAGAAAGTTCGGAAAACCATCAAGCAAGTAGAAGAAAACCTTGACATCATTGTGTCTGAAGGGGAAAGACTAACAAATTTAATCAATAGTGTCCTTGATTTGGCAAAGTTAGAAGCAGGAAAGATTGAGTGGAAGACAGAACCAATTTATATATCTGAAATAATTGCACAGGCAACAGCGGCTACATCCGCCTTATTTGAAACGAAGCCGCTAAAGTTAATTAAGGATATCGAAAATGAACTACCTGAGCTAGTGGGTGATAAGGATAGACTCGTTCAGGTTGTGATTAATTTAATTTCCAATGCTGTCAAATTTACGCCAGAAGGCTGCATAACTTGCAGAGCAAAAAAAATCAACAACGAGGTTATTATCAGCGTTATTGATAGTGGTATAGGCATCGCCAAGGCTGACCAAGAGCAAGTATTTGAAAAATTTAAGCAGGTAGGTGATACATTAACAGACAAACCTAAAGGAACTGGTTTAGGACTGCCCATTTGCAAGCAAATCGTAGAACATCATCAGGGTAGAATCTGGGTAGAAAGTAAATTGGGTAAAGAAAGCAACTTTTCATTCACCTTACCTATCAGTACAGGCGGAAATTTTGAGTTTGAAAAAGTTGATTTAGACACGCTTTTAAAACAACTAAAAGGTCATGTAATCACTTCTAAAGCCTCTTCTAATAAACAAAAGAAAACAATTCTGGTAGTAGATGATGAAGCATCTATTAGAGAACTTCTCACACAGCAATTGGAAGCAGAAGGTTATATTGTTAGGCAAGCTAAAGACGGTATGGATGCCATTACACAGGTTAAAAAAGAACATCCTGATTTGATTATTCTGGATGTGATGATGCCTGCCATGAATGGATTTGATGTGGCAGCAGTACTGAAAAATGACCCTGGAACTACAACCATACCGATAATCATTTTATCAATTATAGAAGACAAAGATAGAGGCTATTGTTTAGGAATTGACAGGTATTTGGCAAAGCCAATTAACCAGGAAGAACTTCTAAATGCTATTGAATCGCTTCTGGCTCAAGAAACCTCAAAGAAAAAAGTTTTGGTAGTAGATGAAGATGAATCAACAATCAAGATACTTACTGATGTGTTACAGGCAAAAGGCTACAGCGTTGTTGAAGCTTCTAACGGTCAGGAATGTCTTGAAAAGGCAATCTCAGCCAAGCCCGATATGATTATCATCGATTCAATCCTTTCAAAGCGAGACAATCTTGCCAAAACATTGCGATTTGAGAAAGGGCTGGAGAATGTTTTGTTTTTTTTAGTCGCAAACGGAAATGTAAATGGTCTAAATCAGTCGTGAGGGTTACAGGAATTTAACGTAGACGCGATCGCATCTTGCCGTCTCAACACCTGTTTCTGGTTCATACCCACTACTTTCATACAATTTGACTGCTTCTTTGAGAACGCTAGCGGTTTCAATCCAAATTTCCTGAAAACCACGAGAAGCGATCGCATTTTCGAGTTGTTCTAACAAATACTTACCCAGTCCTTGCCCTCTCACAGCTGGCAATAAATACATTTTGCGTAATTCTACCGCTCTGTTCCCGCGTTTCACTGGATAATACGCGCCAGTCCCTACCACTTTCCCTTCTCTTTCAATTACCCAAAACTCACCCCCAGGATCTTGATAAAATTTTTCTACCTCTAGAACATCCCTATCTGCCTCCTCTGGTTGCCAAGGCAAGCCATACTCGGTTAACACCGAATGGATGACATCAGCTGCAAAAGTGCGATCGCGCTTATCCCAGCCACGAATCACAAAATCCTGATATTGAGCCTTCATCTGCTTCTTGCCTTTAGCTGTGAATTCTCGGTTCTGGATGCAGCGTTTCCAGCAACTGACTCTCAACGACGGCTAATTCCTCCAGCCGTTGGTTGACAACAGCACGCTCAAAGTAAGTATCGGCAAGCACCCAATAAACGCCATAGTGACGTGCCTCAGATGCCATCAAGCTGCCATAAAATTGGGCTAACTCTGGATCGGGTAAGTGGGTGGCGAGTAATCCCAGCCGTTCGTGACTTCGAGCCTCAATCAACCCAGAAACTAGCAATGAATCTAATAACCGCTCTGGCTCCTTGGCGCGGATTTGCGTCTTCATCCCGGCACCGTACGGAGGCGCAGAGAGGGCAGCGAGGGAGATGCCACGACGTTCCAGCCACTGATTAACCAGCTCAAAGTGTTCCAGTTCTTCGCAGGCGATCCTGGTGAGCTGCCGCACCAACTGAGTATAAGAAGGGTAGCGAAACATCAAATTCAAAGCAACTCCCGCTGCTTTCCGTTCGCAGTGGGAATGATCGAGCAGAATAGTATCCACGTTAGCGCTCGCCTGATTTACCCAAGCGATACTACTAGCTTGTTTCAGGGCAATAATAACTGGCAGCGTAGCAGAAGACACAGTAGAAGACACAGGAGGCAAGGAACTTTAAGGTAAAAAACCCTGACATTTAACGATAGCGAGAGAATTTTTCTATTGATTGTCTCGCTCTGTTTCACCCAACACTCGACCGCCTTCAGAGAGATTCCCGATCCCAGAAGGTTCTACTCAAGCTAGGCGAGATATGATTAATAATGTAGTCTACCATACTTACAATTTGATACATCCCGCCACTTAGAAGAGAATTTAGAACTTAAAAGTCAGCTTTAAAAATATACCTTTGACTTTTAACTTCCCATTTCTAGTTGGTTTTCCCAGTGCTTTTTTGGTGTTCCCTATTCAGGCTGTGCATCCGCTCCGTGAAACTCTTAATACAAGGACATTCCCTTTTTTGACATTCTCCTACTTGATTGACTTACTAATCAACCCAGTTTTAGCGTGGTTATCAGTTTTAACGGGCTATAAGTTGCATCTAGCTGTAACGGAGCAGACGCAACAAACATATTACCAATGGCTTATTGGTAAGACATTGGAATTTGATGATACTGTGCTGCGTTTGAAAGTCACTCCCCCACCCGCGCTATAACCTGGGCGACATGACTAGGGATGTCCATGAGTGTATAAGTTTTGATCGACAGTGATTCGGTGTCTTACTTTGAGGCGCTATCTAAGGTTGTGAGTAATCGGATTGAGGATGAGCAAAATGACCCCCCGTCGCATTGTGATTGGTGATGTACATGGCCACTACGAAGGCCTGATGACCTTATTGGAAGCGATCGCTCCTTCCTCAAATGACTCGGTTTATTTTTTGGGGGATTTAATCGATCGAGGGCCTCACAGCGCTCAGGTTGTTAAATTTGTCAAGCAAAATTCCTACCATTGTTTGTTGGGCAACCACGAGCAAATGTTATTAGACGTGTTGGGCGATGGACAAATTTACGGCCCAGCGCTGCAAGGATGGCTCTACAGTGGCGGTCATGCAACCGTGAACAGTTATGGGGAAGCGGGTATTCCAACAGAGGATATCGAGTGGATGCGATCGCTACCCACATATTTAGACTTAGGCGATGTCTGGTTGGTTCATGCAGGCGTCCATCCGCAAATTCCCTTCGAGAAGCAAACCGCTGAGGAATTTTGCTGGATTCGCGAAGAATTTCACAGCATTCCCCAGCCCTACTTCCCCGATAAACTGATCGTTACAGGTCACACCATCACCTTTACCCTGCCTGGAGTTGCACCAGGAAAACTTGCTCAAGGCAACGGCTGGCTTGACATCGATACGGGTGCCTATCACCAGAAAAGTGGCTGGTTGACAGGCTTGGATCTCACGAACAACTTGGTTTATCAAGTCAATGTGGCGCGGCGTCGCGTTCGCAAACTACCCCTGAAAGAAGCAGTGACGCAAATCGATCCATCCCAGGTAAGTCGGATGCGCCGCCAAATGCTCAAACCTTAAGTCAGGGCGCGAATTTTCGCTTTATAAGCCTGCTTATCCAACCCATCACCGACGTTGGCATCTTCCGGGTCAATGGCACGTTCCAAAGCTTTTATCCGATCCGAGGTTGCCGGATGGGTACTTAAGAATGTAGGCACCGAATTTGCCCTGAGCAGCTTTTCCATGAAAGCCACCATTCCAGAGGGAGCATAGCCTGCCCTAATCATGGTTTGCAGTCCCTTTTGATCCGCCTCGAATTCATCTTGCCGACTGTTCGGACGCCGTAGAGCCAAATCCACGCCAATTTGAACGGCTAGGTTACGATCCAACCCCGCTGCTGCCGCTACGCCGCGAGCTAGCGCACTTTTTCGCATCTGCTCAATTGCATGACGACCGGCAATATGACCGATTTCGTGACTCATGACACTCGCTAGCTGAGCTTCATTATCTGCTGCTGTGAGCAAGCCAGTGTTGACGTAGACAAAGCCTCCCATTGTCGCAAAGGCATTGAGACCCTTATCGTTAACGACTTGAAACGTATAAGGAATATCAGGGCGATCGCTCTTCGCCACCAACCGCTGACCAATCTCTTCAACGTAGCGAACGATTTGCGGATTGCGATACAGCCGAATCTCCCGACTGACCAGCTGGTTATTAATTGCCCGACCAATTTGGACTTCCTGTTTATCAGAAATACTCGACAGCTGAATTACCTGAACGCCGCGCAAAATCAAGTCAAACAACGAGATCGCTTGCCCAGGCTGAGGCAAACCGACACAAATAAACAGCGCCACTACAGATGAGAGGAACGGATAGAACCAGCGGCGGGAGGAACGACGAGAAAAAAATGACAAGGGGTTCAACTTCATAGCGAATACGAGTGATAATCAAATCGACAGTTGCGATCGGCGACCAGTCTTGACAATTTCAACACTCCCTACCCTGAAAGCAGGCGAGGCAACACTACATTTTTTAAGTCACAATTTCGGGTTCTTGTTCTTCTTCCCAAGCATCAGCCCAGAGAAAGAGAATCTTATAGAATGCGATCGCTCCGCGTAAATGTGACAACAACTTTCATTAGTCTGAAACAAACAGACGTGATTTGAGAATTCTAAGTTGCAGCTTCAACCGCAATCGAGATATTTTGCGATCGCTCAAGCCTGGGCAGAGCCTCAAACTAAGATCGATCCCCGTACAATACTGATTCGGTACTCCTGAAAATTTAGCCATTTTTCATCACTAGATTCGGTGAATGTCCTGATGAACTGGAGGACAAGTTTACCGAAAATTTAAATAGAATCCTGTGCCCCGATAACCAGATGCAAGCTCAAAGCCTCTCCCTAACGATCGCTCAATTAGTCGAGCAATTATTAACTACGCGCAGAATTACTCGCCATGACCAACAACGGCTGATGGCGGCGCTGTTATCGAAGACCGCTCTCAGCTCCGAAGAGCAGATCCAAGTCAACCGAGTATTTGACAGCCTGAAGCAAGGCTACATCCGTGTCGTAGACTAAGTTAGGCAGTCTTTTCAGGAAGGCTTTACAACCAGCCATCTGCCAGCACTCTCTAGGCTACACTCATGGTACTCTGACAAAAGACTGCCGGATTAAGTATCATCTACCTTGTGATTTGTAGAGTTAGAGGTTACTGAATCTCCCCAGTTTTTTAGCTAGAGCCAGGACAATTCTGCATGAAGATTTTGGATTCTCAAGGTCGCTTATTCGGCAAGGTGAGCATCTTAGATGTGGGTGCTGCCTTAGTGATTCTCTCAGTTATTGTAGGAATCTTCTTTTTTCCCGGCACTTCCGGTTCGGTTGCCCAAGTCGGCGTTACCACAAAACCCGTAGAAATGGATTTGATTGTCCGGGGTTTAAATGTGCGAGATCCCCAGGCTTTAATCGACCAGTTCCAGAAGGACAAAAAAACGAATATTATTATCCGCAATCAACCCGCCGGACAGATGGAGATTAAATCCATCAAGATCCTGCCCCGAAGCGTAACCGTCCCGCAACCGGATGGTTCTGTCAAAGCGCTCCCCGATCCTAGACCTGATTCTTTCAGTACCGATATGCTGATGACTTTCGGTACTAAAGCCCAAATCACAAAAGATGGGCCGGTTGTCGGCGGTACCAAACTCAAAATTGGCATTCCAGTAGAACTAGACGGCTCAGGTTATAACTTCAATTCCACAGTCATTGATATCCGGTTCCCAGACTAATCTTGCGGTAGAGAAACCCACTATTTTCTAAAATAATGGGTTTCTTTGACATTTCTAGTCCAGCAAGTCTAAAAATCGCCGGATGAAGCCGATTGTCACCGCAGGCAGTTCCAGTTGGGGCGTCAATCCCACATCATCAAGCGCCTGAAAAACTCGGACAGCTTGCGGATTTAAAGCTGCCAGCCGCCTGCCAACTTCCGGACCCGTAAACTCGGACTTTTCCCCCCACATTATGGCAGTAGGCGCGTTTAGCTGAGTGATGTACAGGGATAGATCGAAGCATAAATCTCCCCGAACAAAAGAGAGCGCTGCATATTCCGCATTGGGTTGTTGGGCAGATTGCAAATAAGCGTCTACGATTTCCTGATATACGCGACGGCTACGAGCAAATTGTCGCTGTTCTAAGAAACTACGGATGCCAACCTCCGTAGCAACGCCCGTGCTATAGAGCAAGCGATCCAGAATGGGCGTAGCAACGAGTTGGGCAAAGAAGCTACGGGTGTAATTTTCCCCAAAGTCAGACAGACCCGCCGGTGTGGTGAGAATCAGGGACTTAAAGAGATCGGGGCGAGCGATCGCAGCTCTAATTGTAAAAGCAGCCGTGAGAGAAGATGCCACGACGGGTACTGGCTCGTTACAAGTCTGCTCGATGAACTCAATAATTGTGTTGATGTAGTCATCTATCTGGTAATTGCGTGCGGGGTGGTCAGACCGACCCCAACCAATTAGGTCGGGTGCAATCACTCGATAATCGGTTGCAAAAGCTGGATAGACTTTCGACCATTCGTAGGCGGATGACCCACCACCAAAGCCATGTAGGAAAACCAACGTGGGCAGATTCTCTGACATGGCTGCATCCGCCGAGCGCCAAGGTGCCCCCTTGGGGGTGTAGTACACCACTCTTCCCAAGGAAGTGACAATCGATTGCATCTCAAAGCCGGGTGGCTGAATCATGAATAAACCTCATTGTTATCGCCACGAGCGCTCATTGTCGCGAATTGTTGAGTGTTAGAACGTCTGACTACTGGTTGATTCCTAACACCCAGTTTCAATCGGCGATGCTCAGTTGAGCTGGTGACTGATACTATTTTAGATTTTTGCTTTAGACTTTGAACGATGAAACGCTTGCATATAGGTGGTTTCAGAATTTCTCATCGGGTAGCGTCAGACCAAACGATCTAGCAGCAAATGCGCCCAGCCTAACTGGAGCAACGATCCTGTAATTTATCCGCAATTTAAAGAAACGATAAAACAACCGTCTTGAAATTAAAGATTTTGCAAATAGTTATCCCTAAAGGCAGATGTAAATTAAGGTAAAAATACATCAGCCGGTTGATAAGACTTTCCGCTATGCCAATCCAGCCGCTGGTTTTTTTCCGCCAAATTAGAAAAAATCAGAGATAATCCAAACGGTAGGGGGTGAAACCCCTCACCGGGTTTTTGCGTATTTAAGTAACAGGGTGTGTGCGATCGCGATGGCAATCGGTCATCAGCCAATGTTGATGACTGGAACATTTCTTCTAAAACTTCCCTCACAAGAAATTAAAAATGCGGAATTTTTTGCCTGAGGGAAGAAGCATTACTCGGAATCAGATCGTAAAAGACGCCCCATAAGTCAAGGAGGCTGAATGAACAGAGGGGGGATTAGTAGCTTCAGGTCGTCACTCCCAAGTGATAGCTCCGTCAAGTCTGGAGATATCTGCGTCGGAGTAATAAACGGCGATCCAGTTCTTGAAAAAGTACATTCACAGAATGTTATGGCAAAGCAATGCAGTCTTCCGTGGGATGAAATCAGCGACTTTAACGCATCCGCATCCGCACCAACAATTGAGTCGCTCAGTGGGTCCACCGTTGTCGCTTCTCCTAGCGAGGAGCCGGCTAGCGCTGACTCCGGCTTCCCCTTACATAAGGGAACCTGCGTTCGCCTCAACATGGAAGACTTGAAATGCTTTGACGTGGTGGAGCGCCAGTTTCAGCAATGGGGTCTCACGTTTAGAAATGCGATCGCTCTCCATCCCTCCAACCCCGCTTTCCCCCCTCGATCTGGCACCACCGTCCTCATGGGTGCCCCTAAAAACGGCTTGATAGAAATTTCCTTTGAGTTTCCGGTTCGCTTTGTCAGCGGCTTTGTCACCAGTTCTCAGCGAACAATTTTATCTGCCTACGACCAGCAAAACCAACTCCTGGGACGCTCGGAGTTAACAGAGCCAAATCTAGCCGGAACGGATTCCAATATTCCTCCGAACAGTCAGCTGAGCGTCGCAGTACCAAATATCTATCGGATCACCTTCTACGCTTTTGATGGCTGTCTGACCGTCGATGACTTGAGCTTTGGTTTGTGAGCGGTCATCGGTCATTGGTTCGTAGTCATTGGTCAACTTGGTAAAACAAAGGACGAATGACTACGGGCTACGAGCTTAGGACTAAAAGGTATTACGATAGTTAACTCGTTAGGTATAATCTATCTGACTTAAGCAGGAAACTTTCGTGGCACAGGCGTCGTCTTGGCGACAACAACTCGTAAACCAGATCCAATTGGCTCTGTCGCAGAAACAATTAAAAATGCCAGTCCTCAAGCTGTTTCCCCGGCACCCAAGTCAGGGATCGGGCAGCTGGCTGGTGGTGAGCGCCGTTGTGGTGGTGATGCTGTTCTGGAACTGGAAGCTCCTACTGGCTACCGGCGCTGGTGTGTTAGTAATGTTGCTGGTTTACCTGATGCAGGAGTGGGACTGGCAAGTACACTGGTCGAGCCTGCAACGGTTTTTTAGTGGTTCCAACCGGCAATTAACGCTTGCCGTTGGCAGTGGCGGCATTGCCAGCCTCAGCACCTATATGGCAGTTTCCATCTGGGTAGACTCTGACAGTCCCTGGATTGCTGCTGGTGCAATTCTTCAAGGTCTGGGCACTCTGGCAACCCTAATCCTCTTGGTCTGGCAAATTATTAGCCGTCAACTGAATCGGGATGAAGCTAACCTGAACCATTGGTTAACGGAGCTGACGCAGGTAGACCCCCTGAAGCGTCTGATTGCGGTTCGCCGACTTTGTGCCTTAGTCACAGAGGCTCGGTTAGAGCGGGAGCATCGACGTAGTGTTGCCGAATACTTTCGGCTGATGCTGAATCAAGAACCGGAAGCGGCGATCCGAGATGCGGTTCTCGATGGCCTGCAAGCATTGGAGAGTAACCAGCCGTTAATTAAAGCTAGTCAACCGTTAAAGACGCCTGTTGTTTTGAAGCGCTCTGTGGCTAAAGTCCGCAGGAAGAATTAAGCAGGGGGGCAGAGGAGCCGAGAGACAGGGAAGAAGCGATCGCCCCCGCCTTAATTTTTGCTTTTTAATATCTCTTTTAATTCTCAAACTTGGGTTCCGCTTTCTCCACAGAGGAATCATTGACTCCTAGCGTCAGCTCTAAAGGCGTTTGGGAAGGATATGCCTTGACAACCTCTCGATAGACATCGTAATTCGTCGGCAAGGTAACACTCTGCCCGTTGCTGCGATAAGTAATTTGGTAATTCACATCTCGCAAAATCTCTGGCTGGCTTGCCTTTTCGGCAGGTTGCAGTCGCTGTTCAATTTCATCAAGCGTGGGTCGTGGTGGCAGTGCAGACCACCAAAGTTCCCGTTCGTCGGGGCCAATTACCGCGCCTTCTGGCTTCTCCCCATTGCGGTTGAGTAAGGAAGTAGAGCCAAAAGTTTCGATTCGCTCTTGATTGCGACCCGGATTAGTCGAGTAACCGACTTTCCAAGTTAAAGTTGTCCGGGCGGTTGCTTCATACTGGTTAGTGGTTACGGTGCTGCACCCAGAGAGAGCAAATAAAAGAGAAGCTCCCGCCAGTATGGCAAAACATGGGCTTTGTTGTTTAAATTGACCTTTGAGACTCACCGTCTGTTGACACCCATTAGAAAAACGACATCAAAGAGCAAATGCAGCTAGCTCCGCTATTTCCTATTGTGTACCGAATTCTTCAGCCTGCCTTTCCCCGTTGTCTGTGGTCGGGTACTGGAAATTCACGAGCGATCGCTCTCACGTTTGATGATGGTCCCCATCCCCAATACACTCCCGAACTCTTGAAAGTGCTAGACCACTACAACATACCCGCAAGTTTTTTTTGGCTGGGTGTTTGCGTTAACCGCGCACCAGCAACTGCCAAAGAAGTCTACCGGCGAGGTCACTGGCTTGGGCTGCATGGGTACGATCATCGCGCTTTTCCCAAGCTGAGTCCATCTGACCTCAAACAAAGTATGGAACAGACACAGCAGGCGATCCAACAAGCCTGTCAACTCGATCCACAATTTGTTCGTGACGTTCGACCCCCTAATGGTTTGTTTACACCCCAGACTTTAGATTTATTGCAGCAGTGGAACTATCGACCTGTCATGTGGAGCGTGGTGCCGGAAGACTGGGTACAGCCTGGGGTTAGCGTCGTCGTACAGCGAGTTTTGCGGCAAGTCCAAAATGGTTCGGTCATTGTTTTGCATGATGGCTATTATGGAGGTCAAGATGTGGCTGAAACGACCGCCCAGCTAGTGCCTAAACTATTGCAGCAAGGATATCAATTTGTTACCATCGATGCGCTGTGGCAGCAAAGTCAGTTGACCTTTTTAACCTAAAAGGGAAATATATTGATGTTTTCTCTGTCACATTTTGGCTCTTGTTGATTAGAATGACGGAATAGAATTCAGCCATTTGTCGCAACCCATCGCCCATCAAGCGTCAGTAGGATAGAGTTGCATTTAAGCAAAATGCGAAATCAAGCAATATTTTCTCTAGTTTTGCCTAAACGTTCATTACTGCTTAGTGCTACTCTCCCCAAACCTTTGACGCTTAACTATAGGCTATTTATAGAAAGACAGCGCTCAACTGGCTGGAGGCATCACCAAATCAACCAGCGAGTGTTGCTGGTAAATCCTGTACAAGCTAGTTGAAGGAGATGAGATCGGAGTGGGTGTATCAATTCCAATCGGATTATCCATTGGGAAAAGCCGCCTTGACATTAACTTCATATTTGAAGGTTTAAATAAACCAAAAGCGTGCAAGTTTTGTGAGAAAGGCTACAATCGGAAAGGTTTTGAACACTACCAGCATTAACACCTATTTCAACGCGGTTATCGAACGCTGGCGTTGCACGCAAGCGCATTCTCTCTTTTCTCTCATTGAGCCAGTCAGCAAGCGTTGAAAGCTGGCAAGGTATAACGACTGGCTAACTTGTTTTGTAGATTAACTAACACCATCTTCTGGTCTTTAACTGAAGGAGCATGAGGAATTCGGCATGACCCAGGCCAACGACGTACTCGAAATCATCACTCCGCCTGAGAGCGAGTTGGATCTCTTAATTGATGAAGACGCGGATCAAGACGACTTTGTAGACGTAACGCCCGATGAAGACGAAGGTAAGCCTGGTAAGGTCAGTAGATCCCGTCGTCGGGTGCAAACGAAAAAGAAACACTACACTGAGGATTCGATTCGTCTCTATTTACAAGAAATTGGTCGGATTCGTCTCTTAAGAGCCGATGAAGAAATTGAACTCGCACGCAAGATAGCCGACTTACTAGAATTAGAGCGTTTGCGCGAGCAACTGATCGAAAATCTGGAGCGGGAACCGCAGGATATAGAGTGGGCTGAGGGAGTGCTGAAATCTGAGCGAGTCTGGGAACAACTCGCTACTCAGCTAGGGCGAGAACCCCAACAAGAAGAGTGGTCTAAAGAGGTGAAGAAGCGCCTACCAGCGTTCCGACATCGCCTCTATGTAGGTCGCCGCGCTAAAGACAAAATGGTGCAGTCAAACCTGCGTTTGGTGGTTTCGATTGCCAAAAAATATATGAATCGCGGCTTATCCTTCCAAGACTTGATTCAGGAAGGCAGTCTAGGCTTGATTCGAGCCGCTGAAAAATTTGACCACGAAAAAGGTTACAAATTCTCCACGTATGCGACGTGGTGGATTCGTCAGGCAATTACGAGAGCGATCGCGGATCAATCTCGCACCATTCGACTACCTGTTCACCTGTACGAAACCATTTCTCGGATCAAAAAAACTACCAAGCTTCTATCCCAAGAAATGGGTCGCAAACCCACTGAAGAAGAAATCGCTACTCGCATGGAAATGACCATCGAGAAACTGCGATTCATTGCTAAATCAGCTCAGTTACCCATTTCTCTAGAAACTCCCATCGGTAAAGAAGAAGACTCCCGTCTGGGTGACTTCATCGAAGCAGATGGTGAAACCCCCGAAGATCAAGTTTCTAAAAACCTCCTCCGGGAAGATCTAGAAAGCGTCCTCGACACCCTCAGCCCCCGCGAACGGGATGTGCTGCGTCTGCGCTACGGTTTGGATGATGGACGCATGAAAACTCTTGAAGAAATCGGTCAAATCTTCAACGTTACCCGCGAACGGATTCGTCAAATTGAAGCGAAAGCTCTCCGCAAGTTGCGGCATCCCAATCGCAACAGTATTCTCAAAGAATACATTCGCTAGACAATCCTTTTTAGCGAGATAAATAATAGTAGGGGCGGGTTTCTTTACCTGCCCCTACTATTATTTGGGAAACAAAAAACTGGGAGTTCCTAGATAAACTCCCAGCGAGCTTTTGAAATTGACCAAATTTATAAAATTGAAATATATTACATCAGACCCCAGAAGTGAAGAACGCCTTGACCTGTGGTGAGTTCAATCATCATGGCAATGAAAAAGCCGATCGTGGCAAAACGCCCATTCCAATTTTTAGCTTGGGGCGTAAAGCCAATCTTGGTTGCATCGTTGCGGTCTTGAGTTTGCATAGTCTTAACTCTGTAAAATAAACTTTTGTTACCATCTGTACAAGAATGTAACTAAAGAATTGTGAACGCGCAGCAATCTGCTTCGCGAGGCAGATGAATTTTAGCTTTGGTGCGAAAATAAAAAGCACTTGGGCTGGATTTCTGACACTCTCTTCGTTTTGCCGGGGACGACCCCCAGCACCCCTCTCTTTAGGAGAATGATATGTTGCTAAACGCCTCACAACCGCTAAGCGATCGCCTAGACGATTACTACCACCAGATCAAGGCTGTCATTCTCAACCGTCAAAATCCGATTACGGGTCTGTTGCCCGCCAGTACTGCAATTAACGCCCACGGCGACTACACCGATGCCTGGGTACGCGACAACGTTTACAGCATTCTCGCCGTTTGGGGATTGGCGCTAGCTTACCGCAAAGTCGATGAAGATAAGGGGCGCACCTACGAGCTAGAACAAAGCGTCGTCAAGCTGATGCGCGGGCTGTTGTTCTGTATGATGCGACAGAGCCACAAAGTTGAGCAATTTAAACAAAGCCAATCCCTCCTAGACTGCCTGCACGCCAAATACAACACCAGCAGCGGTGATGTCGTAGTCGGCGATGACGCTTGGGGACACTTGCAGTTGGATGCCACCTCGCTATTTCTGCTGATGCTGGCTCAGATGACGGCATCGGGGTTACATATCATCTACGCCATTGACGAAGTCAACTTTGTCCAAAATCTGGTCTATTACATTGGCAGAACTTACCGAACCCCCGATTATGGGATTTGGGAGCGAGGAAATAAGATAAACCGGGGGAATCCAGAACTAAATGCCAGTTCGGTCGGGATGGCAAAAGCCGCTTTAGAAGCAATTAGCGGACTGGATTTATTTGGAGTGCGAGGTTCTCAGGCTTCTGTAATTCACGTGCTGCCGGATGAAATTGCTCGCGCCCGCATGACCCTGAAATCCCTGTTACCAAGAGAATCTAGCTCCAAAGAAGTGGATGCGGCTAGCTTAAGCGTCATTAGTTTCCCAGCCTTTGCGGTGGAAAATATGGAGCTGATGGAACGCACTCGACAGAAAATCATCGACAAGCTGGAGGGACGCTACGGCTGCAAACGCTTTTTGCGAGATGGACACCAAACTGTTTTGGAAGATACCAGCCGCTTGCACTACGAACCTTGGGAATTGCAGCAATTTGAGCATATTGAGTGCGAATGGCCTTTATTTTTCACCTACCTGGTTCTGGATGGCTTGTTTCGAGGAGACATGGAACAAGTTAAGGACTATCAAGAGTGCCTGGAGTTTCTGCTGATTGAGCAGGACGGTTTGCGGCTGCTACCGGAGCTTTATTATGTCCCGGCGGAAAAGATTGAGGCGGAGAGACAGAACCCCCACACCCAACCGCGCCTGCCGAATGAAAATATCCCCTTGGTGTGGGCGCAAAGCTTGTACCTGCTAGGAGAAATGCTGAGTGAAAAGTTAATCGCGGTGGGAGATATTGACCCGCTGGGACGGCACCTGAGTGTGGGTCGGGAAGGAAACCCGATGGTACAAATTGCGCTGCTGGCAGAAGATGAAAAGTTACAGGCTGAATTAGCAGTCCACGGCATTGCAACCCAGACGCCGCAACAACTGGAGCCGATTCAGGTGCGTCAAGCAACAGAACTCTCAGCGGTTTATACCCAAATTGGGCGGAACGACAAGCTGGGACTCACGGGCAGGCCCGTGCGCCGGTTGCGGACTTTAACAACATCGAGGATTTTTCGTATTCGCAGCGAGACGATTGTCTTCTTACCGTCATTTTTGGATCAACAGCAGTTTTACCTGACCCTTGACTACCATTTCTTAGTTGCTGAAATTCAGAGCGAACTTGCTTATATTCAGCGCAATTGGTTTGAGCTAGGGCGTCCTACCATGACGTTGTTGCTGACCCACGCAATGCTGGAAACCGGCTCAGAGGCGCTTCTGGAACTGATGCAGGAGCTAAAAGATGGTTTATGCAATGGGGTTCGAGTGAAATTGGGGCGGCTGAATCAGCTGATGCTGACATCTGGGACACAACGAATTGATTTTCTACACGACTTTGAGTTTACCCAATCGCCGGTTCAAGATGCCGCGACACGACGGTACTACCTGACCAGCCATCCTGATAAAAATTGGCCGCTGGGTAATACTCAAGAATTTATGCTGGAGTGCGAAACCAATTTGGGGTTATTGCTCTCTAGCCTGCGGGAGTCGGAAAACATCTACGAACAAATCGAGTTGTTGCATACCTTGGTGCGGTTGCAGGGATTGGATTTTGATACCGGCTTTGGAGGGCCGGAACAGCGAGTGACAGTGGCGGATTTGCTGGATGAAGTTTACACCAAGGCAGGCACCAGCGAAGCGTCCCCCCACTGGACGGTGGTACGTCATGCGGCTGGGTTACTGAATAAGGTTGATATTGGCTTGTCGGATGCGGTGACGGATATCCTGGTGCGGGGCAAGCAGATTACGGTGGGCAAGGCGTATACTGAGGCGTCGCTGATGGCACGCCCGATGTCTTATACAGAAATTATGGACAAGATCCGCGAGTTCTGTGGGGAGGATATTCGCGATCGCGTCTTCACTCAAGAAATCCTAATTTACCTAGGTCTGCTGATCAAGGGGGAACCTCAGCTATTTGATGGTTTGCTAACGCTACGGGTGGGATATTTGATCCTGCTGTTGACTAGCGAATTGGCGCACGAGTTACGCCTGACTCAGGATGAAGCTTACGAACACTTGATGCAGTTAAGTCCTTTTGAAGTGAGAATGCGGCTGCGCCAAGTATTGGCTGGGTATGAGGGGATGAATCAAGTGCTGCGTCAGCAAGAATCTTTACACGTTAAACAGCAGGAACAGGAGATTGAGTGGGTGGTGCCGGTGGAACCCGATGAGGAAGAGGCACCCACTGCTGGGGGTTGGTTGCGACAGCGACAATTGGACGGGGCGCTCAATCGAGTCCCGAAAGATTTTTATCCCAGCGTTTGGAGATTGCTGAAACACTGCAAAGGTGTAGTAATTGGGGATAAGCTAGAGCGTCGCAATCGTTTGGATAGCCATTTAATTTTGTCAGAAATGACGCCAGGAGAAAAGAATTTTGCCCTGCGAATCGAGCATTTGCTCAATAAAATACAGGCACCGGAATACCGAAAGGTAAATATTGAGGCATTAATGGAATTGGCAGCGATTGCTCAAGCGAATCCAGAGCTACAAGTAGAAGAATATATTGTGCTAGATGTGCTAATTGGTCATGCCGTGCGCTTGGCTTGGTTGGAAAAATTTCCAGAAAGAGCAGACCGCTATGACGAGTATAAAGCCGCTGCATGGCGTGCCTTTTACGGCACTTCTCCCAGAGATTGTGCGGCTTCTATTGTCAAAGCGTTCCGCTTCCTGACTCAATTTGGGCAACGCAGTGCTGCATAAAGTTGCTTAGATTGAACCCACATTCCGCAGGTTTCAAACCAGTAGGTAGTATTTCTGGCAAGCCGCCCCCAGGAAGCGGAGAATGCGCTGCCGTTCCTCGGTCAAATTGACCACTTGATGGAGGTGGTCCATCTCTACTAGATGCACCGACTGAAAACATTGGAAGATCCAACGCAAGGTTGGCGTTTGAGTCGGTTTTTTGAGTTGATTTTTGAGGCTCTGCTTGGACTGGCTCAAGGCTTGGCGTAACTTGCGTTGCCCTAAACTGTAGACCAGTAAACACAGCCCCATCACCATCGCCAGTGCGGCTACTCGCTGGGGGGATTTAAGGAACACACTGGCGGTGAAGAACAACGGGTCTTTGAGGAAGCGAAAGCCACGTTCGGTTGATTGTTGCGCTTTGTACTGTGTGAGCAACGCTTCATCGCTCAGTTCAGAGGAGTCTAAGACATTGGTAGCAAGAATGAAACGCCCTGAGCGTCGGGTTTCGATGGCAATTGCCGTAGCATCTTCCACCACGCTGGCTTGTATGCCAAAGCGCAGTTGGCTCAGCCGGTCACAGTTGGGTTGGGAGCGTTTGTGTTGGGTTTTGGTAGGGTGTTCCACGACCGTCACTTGAGCCAGACAATGATAGCGCCAGGTGTGTTCTAGGGCGTGTCATCAATTAAGCCAGATGACCGTAGCAGCTAGATAAATACCGCCCAGGAAACTCTCCGCCAGCTTGTCGTAGCGTGTAGCGAGCGCTCGATACTGTTTGAGT
>NZ_JAMPKD010000015.1:0-161733 GCF_039961915.1 Trichocoleus sp. DQ-A2
AGTTGAGACGGCGACGGTGAGGAAGTTGCAGCCTTCGAGGTACGAGGAGGCGAGTCCGTGGGTGTACCAGGAGGTGACGAAGGTGGTGCCGGTGAGCCAGCCGCCTAGCGCTAAATAGGCGCAGGGGAATAGCAGTAGGCCGGACCAGCCGACAAATACGAAGCGATCGCGCTTGAGCCAGTCGTCAATGGCGTCAAACCACCCTCTTGAACTTGGCGCGCGTCCGACTGCAATGGTCATTTCAAATCCTCTTACTATTGCGTCAAATCGTCTGAACTTGAGCAATTAACATTATTTATTTGACACGACCCACGTCAGACAGTAGTGGGATATTTTGGAGAAGTTTGCCGGGTTCTGTCTTCAATAGACACACTCGCTTGATTCCCCTGCGTGTCAATTTCCACTAACCTGTCGCCCTGATACCGGGTTTCAGGCTACTGTTATTTGGGAATGGGGCGCTTTTTGTCCCCAAAGTAAAACCCTAGGGTTCTAGCACGTGTCCTCTATGATAAGAAAATATCAGAATTTTTACAATCTGACACGTACTTCTCATTAATCTCTAGCTCAGTTAGATTGCTAAATCAATAGCATAAATCCCTGGGAAGCTAGATAATCTGAATCAGTCCGATCTTAAAAATTTTCCTTAACAACTTTGGCGAACACAGAGTTTTCTTTCATGGCTGCACCGACAACATCCACAAGTAACCGCGTTCTCCGTCAAGAGGTTTTAGGCTCTCGTCGTTTGAGTAACTATTGGTGGGCAACCGTAGTCTCCTTGGGAGCTACAGGCTTTTTATTGGCCGGAATTTCAAGTTACCTAAAAGTTAATCTTCTCCCTTTTGCTGACCCCACCAAGTTACTTTTTATCCCTCAAGGGATAGTCATGGGACTTTACGGGTTAGCCGGGTTACTCGTAGCGCTCTATCTATGGATGATGATTCTTTTAGACGTAGGGGGCGGTTACAACGAGTTTAATCAAGAAACCGGATATATTCGGATCTTTAGATGGGGCTTTCTCGGCAAAAACCGCCAAATTGAAGTCGGCTGTCGCATACAAGATGTCCAAGCGATTCGGGTGGAAATTAAAGAAGGTCTCAACCCACGCCGGTCGATTTATCTGCGCGTCAAAGGACGCCGCGATATTCCCCTGACGCGAGTTGGGGAACCTCTACCCTTGTCAGAGCTGGAAAATCAGGGTGCCCAACTGGCTCGCTTCTTGGAAGTGCCCATTGAAGGTCTCTAACAATTCTTGGTTGAGCCTCCCAATATCTGCATAAGATGATTCAGTAGCTCTGGCTACCAATTAGGTGAAATGAAAATGCAGATACAAATCCGGCACTGGTTTATATTACTTTTTGCGATCGCAGGACTGATGTTGGGGGGATGTACCACCGAGCAGGCTACTTCCTCGGATACCAGCCCCTCAGCAACTGAAACAACCTCAGCATCTGCCACTCCAGCGAGTAGTCCCAAAACAAGCAGTTTGCCTCGCCTAGAAGGTAAAGCCACCGTAGACATGACGGTTAAAGGCTCGCTAATTACGATTGAAGTCGATGGCACTAATGCCCCGATTACATCTGGGAATTTCGTCGATTTAGTTCAAAGAGGTGTCTATAACGGACTGGTGTTTCACCGCGTAGTGCGGCAACCGCAACCCTTTGTTGCTCAGGGTGGCGATCCGCAAAGTAAAGACCCGAATGTGCCCACAGAACGTCTGGGGATGGGCGGTTTTATCGATCCAGCGACGGGTCAAGCGCGTTATATTCCCCTCGAAATTAAGCCCAAAGGGGCGGAAAAACCCGTTCTCAGCGAAACGCTCAAAAGTGCGGGTGTTTCTCAACCCCCGCAGTTGCGACATACTCGTGGCGCTGTCGCAATGGCTCGCTCATCTTTACCCGACTCGGCTTCGTCGCAGTTTTACATTGCTTTAGCCGATTTGCCGTTCTTGGATGGTGACTATGCTGTTTTTGGCTATGTAACCAAAGGGATGGAGGTCGTTGACAAGATTCAGCAGGGCGATCGCATTGAATCGGCTAAGGTGACCAAAGGTGCGGAAAATCTCAAGAAATAGCAATTGGCGATTCGCTGGGTAATCGGTGGAGATTGTCGTTACTGGGATTGGTTTAGTCTCGGCTTTGGGTAACAGCTTGCAGACGAGCTGGCAACGTTTAATCGCCGGTCAATCTGGCATTCAGTTGCATCAACCCTTTCCAGAACTTGCCCCCCGACCCTTAGGATTGATAGGGAAACAACCCGCTGAGTTAGCAACCCTGACTCAGCGGGTTGTCGCTATGGCGCAGGAAGATGCTGGTTTGGTTTCGCCTTTGCCCGATTGTGGAGTCGTCATTGGTTCGAGTCGCTCTTATCAGGCATCTTGGGAGAAATTGGCGCGGGAGTTCTATCGGGATGCCGAACCAGTAAAATCGCCGCTATACAAACACCTGCCAACCCAGGCTTTTTTGGAGACGCTGCCCCACATGAATGCGATCGCAGCCGCTCGTCAAATCGGGGCAACTGGGTCAGTCTTGGCACCAATGGCGGCTTGTGCAACTGGAATTTGGGCGATCGCACAAGCAGCGTCGCTCTTGGAAACTGGGCACTGTCAGCAAGTCATTGCTGGAGCCGTGGAATCATCGATTACACCGCTGACCCTGGCAGGGTTTCAGCAGATGGGCGCTTTAGCTCAAACGGGCGCTTATCCTTTTGATCGGCGGCGGGAAGGCTTAGCCTTGGGAGAGGGGGGAGCCGTCTTGGTACTGGAATCCGCAGAATTGGCAAAGCGTCGCTCAGCACGGATTTATGGTCAAGTGCTGGGATTTGGCTTGACATCGGACGCTTATCATACGAATACCCCTGAGCCAGGAAGTCGGAGTGCGATCGCGGCGGTCAAGCAATGTTGCGATCGCAGCAACCTTTTCCCTGCAGACATCCATTACATCCACGCTCACGGTACCGCTACCCAGCTCAACGACCAAAATGAGGCGCACTTAATTCAGTATCTCTTTCCTCAAACAGTGCCAGTCAGTTCTACTAAGGGAGCCACAGGTCATACATTGGGAGCATCTGGAGCCTTAGGTGTCGCTTTCTCCCTAATGGCATTGAAGCATCAAATCTTGCCACCGTGTGTGGGGTTAAAGGAACCAGAATTTGATTTAGATTTAGTTAAAGTCCCGCGTCAAGGTGAAATTAAACAGGTGCTTTGTTTCAGCTTTGGTTTCGGAGGGCAGAATGCAGTGGTAGCTTTGGGGAAAAAGTAGCCGAACGCCTTCAGGCGTTATGCCACCTAAAAAAATAGAGTGGTATATACCACTCTACAAACTCTCTACTAATTTTTAACTGGCGACTACTTCCCAAACAAGCTGTCTTGCTTGTAATTCTTTCCAGGAAGCCTTTAACTAGCCAAACGCTCGGTTGATTGAGGTTGCAACAGCGATACCAACTGCTCAACTCCTCTTTGAAGATGCCGTGTCACCGTCATCGGGCTGACACCAATTCGCTTAGCCGCTTCTTTCCGAGGAAGATCTCGTACCAACACCAACTCAATTGCTGCTTGAGTTTTGTTGTCCAAATAACTCATTGCCCCTTCCAGCTCTTGCCGTTCTTCTTCTTGACTTTGCCAGGATTGATAGCGAGGGTCAGGGAGTGTTTCCGCCAACGTCACCTGAAAGTCAGACTGCTCAAAAACGACACTATCTAAACTTAATGGTCGGCAGTTTTGAGCCGCAACCTTGCTTTCACTCCACTCTTCTAGAGATACTTTAATTGCTTGGGCAATTTCAGCTTCTTTTGGCGATCGCCCTAAAGTTTGTGCCAACTCTTTTCGCGCCTTTTGTCCTTCCTGCTGGATTTCCTGCCACCGACGAGGCATTTTCATTACGCCGCTTCTGTCGCGTAAATAATGCAGCATCTCGCCGCGAATGTAAGGAACCGCAAAGGAACTAAAAGCATAACCTTGATGGGGATTGAATCGCTCAATCGCCCGAATCAAACCGAGATAGCCGAGTTGTTCCAAATCTTCATAAGGTTCCGCACACTGATAGCTGACTCGATGAGCCATCTTCCGAACCAGTCCAGCATTCAACTGCACCAGTTGATTGCGAACTTCAACTGATGGATTTTTATAGTAAGCAATCAAAAGTTCCATCGAATCGGAGCTGCAAGAAGATTGAGTCGCCATTGTCAAAGCCTCTGTAAAACCACCCCGTTTGGGAGATTGGGAAATCGCTATCTCTTCATTTCGTCTAACTGAATTCATTTTCTGTATAGGCGCTTTCAACAACCATCGTTGGAATACGGAACTCACAGAGAGCCTCTCCAGGAATGTCAGCATATATACGTAAGTTGCAGTTTGATGTAGCCAAAAACTAATCCTTACTTCAAAAACAAACCGTAAGCGTTTGCTTCGTGAAACCCACCCTTCTAAGGACTCCGGCTCTACGTCACAATTGAATTAGACTGGCGATCGCATAAATGTAAATGACTCGTAATATTTCTGAGGAAGCTTCATGAGTAACACCAGTAACTTCCGTCAAGCGATGCGTGAGGCTAAAAATCACGCACTCGTTGGCCCCAACGTTATTGCCAACGCCCTCCCCTACGTCGGCGGTGGCCTTGTCTTAACTGCACTTGGCACCTACGGGGGTCTTGGCGTTCTCCGTTCCAACCCAGGGCTATTCATGCCAACCTTCTGGGTTGCCCTGATTGCAGAATTTGCCCTTTTCTTCGTTGCCCAAAACGTTGCCATTAATGGCAAGAAAAGCGTTGCTCTGCCCCTTCTGGCTACCTACAGTCTGTTGTCGGGCTATACCCTGAGCGGATTGATATTCGTGGCTCTGAGGACACCAGGGGTCGGTGTGGCAGGAATTGGTTTTGCCGCCCTCGGCTGTGGCGTTACCTTTATTGCTGCAAGACAGATTGGCTCCAATCTGTCGGATCAAGACGGTATGGCTCTAACGAAAACAGTACAGCTAGGCATTATTGCCTTAGTTGTTGTGCTAGTGGGTCAGCTGCTGTTGTCTTTGTTTGGTGTCTATACACCCACCTGGCTAGAAATTGCCATTTCTGGAATTGGCGTGTTTTTGTTTGCCGGTGCTGCTGTGGTGGATTTCTATATCCTGCCCCGTGCTTACCGCGATGACCAATATCTGCCTGCTGCTTTGTCGATGTATCTGACTTACATCAATTTGTTCATTTTCATTCTGCGGTTGCTGAACGCGCTCAATAGCCGCGACTAAAAGGCAAAAGTTTCATTAAGCGCACACATTTTGAAGCCGTGGTTTCCCACGGCTTTTTTTGGAACTGGACATTTACCAACAAACTTAGATAAATTTGATTGCAGTGCAATATGAGCAGCGCTCAAGAAAAAGCGCTAAAGCAATGCTGGAAATCATAGACATCCAACGTGAAGTAGAAACGTTGTCTTAGCATCTGGATCAAGATCAAGACTATCTTTAACTTTCAGCAGTTACTCCACAAATTCAATCTTAATGGGGTAATGGGTAAGGGATAATTGGTAACTTCCCCTGTTCCTCTCCTTCGCTTTCTTTGTTCAGGTCTTAGTGATTGGGAGAGAGACTCCAGCTAAGATCGAAAAGAGTGCAACTTTACTACCAAGCGCTCATCGGAAAAAGCTCAAAACAATGATTGAACTCCTAGACATTAAACGCGAAGTCGAAACGTTGTGCGATCGCCTGGGTAAAACCCAGGACTATCTTTGACGTTCCTGCTCTAACTGCCAAAATTCAAGACTTGGAGCAAGTCGCGGCGCAACCGGATTTTTGGGACGACCAAACGAGTGCCCAACAAACCCTCCAAGAACTCAATGACCTCAAATCCCACCTGGAACAATTTCACCAGTGGAAAAACAGCCTGGAAGACGCTAGGGCGGTTGTGGAACTGCTGGAATTAGAAGCTGACGAGTCACTGCTTTTGGAAGCTGAAAGCAACATTACCAAGCTCAATCAGGAACTTGAGCGATGGGAATTGCAACAGATGCTTTCCGGTACTTATGACCAAAGCGGAGCCGTTTTAACCATTAATGCCGGAGCGGGTGGCACAGACGCCCAAGACTGGGCGGAAATGTTGTTGCGGATGTACACTCGCTGGGCAGAAAACCACGGTTACAAAGTTACCTTAGCGGAAATCTCCAAAGGAGAAGAAGCGGGGCTTAAGTCAGCCACCTTAGAGATTGAAGGGCGTTATGCTTATGGCTACCTGAAGGCAGAAAAAGGAACCCACCGGCTGGTGCGGATATCGCCTTTCAACGCCAACGACAAGCGCCAAACAAGCTTTGCTGGAGTGGAAGTAATGCCAACTCTGGATAGATCCGTGACTCTGGACATTCCAGATAAGGATTTAGAAATCACCACCTCTAGGGCTGGTGGTAAAGGTGGACAAAATGTCAACAAAGTGGAAACAGCGGTGCGGATTGTTCATATTCCCACCGGGCTTGCCGTGCGCTGTACTGAAGAGCGAAGTCAGCTGCAAAACAAAGAAAAAGGTCTTGCCATCCTCAAAGCTAAGTTGCTGATTGTCGCCCAAGAGCAACGCGCCAAGGAAATTGCGGACATTCGAGGGGATATGGTAGAGGCAGCTTGGGGCAACCAAATTCGTAACTACGTTTTCCACCCGTACCAGATGGTCAAGGATCTGCGGACAGGTGTGGAAACGACTGCCATTAACGATGTGATGAATGGCGACCTCGATTCGTTCATTGAAGCCTATCTGCGCCAAGAAAATCAGCTTACCTAAAAGCTGCGCCGTTGGGTCTTTAGGATAGCCTCAGTGAGAGTGTTACTTAGCTACCAAGACACCAAGAAATTAGTAACATCGGGTGGACAAAGGAGCGATCGCTCCTTTGTCCTTTACTTGCTGATTCGGTGATTTGCCATCAATTGCGAAACAAACTGTTACATTGTTGGAAGAAAAGTTTATCCCTGGCTTATCATCAGCTGGAAAAACCACTTTTGAGTCTTCAGTAATTATCCTTATGAGCAACTCCTCTTCAACGCCACAAGCGGCATCACAAACTCCAGAACCCATTTCTGAATCGACACCCGCCTCGACAGAGCCTCAACCCAGCTACGTGAAGCTGGCAATGCGAAACATGGTACGAAAAGGAGGCACTTCGTTAAAACATTTTGCCCTGTCAACCATTGGTCTTGTGGCGCTGCTGATCGGTCTTTCTTACCTGACTCGTTAATCCGGAACACGGTTGTATGGGCATAAACATAGAAGTTAGCATCCAAGACTATTTCTTCTCGTCCAATCCAGCAGATGCCAGTGCCCAAGAAGAAATTTCACCTGAAACTTGGGAAACTTGGTTCCATCGTTGGATGGAAACGCTGCATCTAGATCTTCCTCAAGCGGATGCCTATGAACTGAGTTTGCGCCTCACGGACGATAAAGAAATACAGACCCTCAACGCCCAGTATCGTCATCAAAATAAACCGACAGATGTATTAGCTTTTGCATCCTTAGAGGTAGACTGTCCTCAGCCGATGGATTTTTTAGAGGATACACCTCTGTATCTTGGTGATATCGCCATCTCCGTTGAGACTGCGACTCGGCAGGCTCAACAACAGGAACATCCCTTAAAAACAGAGCTAGCCTGGTTAGCGGCTCACGGTTTGCTTCATCTACTCGGCTGGGATCATCCCGATGAAGATAGCCTGACTAAAATGTTGAACCAGCAGGAAACTTTACTCCAGGTTATTGGTCTTACTATCTAGCCTAGCTATACCCAATAGCCTTCATCTGTACTTAGATTCAAGACTTAGATTCAAGTTTCGCCCACGCGCCAGCCGGAGCGATGGTTCATGCCCTTCAGCCCCGTAAAACCCTTGCCATGTCTCAAGAAATTTCCACACCTTCTTTGAACCACTCAGATGTAGTGAAACCAAACCGGGATTTAGCTTGGCGAATTGCGCCGAACTTAATAATTAGTTTTAAATATGCTTGGGCCGGACTTCGATATGCCTTTATTACCCAACGCAACTTTCGCATCCATGTAGTTATAGGCACCCTAGCCATTGGTTTGGGTGTCTTTTTGCAGTTGAAGGCAGTCGAAATGGCGGTGATTGGAATAACAATTGGGCTAGTGTTGGCGCTGGAGTTATTGAATACGGCAATTGAGTCAGTTGTTGACTTAACGGTTAAGCAGGCTTACCATGAGCTTGCCAAAATTGCTAAAGACTGTGCTGCTGGTGCCGTTCTGGTTTCGGCACTCGTGTCGGTATTGGTAGCTGGTTCGCTGCTTTTGCCACCCCTTGTAATTCGGATTCAGTCGATGCTGCGCTAAGTAGTTTTGAGTTTTGAGTTGAAGGCTTCTGACTCACAAGGAGTTTACATTTGATTCTGGTTATTGATAATTACGACAGTTTTACCTATAACTTGGTGCAGTATCTGGGAGAACTTGGCGCTGAACTGCCCGTAGCATCTGAAATTCAGGTGTATCGCAATGACCAAATCTCCCTTGAGCAAATCGAAAAGCTTAAACCCGATGGAATTGTGATTTCGCCGGGACCAGGGCGTCCAGAAGATGCGGGAATTTCCCTGGAGTTAATTCAAAAGATGGCTTCCGGGGTACCCATTTTGGGCGTTTGCCTGGGACATCAAGGCATTGGTCAAGTATTCGGCGGTGAAATTGTTTCTGCACCCATGTTGATGCATGGCAAAACTTCTCCAATTCATCACACAGGTGTAGGCGTATTTCGAGGATTAGATAATCCCTTTACCGCTACCCGGTATCATAGTTTGGTGATTGACCGACACAGCTGCCCAGATGTCCTGGAAATTACGGCTTGGGTAGACGACGGAACCATCATGGGCGTCCGGCATCGGAACTATCCGCATATTGAGGGCGTCCAATTTCATCCGGAGAGTATTCTGACGGCTTCAGGAAAGCAATTGCTGCGAAACTTCCTGGAATCGCTTTAGTGCTAATGGCTAATGGCTAATTGTTCATTGGTCAATTAAGCATTAGCGATTAGCAAAGGACTAATGACTAATGACTGAGGACTAAATTCTGATGAAACGGCGACAGTTGATGCGCTATGCTGGGGCGGGTTTGCTTACAGCATTAGGAACAGGCTTGGCTTCTGGATTTCAGACTTATCAGGCGGCAACACCTGGTGGATCTGTGTCTGTTAAATGGCTGGGGCATACCAGCTTTTTGTTTACTGGAAGTGGTAAACGAGTCTTGGCGAATCCCTTTCAGAAGCTGGGCTGTACGGCTGGGTATCGTTCATCGAAGGTGCCAGCGGATTTAGTGTTAGTCAGCAGCCTATTACTTGATGAAGGGGCGGTGGAAGGGTTGCCAGGGAATCCCCAGTTTTTATATAAACCGGGAGTTTACCAAGTTGACAACCTAAAAATTCAAGGAATGAGCATTAACCACGATCGCAACGGTGGACGCCGGTTTGGCACGAACGTGGCTTGGCGTTGGACGCAAGGAGGAATCAATATTCTGCATTTAGGCGGTGCAGCAGCACCGATTGATATTGAGCAAAAAATCCTGATGGGACGTCCCGATGTATTGTTAGTACCTGTAGGCGGAAGTGACAAAGCCTACACGCCTCAGGAAGCCATGCAGGCAGTACAAGTCCTCAATCCCAAATTGGTGATTCCCACGCATTACCGTACCCAAGCCGCCGATGCTGCGAGTTGCGATATTGTCTCTGTGGATGAATTTTTGGCATTGATGGATGGAATGCCGGTGCGTCGGGTCAATAGTGATACTTTGACGGTTAAATCAACGGATTTGCCAGAAAATGGCACTGCGATCGCAGTGATGAGTTATAAGTTTTAAACAATCATGCGTGATGAGTCCCTAGTTATTATTTAGTGAATGGCTAATGACTAATCAGGATGCCCCGATTGGATTGCCGCATAAAGTTGATTAAAATCCTCATTGGGTAACAATCCGGTGGGATCTAGGGAAAAGCATTTTTTGAGGCGGGTGACAAGATACATATCAATGTCACCCTTATTTTTTGCATTGACTTTTCCCCGATATTCACAATCAAAAAAATTTTTCACTAACTCAAACGTGGCTTTTGAAATATTAATGTTGCCACAAACTCCACAGGATTCCATTCTGGAGGCAGTATTAACCGTATCGCCCCAAACATCATAAGAAAATTTATTATGACCAATCGCACCCGCTAGCAAGGGTCCTGAGTGGATGCCGATGCGGACTTCCCAATAGGGATGATTATTTTTGATTTTTTCGAGCCGCCGCCATTGCATAAAGGCTTGAATTTGTAAGGCGGCTAGTACAGCATCAATTGCATGAGTGCGGTTAGGAGTGGGAATTCCTCCAACACACATATAACTGTCACCAATTGTTTTTAATTTCTCTAACTTGTGGGTTTCAATGAGCATATCGAAGCAAGAAAAGCAATAATCTAATTCATTGACTAAATCTTCGGGAGTAAGTTGTTCGGCTAATTGAGTGAAATCTTTAAAGTCGGTAAACAATACTGAGGCAGAGTCATAATGCACGGGTTTAACTCTGCCAGTGCGTTTTAATTCATCGGCTACACGTACAGGAAGTACGTTCAGTAACAGTTGCTCAGATTTGCGTTTTTCTGCCTCTAGTTGGGCATATAGCTGATTTAATTGGGCGAAGCCACTGGCGTTACGAATTGCTGCCGATACTTGCAAGGCTAGTAAATAACTAATGCGTAAATCTTCCAGTGTGTAAGCGTGGGCTTGGGTAGTCGCAAAGTTGATAGTACCAATGACTTGGCGATCGCTCTGTAGGGGGACGAATATTTGGGAAGCATAAGAGTGCAGAAAAACAGATGGAGAGCCTTCTCGAATCAGTTGCGATTGACCTGTTTTCATTGCACGACCTAAAGGGCTGTCCTCTGCGACAATCGTGGCAGTCAACTCTACAGGATCGCCAAATAGGGTTACGAGGCGGCAAGAACTGGTATCGGTGCAGATATAGACACTACAATGCTCGAAATCCAAGAGCCATTTAGCTTGTTTACCAACAACCCGCAAAATCTCGTCTATATCCAGGGTACGGTTAATCGCTGTCGCAATTTCATTGACAGCGGCGATGCGGCTGGAAAGAGCTTGGGCTTCCGCAAGCAGACGGCGGGCTATCAGCAGTAGTGGTTCGCGAGCTTGTTTTTCTAGCTCATTGCTACTATCAAACGGAGGGAAAGAGTCATGGGTATTGCCCATTATTGGGATGATTCTGTTTTTCCTGAAATTTAACGAACGACATTCTCAAGAAAATACGGACTCACGAGAAAACTGGCAATTTACAATTGGTCAATTTCGAGAGCGATCGCATCTGTGTATCGATTTATGCTGGTAAATAAGTCAGCAGTGGAAATAATCTCGAAGATTTCTGAGTCATCTAGCCCCAACTCTCGTAGATTTTGGTAATCTTTTGCGGTCAGTTCGTGGGGTTTAGTCCCGGCAAGTAAGCCAAAACGAATGACCGCTTTTTCGCGCTTGGGAAGCGGACAGGCAGCAAAGTCTGAAACCAGTGTCCGGAGAACTTCTTCACTCATTCCTAGCGCTGATAATCCATGCAAGTGAACGTTGAGGGCATAGGGACTGTTGTGAGCCTGAGAGATGGCAACTCCCACCATTTCCTTCAGGGTGCGGGGCACATCTCCTTGCAGGATGGTAGCGCGGAATTTTTTCCAATTCGCTTCCAGCACACCGGGATTTATCGCCATTGATTTGAAAATGTTGGGAATGATCCCAAACCCTAATTCAGACAAAATTTCGTTATATACTGTTTTGACCTTTAAATCTGTGACTTCATCTTGTTCTTGAAGGGGGAAGCGAGTCATAGTTGCCTCTATCATTCGTTTGTAAAATTGCTAAGCGAGATGGAAGCGGTTTTTTTGTTATTTGAAATATTTTTGTTCTCATTTAATAGATGCAAGAGTCGATCGGGAGTATCGTTCCGTCGAATCCAGTCATTAGCGATCGCGCAGCCAATCCCCTGAAAAAATCGCTAACGATTCAGAAAATTTTAATTTGAGTTGTATTCGAGTACACCCTATAAAGATTTGTTACCAAATCTCTCATAGTATAACCTTGAAAATATATTGGTCAATTTGATTGACTCGACCACCTAGAAAAACAAAGATACGTAGTTGAGATTATGCAAGCAGAATACGCAGCGCGTCGCGAGCAGTTGATGGCGAAAATTGGCAACGGCACTGCCATCTTTCGGAGTGCCCCAGTGGCTGTCATGCACAACGATGTTGAGTACACTTTTCGGCAGGATAGTGATTTTTATTACTTAACTGGATTTAATGAACCAGAGGCGGTGGCAGTTTTAGCGCCCCACCATCCAGAACACCGATTTGTATTGTTTGTCCAGCCAAAGGAACGAGATAAGGAAGTTTGGACAGGATATCGGGTCGGGGTGGAAAAGGCAAAAGAATTCTATGGGGCGGATGAAGCTTACCCGATTGCAGAACTAAATGAGAAACTACCTCAGTATTTAGAAAAAGCCGACCGGATTTATTATCATTTGGGACGCGATCGCGATTTCAATGAAACGATTCTCACCCACTGGCAGCGGTTGATGGCGGGTTATCCCAAGCGGGGGACAGGGCCAATTGCCATTGAAGATACTAATCCGCTGCTTCATGCGATGCGACTGGTGAAGAGTCCATCTGAGATAGAACTCATGCGTCGTGCAGCTGACATCTCAGCAGAAGCTCACAACTGGGCGAGAGAATTCGCGCAACCGGGGCGTTACGAGTACGAAGTGCAGGCGGAGATAGAACACATCTTCCGAAAACGGGGTGGAATGGGGCCAGCTTATCCCTCAATTGTTGCCTCTGGCGCGAATGCCTGCGTGCTGCACTACATTGAGAATAATCGGCAGATGCAGGATAACGAGTTACTGCTGATTGATGCGGGTTGTTGCTACGACTACTACAACGGTGATATCACGCGCACATTTCCGGTCGGGGGCAAGTTTACGCCAGAACAGAAGACGCTTTATGACATTGTATTAGAAGCGCAGTTACAGGCGATCGCGCAAGTTCAACCCGGAAATCCCTACAACTTAGGTCACGACACGGCAGTGCGCGTTTTGGTCGAAGGTTTAATCGATGTAGGACTCCTCGCGGGTGATATTGAAGAAATTATCAAAGAGGAGAAATATAAACCCTTTTATATGCACCGCACCGGACATTGGCTGGGTTTAGATGTCCACGATGCCGGTGTTTATAAGCACGGGGAAGAAGTTTGGCAGAGTTTGCAACCCGGTCATGTGCTAACAGTGGAACCAGGTCTATATATTGGACTGGATGTAGAACCAGCCGAGGGACAACCTGCAATTGATGACAGGTGGCGTGGCATTGGCATCCGCATTGAGGATGATGTGTTAGTGACTGAGTCAGGGCATGAGGTACTGACGGCGGGGGTTCCCAAGTAGATTGGATTAAATCTTAAACTTCATCAAAATCCCTGATTATCCGCAAATCCACGGGTTTAGTGAGGGTATCTTTTTTTCGGAAACAGCCGAGGCGGAATTGGTTTGTTCGTTTCCAACTCGCGCCATCAGTCAAGCAGAATTACAGTTTTGTGTCGCAAAGCCCATATTTTCCCCCTTATCTGGGTAAAATCGCTGATAGGGGCAGCGTTGGGAGCAAGGCGGAGGTCTATGGTAATGCAAGGTGTAGAGAATTCCTCTAAGCAGGCGGAGCAGTTTCAACTGCTTCAAGCCCAACTGCGCGATCGCTGGCAGGGAGTCGATTTGTTCGACAGCGATGACTACGATATTTTAGTGATTCCTTCGGTCAGCCTCGATCAGCGGGAACTGCTCAAAATTCAGGGCTTTCTCAATTATGAAGAGCGGCTGCTCTTTTCTTTAATTCGCCTGCGACACCCGCGCACGCGGCTGATTTATGTAACTTCACAGCCGTTACCGCCGATTGTGATTGATTACTACTTGCAACTGTTGCCGGGAATTCCGTTTTCTCATGCACGCGATCGCTTGTTACTATTTTCCACCTACGATTCCTCAGCCAAACCTCTGACTCAAAAGATTTTAGAGCGCCCTCGCTTGATGGAGCGGATGCGGCAAGCCTTGCGCCCCGAAAAATCTTACATGATCTGCTATAACTCGACCATGCTAGAGCGAGACTTGGCAGTACAGATGGGCATTCCCCTTCTGGCGCTCGATCCCGATTTACTCACCTGGGGCACCAAAAGCGGCAGCCGGAAAATCTTTGCCGAGTGTGGGGTTCCTCATCCCGATGGCAGCGACAGTGTCTGGAATGCAGAAGACTTGGGTGTAGCAGCAGCCGAATTATGGGAACGCCAACCGCAGTTAAAGCGGATGGTTGTCAAACTCAATGAAGGATTTTCCGGCGAGGGAAATGCGCTACTGGATCTCAGACCGATCAAAAATGTAGCACCCGGAGAAGCCTCCCATGCCGAAAGGGTTGCCGCGATCAGCGATCGCTTTTCTTCCTTGAGCTTTCAAGCCAAAGCAGAAACTTGGGAAAATTTTTCCAGCCGTATCCCAGAGTTAGGGGCAATTGTAGAAGCTTTTATTGAAGGAGAGCATAAGCGATCGCCCAGCGTTCAAGGTCGCATTGACCCCAATGGAGAAGTCGAAATTCTCTCCACTCACGACCAAATTCTCGGTGGCCCGGATGGTCAGATTTATCTCGGTTGTAACTTTCCAGCAGATGAAGCTTACCGCCTGCGCTTGCAGGACTTAGGATTGCGTGTGGGGCGAAATTTGGCAAAAAAAGGAGCTTTAGAACGCTTTGGGGTGGACTTTATCGCCTGTCATCACCCCGAAAAATCTGGCGAGCAGTGGGACATCCAAGCGATTGAAATCAATTTGCGGAAGGGCGGGACGACCCACCCGTTTATGACCCTCAAGTTTTTAACTAACGGTCGCTATGACAGTTCCACGGGTTTGTTCTACAGCCAACAAGGTCGCCCAAAATACTATGTTGCTACCGACAACCTCCAAAAAGAACGTTATGTAGGGCTGTTGCCGAATGATTTGATGGATATTATTGCCCACCAACGGCTGCACTTTGATACCAGTACAGAAACCGGAACTGTATTCCATCTCATGGGTTGTCTTTCCGAGTTCGGCAAGCTGGGATTAACCAGTATTGGTGATTCTCTGCAACAGGCAGAAGAAATTTACAACAAAGTTGTGAAAGTCCTAGACGAAGAAACGAAAACTCGCCCTAGTGCTTCTTACTCGGCATCCTATCCCAGTCCTCCGATTGCTTGGAGTGGAAAGAGTTAAAGAGTGTGGAGCTAGCGCAACGCTTGACTGACTCAGATAAAAGTGATGTTAAGCGTTGCAGTGCAAAGCAAGGACTAAGTATATTTCCTTAACGCCATTGAGACTGGAAATAATCACACGAGAATTTCTTTGGGCTGCGCCAGAATAGAAACAACTCTTTTTTCTTGATCGCTAAATAATGGTGCTTTAAACGATTAGTTACTCAGTCCTCAGTCCTCAACCCTCAGCCCTATTTTAAGCGGCAAAAACTGAGCGCCAAAAGCCTATACTAAACATCGCTCAATCGTTGATAGAACAGATTTCGCTAATGATGAGAGGTCATAACCGCCCTCAAGACCAAAAACAATGCGACGAGTTACTTGCAGACAATAATCGGTTAATAACCCATAATCTTGCGGTTGCAGGTTAATACTAGCTAATGGGTCATCTGCATTCGCGTCATAACCAGCACTGACTATCAGCAAATCTGGCTGAAAATTGGTTAAAAAGGGTACAATCTTCTGCTCAAAAAGCGGTTGGTATTCAGTGATTGTGCTGCCAGGAAACATGGGGAAATTCAGCACATTGTTGTGGATACCGCGTTCGGAAGCTTGTCCGGTGCCGGGATAGCAAGGAGATTGGTGCAAGGAACAGTAGGCAATTTGGGGGTGGGTTTCTACAATATTTTGCGTGCCGTTGCCGTGATGAACATCCCAGTCGAGGATAGCAACGCGATTGATGCTGGGTTGTTCGAGGGCATAGTAGGCTGCGATCGCTGCATTGGAAAATAAGCAAAACCCCATGCCATAATTGCGTTCTGCATGGTGTCCGGGAGGACGTGCCAGCACAAAAGCTGGGTTATTGGTAGCGAGGACGCGATCTACCCCATCCAGCCACGCGCTGGCTGCAAGCATTGCCACATCGTAACTCCGAGGGGAAACGAGGGTATCGCCACCATCCAAATATCCGCCACCATTCTGGGCAATCTGCCGGACTTTCTCAATGTGTTGTTGAGTGTGGACTTGTTGTAAAATCGGCGCGATCGCACGGTTCTCTACTGGCGTTGGCAGCTGCCATTCAATTTGAGCTGCCCAAGGCGCAGCTTTTAAAGCGTTCACAATTGCCGTCAGGCGTGCGGGTCGTTCTGGGTGGGATCGACCCGTGTCGTGATCGAGAAACTCATCTGAGTAGATTACAGGCAGCATAGTCCGAGAAAGGTTGGCAACACCAGGATCAATCATAGGCAGCATCAATGCTTTCTGGCATTATCTGCACCTTGCTTAATCCCGTTTCAAATCATCCCTCAAATCTTCACCTTCGTTGTACATTTGAGGTGCCACCGCCGGGTTATTCTTCAGTTCACCTGGCTCTACATTCAACAGAGTTTCGTTGATTGACGGAGGCTGTTTGATCTTAGCGATCGCTTCTTTCACTTCTGGGTCTAGTGCTTCTTCTTGTTCGTTCATCTCTTCATCTTGAGAAACTTGTTCAGCGCTCATATATATTTACCCAAATAGGTTTAACTGTCCGTGACTCAGCTTAAACTCCTCCGTGGGGAGACATACACTGTCTTGAGGCTTAAATTTTAAAATGCCGTCTGCCTTATCCGTCCTCTCTCGCTTCTCCTGGATCATCCAACAGAAACTTATCGCGTAGATAAGTTGTTCATAACTAACCTCAAAATTTTGTATCTTATGATTCAATTTATGAATAAAAAAGTATAACTTTTACGCCCGATTGCGGAGTCTGGGCGGAGGAGAAAACTCTTTTACCTGCAATAGCGAGGAAATAGCAGTGTCACCAAAAAAGCCCAACCCCCCCGATCGCACTCAACGCTGGAGATTTCCTCAACTTTTTGGCTTGGCAAAGCGAAATCCTCTGATGATTTCACGCTGGGTCTTACGCTGGACGGTTCTCGGTACTGCTTGTGGCTTATTCGCTGGGTTGTACTGGAACGTTCTGGAGTTCTTGATTCACATCCTTAACCGGGTTGAAGGGCCGACTCTACTGCTGGTGATGCCACTTGCCGGGTTGCTAATCGGCTTGGTGATTTATTTTCTAGGGAATCCCGGTGAAATTGCCGTACTTGTTGATAATATCCACTTTCGCGGCGGACGCCTGGATGCGACCAAAAATCCCTCGATGATTCTGGCGTCCCTATTGAGCATCTCGGCTGGGGGCAGTGCTGGCCCAGAAGCACCGCTGGTACAAGTCACTGGCTCCTTGGGAACTTGGGTCGCTGACCGCTTGAATTTGCAGGGAGAAGACCTGCGATCGATGAGTTTGGCGGCGATGGCGGCGGGCTTCACTGCTTTATTTGGCGCACCTCTGGGCGGTGCCATGTTCGCCTTAGAGATTTTGCATCATCAACACGTTTTGGAGTATTACGAAGCAATTCTGCCAGCAATTGTGGCGAGTTGCGCGAGTTATCTAGTTTTTGCGGCAATTACCAAACTAGGGATTGCCCCAACTTGGCATTTTCCTCAGTACACTCTCGACAACATTGATGATTTTGCGATGGCGATCCTGTACGGAGTGATTGGAGCCGTAGCCGGATGGCTGTTCATGAGCATTTTTCGAGGATGCGATCGCCTTTTAGCTCGAATTCCCGGCCCCATTTATGTACGGACGACTTTTGCAGGGTTAGGATTGGGCATTTTAGCGACTCTTTTGCCTCTCACCCGTTATTTTGGACACGAAGAGTTAGCAGAAGTCCTCGATCGTGATTTTTCAATCGCTTTCTTGCTAACGCTCGCGATTGCCAAAATGGTGGCAATTTCCATCACAGTCACGGGTGGTTGGCGGGGTGGTTTTATCATCCCAATCTTTTTCACGGGTGCTTGTATCGGCAAAGCGATCGCCCTATTGATTCCAGGATTGAATCCTGCCCTTGCCATGATTTGCGTCATGGCGGCTTTCAATGCATCGGTAACGCGGACGCCCGTAAGTACAACTTTACTGTTGACAAAACTAACGAACATAAGTCCGTTAACGCCTGTCTTGTTTGCCAGTTTGATTGGCTTTTTTCTGGCTCCCAAAGCACCTCTGATTACGGCTCAACTCAAAACGAACCAAGAAGCGATCGCAGAGTAACCACAGTCCGTTAAAAGATTGCTAATTGAAGATTGTTCGTGACTCGTGGCAAAACGCATTATTAACCACGAACGATTCGCCATTCTTCCATCAGCAATTAAGCCTTAAATAATGACTGATAAAGACCAAAATGTGATAGAATTTTAATAGAATTTGTCATTATTTGGAATTAAGGCGGAACTTATTGCAAGCCTTTGCATATTATCTGCCATTTTTCTATACTTTTGGAGCTTTTTCACAGTATGACCACTTCCCCGGAGCGGATTATCCCCACGGATTTAGGGAGCGAGATGTCCCGGTCTTACCTGGAATACGCGATGAGCGTAATTGTTGGTAGGGCACTCCCAGACGCTAGGGATGGTCTGAAACCTGTACACCGGCGGATTCTCTACGCCATGAATGAGCTGGGTCTTACCCACGATCGACCTTTCCGCAAATGTGCCCGTGTGGTGGGGGAAGTGCTGGGTAAATACCATCCTCACGGTGATACAGCGGTATACGACGCCCTAGTGCGGATGGCGCAGGATTTTTCCATGCGCGACCCGCTGATTAACGGACACGGCAACTTCGGCTCGGTGGACAACGATCCACCAGCGGCAATGCGATACACCGAATGCCGCTTGCAAGCCCTCACAGGGGTTGCTCTCCTCCAGGATATTGAAGCGGAAACAGTAGACTTTGGGGATAACTTCGATGGTTCCCAGCAAGAACCGCTGGTATTACCCGCACGCATTCCCCAGATGTTGCTCAATGGTTCTTCGGGGATTGCCGTGGGAATGGCAACAAACATTCCCCCACATAATCTGGGAGAGTTAATCTCTGGATTGATCGCCTTGATCCACAATCCAGAAATTACTGACCTGGAGTTGATGCAGTATATTCCTGGCCCAGACTTTCCGACAGGCGGACAAATTCTGGGAGTTTCTGGGATTAAGGAAGCCTATACGACTGGGCGCGGCTCGATTACAATGCGGGGCGTTGCCCAGATAGAAACCATTGAACATCGGGGGCGTCCTGACCGGGAAGCAATCATTATCACTCAGTTGCCTTACCAAACGAATAAGGCGGCGCTGATTGAGAAAATTGCCGAAATGGTGAATGAGAAGCGGCTGGAGGGAATTGCCGATATTCGGGATGAAAGCGATCGCGATGGAATGCGGATTGTCGTAGAACTCCGGCGAGACGCTTATCCCCGCGTTGTCCTGAATAACCTCTACAAGCAAACGCCCATCCAAGCAAACTTTGGGGCGAATATGCTGGCGCTGGTAAATGGGGAACCCCAGTTACTCAGTCTCAAGAAATTCCTCACCGTTTTCCTAGATTTCCGGATTGAGTGCATCACCCGTCGCACCCGCTACGAATTGCGGAAAGCAGAAGAACGAGATCATATGCTGCAAGGGCTGCTGATTGCCCTGTTGCACCTGGATGCAATGATTGAGCTAATCCGCAGAGCCGCCGACACCCCAACCGCCAAAGCGGAAATGATGGAAACTTACGGGTTGTCTGAGTCGCAAGCGGATGCGATTTTGCAGATGCAGTTGCGACGCCTGACAGCACTGGAAGCTGAAAAAATTCGCTTAGAACACGAAGAGTTACAAGCGCAAATTGCCGATTTGCAGGATATTTTGGCGAACAAAAGTCGCATCCTGGAAATCATTGAAAATGAAGTGTCGCAAATCAAAACCACCTTCGCAACACCGCGACGAACCACCATCGAACACGCGGAAGGTGAGATTGATGACACCGATTTAATTGCCAACGAAAAAGCCTTAATTCTGCTAACAGAGCAGGGTTATATCAAACGGATGCCAGTCAACACTTTCGAGGCGCAAAGCCGCAATACGAGAGGGAAGAAAGGCACTGGCATGAAAGAGGATGATGGCGTTGAGCATTTCCTCACCTGCTGCGACCACGATAGCGTTCTATTTTTTAGCGATCGCGGTGTCGTTTACTGCCTCAAGGCGTACCAAATCCCAGCTTCGTCTCGCACGGCGCGGGGTATCCCGATTGTGCAAATGCTGCCCATCCCGCGAGACGAGAAAATCACCTCCATCGTGCCGGTTACAGAGTTTACCAGCGATGAATATCTGGTGATGCTGACCAAGGGTGGTTACATCAAAAAGACAGAACTGTCTGCTTTCGGCAATATTCGGGCAAATGGTTTGATTGCGATTTCCCTGGAAGAAGGCGACCAGTTGCGGTGGGTGCGAAGAGCGAGAGCCGATGACAGCATCATCATTGGATCTCGGCAAGGAATGGCAATTCACTTTAGAACCAATCACGAGCAACTGCGTCCCCTCGGTCGCGCCACGCGAGGCGTTCGGGCAATGGCTCTCCGCAATGCGGATGAGCTGATCAGCATGGATATCTTGCCAAGTCAGGTGGTTGCGAAGATCGTCGAGAGTGAGGAGTCGGAAGCATCGGAAGCATTGGAAGCAACCAGTGAAGACGCCCCTATCACCAATGGTCAAGGGCCGTGGGTGTTAGCGATTACAATGGGTGGATACGGTAAGCGAATCCCGGTTTCTCAATTCCGCCTGCAAAATCGCGCCGGGATGGGGTTAGTGGCGACGAAGTTCCGGAAGCCGAAGGATCGACTCGCCGCATTGCGGGTGATCAATGAAGGCGATGAGCTAATGATGGTGACGAACCGAGGCATTATCATCCGTCAAGCAACCGATGCGATTTCCCTGCAATCCCGGATGGCAACTGGAGTCCGGGTGCAACGCCTAGATGAAGATGATGCGATCGCTGCTGTTGCATTAGTACCCCCCTCGACTGACTCGACTGACTCGACTGATGATGAGGAAGAAGTAGAGAATTAAACATTAAAAATGCAAAATTAAAAATGAAGAAACTACTTTTAATTTTTAATTCTGCATCTTTAATTTCTCTGCTAGGTGGCATCTTGATGGGGGTGACAACAGCTCCCATCCAAGCATGGCCTCTCGCTTGGATTGCCTTAACTCCTCTGTGGATTTTAATCGTTAAAAAGGGAGAATTGAAACTTAAGAAAGGAGGAGAAACTTCTTCATTTTTAAGTTTTAATTCTCCCTTTTTAATTGGTTTAGCGTGGGGGATTGGCTATCACGGCGTTGCTTTATCTTGGATTACCGGGATTCACCCGATGACATGGTTGGGGGTTCCCTGGCTGGCAAGTTTAGCGATCGCATTCTTCTGTTGGACTTTCATCACCCTTTGGGGAGCCGGATTAGTTGCAATTTGGGCGGCTGTTCTGGCTTTCCTCTGCAAGCCAGCAAGCAAAACATCTTCATCCTTGCTTCGTCTTTTGATTGGCATTGTTTTGTGGTGCGGACTTGAAAGCCTTTGGGGTTCTGGATCGCTATGGTGGACTTCCCTTTCTTATACCCAAAGTCCTCACAATCTAGCCATTTTACACCTTGGTCAAATCTCTGGCCCTAATACAGTAACCGCAGCAATTGTAGCTGTTAATGGCTTAATTGCCGAAGCATGGATTAACCGCAAACAACACATAAGATATAAAGAAGAAATAGATTCTTCCAGTATTTCCTCTGCGCCTAAAGCGGGAACACGGTTCGTTCTTCATCCAGGTTATTTAAGCATTGCGACTGGGTTATTAGTAGCGTTACATCTAATCGGATTTGGGCTGTATAGCCGTCCCTTGATTCAACCTCCCCAAACTGCATTAAAAGTAGGAATTATTCAAGGAAATATTCCCAATAAACTCAAATTCGATCCGATTGGCTGGCGTCGTGCAATCGAAGGCTATACCAGCGGCTACAAAACTTTAGCGGACGAGGGAGTTGATGCTGTTTTAATACCAGAAACAGCATTGCCCGTCCAATGGACGCAACCCAGTTGGATTCGAGATTCTTTCTTACAAGCAATTTTGGATAAAGGTGTAGTTGCTTGGATAGGAACCTTTGGGGAAGCGGGAAATGATTATACAAATAGTCTTTATACGATTATTGGTACTGGTGAAACTTTTAGCCGCTACGACAAGACTAAGCTAGTGCCTTTAGGGGAATTTATTCCCTTTGAAAAAGTTTTAGGGAAACTAATTGACAAACTTTCTCCTCTCGATGCTCACCTAATTCCTGGCAAAACAAATCAGATATTTGATACACCTTTTGGGCGTGCAATTGTGGGTATTTGCTATGATTCCGCCTTTCCCGAACTTTTCCGGCGTCAGGCGGCTGCGGGTGGGGAATTTATCCTCACAGCGTCTAACGATGCTCATTACACCTCATCAATGATGGCGCAGCATCACGCTCAAGATTTGATGCGGGCAATTGAAAGCGATCGCTGGGCTGTCCGCGCTACGAATACTGGATTTTCTGGCGTGATAGATCCTCACGGGAGAACTTTGTGGATATCTAAAATGAATACTTACCAGCTACACGTAGCCACAATTTATCGACGACAAACACAGACTTTATATGTGCGTTGGGGCGATTGGTTAACACCCGTTTTGTTGGTGTTGGGAGCGATCGCTTGGTTCTTCACTATCTTCTGGCGAGATAATCAGCGTGGAAGATGATGGCAACCCTACCGCTACCCGTTTATTTTTCGCTTAGTGTAGTCATAAAGAATAGCGATCGCTCCCTCCGTTAAAACCATCTTGGGATGGTAGATTAAATAACCTTGTTTGTAGAGACGCGATGAATCGCGTCTCTACAAACAAGAGCGATCGCACTCTCCCGTAGGAAAATGCGATCGCTCTATAGTATTGCCCGATGTTACTGGTTCAATGTTACTGGTTCATCTGCGTCCCACGGTTCATCTGCATTGGGGTCGTCTGTGTTCCAGGACTCATCTGCGTCCCAGGAGTTGTCTGCATTCCCCGGTTCATCTGCATATTCGGGGTTGTCTGCGTCCCCTGGTTCATCTGCATCCCCCGGTTCATCTGCGTCCCCCGGTTCATCTGCATCCCAGACATTCCAGGCATTCCAGGCATCGCATTGTCTGTCTCAGCCACCTTGGCACCTGTCATCGAAGCAGCCATTTCTAAATGACCCTGCACCCTTGGCAAGATTTTGTTAGCAAACGCTTTTAAATCGGGATCTTGTCCCAGTCCAACTTGACGCTGGTACACGGCGGCACTTTCCAAGTGACCGTTCAGCCCGCCCTCCATCATATAGGCTTGGTCGAAGCTCTTTCCAGACAACTGCTGAAGCCGCATCATTGCCGCTTCATACTTTGGCCCCGGAGTGGTTGGAGGCGTGACTCCCTTCTGAGCCGCTAACTCCATCAGCTCTTGGTTCGCCCGTGTGTGCTCCTGAATCATCTGCTGCGCGAACTGCTTTACATTCGGGTCGGTTGACTTTTCTAACGCCAGTTGCCCTAGTTGTACTTCTGCCATTCCCCCGTGGGCGGCGTCCATAATAAACTGCCTATCTAGGGCAGTCAACTGGCTGTTGCGTGAGGGCGTTGCCTGTCGGTTTGACGGCGTTGCCGGTCGGGTTGATGGCGTTACGGGGCGGGTGGTCTGAGCTACGGCTGAGAAGCCCAGAGACGTAAATAATCCAACTGCTACAAGGGCAGCAGTTACTGTTGTTCGTTTCATCATGGTTAAATCTCCAGGAAATACTTTTGTTTGCTAGGGCTGACCGTAGGTTTGTTAGCCAAAAAAGAGCTAACAAATTCAGGAAAGTCTTGATGCACTAAATTTTTTTTCTCAACTCAGCGATCATTTACATCTGAGCAGGTATACATCTACTAATACTGCTTAATCTTTCTTCAACTACCTCTCTCTTTAGATATGTTTGCTTACCGAGAGAGCTAATCGTATCAATTCATTCTTAAAAACCGTACTTGCTGCTAAAGATTACTTTGTAGCTTCACTGGAAATTCCAAAAAACATATTACAGCGCCGTGTCTATCAGATGCGATCTCTAGCTTGCTCTAAATTGCAACTAAATCTCGATCGATATTTGTTTTTTAGAATAAAAATGAATTTAATCTATTTCTGTTCGGTTTTATACAGGATAATGAAATTAAAAACTAGGCTAAAGTAAGGGATTTTCAGAACTAAAAACATCTCATTAGGTAGAGGCTTATTCACCGATCCCTTAGGAAATTAGGATTTATTCGCAGCGCTACTGCAATCAAAATCCGAAGCACTACCAATAGCGGGAATTTGCTGCACTGCTAGCTATAGAAAAGTGCAGATGCTGACTTGAATCGCCATCTAATTCAACAGGGGGATTCGAGTAGAGTAATATTTATCGCCTTTTCGGGATAGGCTAGAGCGATCGCTTGTTCTGACTGCCGCCAGAAAAGCTTGCAATGAACAATTTGAGAGTGGTAGCGTCGGAGAGCTAGCTAGATATACGTAGAAGCTGAAACGTCTAAACATGAAGCGATCGCTCCTTAGCCTGACTCTAGGCTTAACATTGCTAGAATCATTCACTCCAATTGCTTTGGCAGCACCCCCCAGAAACCCAGATCAAACAGTGGAGTGTGAAATCTTGGTCGTTGGAGGGGGACTCTCCGGTGCGGCGACTGCCTACGAAGGCTTATTGGCGGGGCGAACCGTTTGCCTCACCGAAATTACCGACTGGGTAGGAGGACAAATTTCCGCACAGGGAACTTCCGCACTGGATGAACGCCCTACCCAACGGCAAAAGCTGTTATATTCTCGCGGCTACCTGGACTTGCGACAGCGAATCAATCGCAAATATGGAGAACTCAATCCTGGCGATTGTTGGGTTAGTGAATCCTGCTTTCTTCCCCGCGATGCTCACAAACTGCTGTACGACCAATTGCAAGATGCTGCCAAAAGAGGCAGAGGCAAGCTGAAATGGTTTCCCTCGACGGTAATCAAAGAACTGAACATCGACCAAGCGGGCAATTTGATTCAAGGTGCGATCGCTATCCAGCATCGCCCAGCTAAAGGCGCATCCCCTCTCAACACCTTGCCGCTATCGCAAACGATTGAGGATTCTTATCGCTACGAGAACTCGCCTCAGTTTGAAAAAAGCATTGTGCGCTTTGTACCCCAGCCAGCGAAAAAGCCAGCACCCGCAGCCCCAAATTGGTACGTGGTTGACGCCTCAGAGACCGGCGAACTGATTGCCCTGGCTGACGTTCCTTACCGGCTGGGTATCGACCCCCGTTCTTACCTGGAACCATCTTCGTCGAGTGAAAAGGGCGATCGCTATTGCACCCAAGGCTTTACCTACACCTTTGCAATGGAGGCAACCAAACAACCACAAACCCATACCCCGCCACCGTTCTATTCTCAATATGAACCCTACTACAGCTATGAATTAAAGCGACTAGCGGACTTTGGGCTAGTCTTCACCTACCGACGCATTTGGAGTCCTAAAGCTGGAGAAACAACCAAATTCGGGGGTCTTTCCTATACGGGGCCCACTCCCGGCGACATCTCCATGCAGAACTGGACTTGGGGCAACGACTACCGCCCCGGAAACGCCGAAGATAACTTAGTTTACACTCGCGACCAGTTGCAAGCCGCTGGACAGCTACAGCCTGGAGAATGGATGGGAGGATTGCGAACCGAAACCCTCCGCAAAGGCGAGGAAAACGCGCTGGGATATTTTCACTGGCTGGTTGCTGGAACCACCGACTCTCAACTTGGCCCAGGAGTTAAGCAGGCGAAACCCAATAACCGTTACCTGAGTGGGTTAGATTCCCCAATGGGAACGGTGCATGGGTTATCTAAGTATCCTTATATGCGGGAAGGACGGCGAATTATTGGACGCCCCACCTTGGCTTATCCTCAAGGTTTTAGCATTTGGGAAATTGATATTTCTCGCCGTAACTACAAAGACGACTACTACCGTCAAACATTGTCACCAGATACCTATCGGAGACTACAGGCATCGCTTGCAGGACTGGAAGTAGCGTCTGTACTGAGCGGCACCAAGCCGCCGGAACAAGTCATGCGGCGCACTCGTTCCACCATCTATCCCGACGCTGTGGGGATTGGTCACTATGCCATTGACTTCCATCCTTGCATGACCCAAAGCCCCGCAGAAGCTCCAGGAAACACCGAACGGGAAGGTGAACGACGGGGTGCAGGTCAAGCTTATCCGTTCCAAATCCCTCTCAGAGCGATGATTCCCCAAAAAATCAACAATATGCTCGTGGCAGGGAAAAGTATTGCGACCAGTCATATTGCCGCCGCTGCCTATCGAGTGCATTCCTTTGAATGGTCGGCGGGGGCTGCTGCTGGAACAACAGCCGCTTTTGCCTTAGAAAATGCGATCGCGCCTTATCAGCTAGTGGATGAACTGCCACGCGCCGAACCACAACTAGAAGCGCTGAAACGTCGATTGGATAAGAATAACAATCCGACTGTCTTTCCAGACACCTCAATTTTCAACCAGAATTGGGAAGATTGGAAATGATATTTGCGAATCGGGAATGGCTATCCAATTAGCCATTCCCGATTCGCAATGACTACTTTGCTGGCTTCTCTAGCGACCAAATAGGAAGTTTATTCACCTCTTGGAGGGTTAACTCTACATAAGTCATGTCCTCCGGCTTAGCAACTTCTAGACCAAAATAACCTTCAGGGCCATCGTGAGCGTGGGAGCCACTGCTCCGGGCTGAATAATGCCCTTGCAAACGAGCTTGATTAAATTGGGAACTCACGTTCCACAGCCACCGAGAGGGGAAGACAATACCGCCGAGATCCTCAACCCAGTCTCGACTCCCTCGCAGGTGATAGAAACGAGCCGCCTGAAAGCCCGACCTCCCATTAAAGACCCCACCCACAGAGACGATAGTGATTTTTGTATCTAGCCATTGGTTAAGATAGGGAGCCGCACCCAAGGCAACTTGTACGCCACCACTCGTTCCAACGAGAATGATGTCAAGCGGTTGACCCCCTTTACGGGAAATGGGCTGCCCACTATTCATCCGCTCGATGATGGCATTGGCAATCCCCTGATTATAAATAGAGCCATAGCGAGGATCGGCGGAAATCGCAAATCGCCAGAGATTGCGGATTTTGATCAGCACGCTGGCGATTCCCATCCCACCATTTCGATTCGCAAAGTGCCATACGGGACTTAATAACCGCTGTCCTCCTAGACCCTTGTTCTCTGCTGAGTATGGGAAAACATCTCCTACGGCTACGCAGTTAGGATGACTCTCAACAATCCGGTCTAAAAAGACTTCTTCCCCCGGTGTTAATTCATTGGCAGAAAAATCTCCTACTCCTGTCAAAAACACAATGTAACAATTGATTGGGGAGGATTTGGCATCAGGATTTGAGTCATTGTTGGGTGGCAAGATCGAGCTTTGGTTTTTCTTCAAACCTAAAGTTTCTGCTCCTTGTTCCAGCCACCATACTACAGTCCCGACTGGCGAAGTAATACCCCAGATTATGAGTATAAAGACCGCTAGGAGCAACAGCTTCAAGGTTCCCCCTCGAAGCCATACAAGTATCCGCCAAATCAATCGCAGCATTCAAGAATATCTAGTTGCTTACTGTTACTGTCTTAACGTCAATTAATTTCGGTCAGGAAGTGAATTTTTTTGGTGATTGGCTCCCTGGGGCATCCCTGACGCAGTATCCTATCCAAAGTTGTCATCAATCGTGAGTAGTAAGGATTCAACGTGAGCAGCGAGGAATCAAAAGTAAGCTTGGGCACGACCCTTTGGAATGCACTTGCTTTAGATGGAAATTTTTATGAAAATGCTCGAAATACGCCTAAAACCTATCGAATTGCCCAAACTATTGTGATTTTAGCAGCACTGTCCCATGCTTTGGGTAGTGCTGTTATTTTATTAATTAACCTGGCAACGCTGCCCGTAATGCTGCTGGCGCTTCTGATTGATGGGATGAGCATTGTGGGAGGCTACTATTTCTGGACGCTTACCATTTGGAAGATTGGGGAGTGGCGAAAACCAAATCACGTTACCTATAGGGATTTGATGATTCCGATTGGCTTTGCCTATGCTCCGCAAGTGCTGAATTTCTTAACGCTGATTCCTTTGTTCGGACAACCACTTGAGCGGGTGCTAGCCGTTTGGAGTTTGCTAGCGGTGATTGTGGCAGTCCGCCAAGGGTTAGATATCAGCACTCGCAATTCGGCGTTAATTTGTTTGGTCGGATGGCCTTTGGTACAGCTGGCGGTTGGATTTATACAACGCTTTGAACAATTCCTGGTAGAGGGTTTCTAGGTTTTGTTGACATTTTGCCAAAACTTTGCACCAAATCCCGCTCTGGTTTTGCTTGGTTGTCACAGGAAACGAAGATGATTCTGACTTAACCTGTTACTTTCGGGGATTCAGGATTGTTAAAATAGAGCAAAATACTTGTAAATTAATTTTGTTAAGGTCTTTTCGCAATCTGCCTTATGACTAGGAGACTTTCAGCCGCTGTTGGCGCGATCGCCTCCGGTATAACTTTACCGACCGCCGCTGCACCGATTCAAGCTCCTGTTCAGACTCCTGAACGATCTAGTCAAGTTGTCCGCAAGTTATATCCTAATTACAAAGTGATCGTGTTAGACGATGATTTCAATACTTTTGAACACGTTCACGAGTGTTTGGTGAAATATATCCCTGACATGACAAGCGATCTCGCTTGGGAACACACCTATCAAATCCACTTTGAAGGTCAAGCGATTGTTTGGGTGGGTCCCCAAGAGCAAGCAGAACTTTACCACGAGCAACTCAGCCGCGCTGGGTTGACAATGGCTCCTCTAGAGGCGGCTTAAAAAAGTTATGAGTGTGAGTTAGCATTCTTAATTCAAAACTCAACACTCATAACTCATAACTTTCCGATTCCCTACGCGGTTACGATTGCCATCGCCCGTTCAACGGCTTGCAGCGCTTGGTCTACCTCTTCGGCAGAGACAATCAGCGGCGGCACAAATCGAATCACCTTCGGGCCTGCTGGCACCAGCAATAAGCCGTCGGCGATCGCTGCTTTAACGACATCGGCTGAAGTTAAATCAATCTCTGCCTTCAACTCCATGCCGCTGATTAAACCCCAGCCACGCACTTCACTAATTTGGTCGGGATATTTAGATGCGATCGCACTCAATCCAGCTCGTAATTGTTCGCCGCGATCTTGTACATTTTGCAGAATATTATCCCGTTCTATCGTCTGACAGACGGTTAACGCAGCCGCACAGGCAAAAGGATTGCCGCCATAAGTGCTAGCATGATCTCCCGGCTGAAAAACATCACAATGTTTCTTGCACAAGGTTGCACCGATGGGAATGCCACCGCCTAATCCCTTGGCAGACGTGAAGATATCCGGCTCAATTCCCAAATTCTCGTATCCCCAGAACTTGCCGCTGCGACCCATGCCAACTTGCACTTCATCTAAAATTAGCAAGATGTCGTTGTCATCGCAGATTTTCCGCAATTCTTGGAAGTATTTGACATCGCCGGGACGCACACCGCCTTCTCCCTGCAAGGCTTCCAGCATAATTGCGGTGACGCCTTGATCGCCTTCGTCGAGGGTAGCGATCGCATTCTTGATCGCCCCAATATCGTTGTAAGGCACATAGTAAAAACCAGGCATCAACGGGGCAAAATTTTTCTGGTACTTCGGTTGACCTGTAGCGGTAATCGTCGCCAACGTGCGCCCGTGGAAGCTGGCGTGAGCCGTCAAAATAATCGGCTTTTCGATCCCTTTGACCGTGTGGGCATATTTCCGAGCCAGTTTGATTGCCCCTTCATTCGCCTCAGCACCGGAATTGCAGAAAAACGCCCGATCCGCGCAGGAATGGTCGATCAACCATTTTGCCAATTCCCCTTGTACCGGGATGTAATACAAGTTAGAGACATGGTGCAGCGTCTGGATTTGGCGAGTTACGGTTTCCACCAAAGCTGGGTGAGCGTGTCCGAGGGTACAAGTGGCAATCCCGGCAACAAAGTCCAGATATTCGCGCCCCTCGCTATCCCACAGGCGGCAACCCGCACCCCGTTCTAAAGCTAGGGGATAGCGCCCGTAGGTACTCATCACCGAGGCGTCAAAGCCTTCTGGGTCATACGGAACGGACACGCCTGACTCTGCCGGAATTGAGGAATTTTCAACCAGAGTTTCTAGACTCACTGCTTACTCCTGAAATTTTTTATCCTTATTTGGCAATCTTAAAGGGAATTTTCAAAAAGTTCTGTTTAAAGGGAACTATAAACCCTGAGAAAACAGAAACAGGCTTACTTGCGAAAGGTTAGCTGAGGCGGTTAACATCGTCCACGCGACTCCAGGTTGAGTCTAAGATTGACCGCGAGCATTGCACTTGATCCAATCGGCTCGTCTGACAGGATGATTTTGGGAAAGTTTAAGTTGCGATCGCTCCTCATTTTTGTTTGTCCCAATCAGCTAAATCAGATGATGCATCTTTTATCCTTAGCAAAACTCCCCGTCTGGTGCTTTCCGCAGCCGTTTGTTCTCGCTAATCTTAACCAAACAAACCAGCAGCCTCAAGCAAACATTGCAGAATTAGTCCCAATTCTGATTATTCTCCTGCTAATTGCCACAGTTGTTGCCCTGGTGACACAGCGGCTTCGCGTTCCCTATGTCACGGGTTTAGTGTTGGCAGGTTTACCAATCACGGAACTATTTTCTCGCCGGATTGGACTCGATCCTTCCTTAGTATTGAATCTTTTCCTGCCAATTCTCATCTTTGAAGCTGGCATCAATACAGATGTTAGCCGTCTCCGAAGCACGTTTAAACCAATTGCCCTTTTAGCGGGTCCAGGGGCGATACTTTCCTCGGCGATTATTGCCGTTCTGTTGAAATTTGGGCTAGGGCTAGATTGGATACCCGCACTACTAATTGGAGTTATTCTCGCAAACACTGATACGGTTTCCATGATTGCCGTTTTTAAGGAGATACCTGTACCCTCCCGGCTTTCCACGATCGTTGAAGGAGAAACCCTCTTCAACGATGCTGCCGCCCTAGTTTCATTTAACCTGATTCTGACAGTGTATTCGACAGGTTCGCTCACAGTATTAGAAGGAATCCAACAACTATTATTTGTTGCCGTGGGAGGCAGTCTCGTTGGCTTAGTCTTGGGCTATTTAAGCATCCCTGTATTTCTTCGTTTACACGATCCCCTTAGCAGTCTCTTGCTAACCGTTGCAGTTGCATTAGGAACCTTTCAAATCGGGCAATCTTTAGGGGTATCCGGTGCTGTGGCTGTGGTTGTAGCTGGATTAATTTTCGGGAACGTTGGGCTTTCTCGCAGCACGTCTGCTTCCGATCGGATCGCGTTGTTAAGTTTTTGGGACTATGCCAGTTTTGCAGTCAATACCTTTATTTTTCTGCTGATTGGTGTAGAAATAAACCCGGTGACGTTCTGGAGGACTTTGCCAGCGGTTCTGCTTGCCGTTTTGGCTTACCAAATTGCGCGAGTCCTCACTGTCTATCCGCTGTTGGCTGGAGTGCGTTGGTTTGACCGTCCGATTCCATTGCGCTGGCAGCACGTCCTGTTTTTAGGTAATATCAAAGGCTCTCTTTCAATGGCTCTTGCCCTTAGCTTACCTACAACACTACCGGGGCGAGAGCAGTTGATTGCTTTAGTGTTTGGTGCGGTGTTGTTATCTCTCGTAGGGCAGGGCGTAAGTTTACCTTGGTTTGTACGCCGGTTGCAACTCTCTCGCTTCTCAGATTCTCGCCAACAAATTGAGGAATTGCAGGCTCAGTTAATTGCTTCTAAGGCAGCTCAAGATGAATTGGATAGTCTATTGAAAAAAGGGGTTTTGCCAAAAAGTGTTTATGAAGAAATGCGAGCCGTTTATCAGGTGCAAGTTGCCGGGGCAGAAAAAGCGCTGCGGAATCTTTATAATCGTCGTCCGGGACAATTAGTTGAAGGCGATCGCTCAAAACTTGACGCCATTCGACGACGATTACTCTTGGCAGAAAAAGGGGCGCTAAATGAGGCGATCCGGCAGCGAATTCTCTCTGAGGAAATTGTGCAAGGGCGAATAAAAACAATTGATGAACAACTGATGAAACTAGAAGATGATTAGGCACAACCATTAATAAAATCAATGGCTTGATGTAATGACCCTGGCTTCGTCACCATTAATATCGTCGCTCCTGGCTCTAATACTGTACTTCCGTTGGGAATTTCTAAATCCATGTGGGGATGGGATTGATAACCAATAATTAAAGAGCCTGTAGGAAATTGGGGTTCTTGAGCGATTTCAGCAACGGTAAGACCGACAACATAGCACTTTTGGGGAATCGAGAGTTTTAAAACTTCAATTTGACCCTGCTCAAAATGCATCATTGATTCTACTTGCGGATACTCAATCGCATTCACCATTGTAGAAACTCCCAAATCAACAGTACTGATGATATGAGAAGCCCCAACAATGCGTAGGGGTTCGGCAAAATCCCGGTGGCGCACTCGACTCACAATATGGGAAACGCCGTAGTGTTTAGCAAGCGTGACCATTGCTAGATTTAAGGCATCATGACGGAGAACGGCTGCGACGGCATCAGCTTTGTGAATCCCGGCTTCTAGCAGCACCTCGGTACTGACAGCACTGCCTTCAAATGCCATTGCGCCGACTTGTTCGCGGACATACCGGCAAGCACTTGGATCGATATCAATTACGGCGACGGTATGCCCCAGGTCTACCAGCCGTTGCGCTAAATCCAACCCAACAAGCCCGGCTCCACCAATGAGTACAAACATAGCTGTCTCTCTAAGAATATTGACTCTGTGCTTCACTTTACAAGTCGAGAGCGGTTATCCTGCGAGGGTATCCTCCACATTTTTTTCTAAAATTGACTTAGGTGACTACAGGCAGTGTAAGCAACGATCGGACAGCACTTGAGCAAAAATATGAACGCCTTCGTCAAGAGTTGATTGGCGGTGCGATCGCACTCTTTGGTGTCGCCCTGCTCGGCACTTTATGGTACAAGCTGGTGGAGGGTTGGTCGTGGTCAGATGCCGCCTATATGACTGTGATCACGCTAGCAACTGTGGGGTATGGAGAAACTAATCCGCTGGGTAATCGCGGTCGCTTGTTTACGATCGCCCTGATTTTAACAGGTGTGGTCAGCATCGGTTACATCGTCAATCGGTTTACAGAAGCCCTGATTCAAGGCTACTTTCAAGAGGGAGGACGACTGAGGCAGCGGCGGCGTTTGGTAGATTCTTTAAATGAACACTATATCCTTTGTGGCTTTGGACGCACCGGGCGTCAGATTGCTAAAGAGTTTAAGGCGGAAGGCATTGCGTTTGTGACCATAGACTCTCAGATGGAGCCGGTAGAGGAGGCGCTACAGTTGGGTTATATCGCGGTGCAAGGCGATGCGACGCTGGATGACACGCTTCACAGGGTAGCGATTGAACGGGCGATTTGTCTGGTGGCGGCGCTGCCTTCGGATGCAGAAAATCTCTATACGGTGATTTCGGCGAAAACGCTCAATCCAAACATTCGAGCGATCGCGCGGGCAAGTACAGAAGAAGCGGTGCAAAAAATGCAACGCGCCGGTGCTGATGCCGTGGTTTCCCCCTATATTACTGGCGGCAGGCGCATGGCAGCAGCAGCGCTTAGACCCCAGGTGATGGACTTTGTGGATGGTATCCTCACGGGAACCGATCGAGCTTTTTATATGGAAGAGTTCCTGATCGATCCTCAAAGTTGTCCCGTTGTGAGACAAAGCCTAAGAGAAGCCCGGTTGCGATCGCAATCGGGCGCTTTAGTTCTCGCCATTCGTCGCGCCGATGGCACCCTCATCGGGGGTCCCACGGGAGAAACTCAATTACTGGCGGGAGATTTGCTCATTTGCATGGGTACAGCAGAACAACTGCGAATCCTCAGCCAAATCCTCATTCCCATTAGTTCTGGGAAGCTGCGTCCGCCCAAGCATACCTAATAAAATGCTTATAGCCAGAATTGGCGATCGCCTTCCATCACACTAGGACGAATACCTTGTAAACGCAGATAAGCCATGCGGTCAGATCCGTACAGCGGCATAGGCAAGCGAGGCTCTTTTAACGCTCCATGATGCAGGAGTGTCAGTTTTAAAGTAGTTTCCACAATCTGTTCAATTGAGGCTTGGTGTCCTTCTTGATGAACTGTCAAACGTAGGGGACGAGCCAAACCGACTTTCTCTGAAACTTTAGTTGTTACCAGAATTGCTTCCCGATGCGATAAGCGAAGTGCTAAACCTTGTGATGGTGCCATCACCTCTTTCTGATTGATATTGTAAAGTCGAGGAACACCAGATTTTTTACACTCTACCAAGATAAAATTAGAGCCAATTGCTTCAGCACGTTTTACTAAATAATCGACTTCTTTGCCAACAAAGGAGCCATCGCGGTAAATTAGGACAGTTTTATTTTTTAATTTAGCTGCTGGTAACAATCGCTCTAGCAGGCGGGGCGGTATTTCTTCACCTTCAACTAGATCATCTTCCAGTTGGTAGCGAATAAATTCCCCTCGTTTACCATACAAACGCACACTCGCACAAGCATTCATCGTCCCTGATTGCGTTGGCTTTTTTTTGATACTTCTAGAAATATCTAAACCAATGAAATAATCAGCAACCTCTAAAGGTTCAGCCAAAATAAAGGGTAAATTACCTAACTTTGCCAGAATACCTGGAATCACCTGATTTAAGACATACTGATAGTTATTAGAATTACTCAAAGTATCGTCATAAATTATTTGACTGGCAATCTGACGGCGGAGCAGCTGCGAGTAGATTTGAAAATAAAAACTTCCCTCATCTTTGTAATCTGAAGCGCGATCGCTCTGGGGTAAAAATGTCAAAACAATATCATGTGGTATATCAATTAATTCATTAACAGCTTTCTCAACTGCTGCTCTTGCATCAGCTACACTCAAGTTATTGACTGACAAACCTTTCCTGGTAATCACTTCACTTTTAAATCCATAGCTTTTCAGACGTTGCTTAACCTGCTCCAGAAACCGATCTACCTTTAAATCGCCAAGCTTGAGTGCTGCAATATAAATTGTTTTTGATTTATCTTGATAATCATTGTGACGGTGATAAACACCACCTCTTAATAGTCCTTTAAGAATTTCTCCTCTTTTACCAGTAACGCCATTACCAAAAATTAGAGTAATTTGTTCTAGCGGAACTTCAGGTTTCCAGAATAAATTTGGATGCTGACTGCTATTAACACCACGTTCTAGTTGAAATCCATAAGCTGCTAAAGCACTACTCGCTATTTGCTTATAGGAAGCCACAAGTTGTGTTCTATCTTTATGTGTAATTTTAGTTGCTTTGAGTAGATCCCCATAATCCACCTCAAATTGGTCAGCCGTTTCAGAGGTAACGCATGGACGTAAAGCCGCCATAGCATAGTGAAACTGCTTTGGATTTTTACCAAATTTTACAGCCACAACAGGTTGATTGTTTGGGGCTTCACGTAGTGCTTGCTTACTGGTTGAACCAGTCGCTTTCTCAAGCAGTTCTTCTCTGTGTTCTTCCATAGTTCCGACAAGGCCGATAATTGTGGCTTTACCGCCCCGTTCAATCTCTTGAACTTTCAAACCGATTAAAAGTTGTTCAGGGTTTTGCCGATAGGGATGATTTTCGTAGAAATCTGCCAAATTTTCCCGAAAGACAATACGGCTGCAAACTGTTAAACCAAGCGCAGGCTGTAACTCACCTTGCAATTCGATAGTTTCTGCCCAAAAATCCGGCTCTCTCCTGACTTCAACTCCGTTATCAGACAAAGCAACTAAATAGTCAAATTTAGTTTTATTCAACACCTGAACAGCTAACTGGGAAAGAATCGAGGGCGTTAGCTGTGGCTGACGTACCCATTGAAACGACAAGAAGCGATCGCTAAAATCATCTACTTCATCTTGAATATTTTTCAGCGCATCCCGCAACTCATCTTGGCTTGGTAGTTGTCTATTAGATACCGCCAAAACCCAAAAATAAGGCTTTTGCCAGATAACAACAGTATCAGGTAGCTTTCGACTAAAATGGTAGCTTAAGCGGTTGCCATCCTTACGCTCTACTTCAGGAGTCAATCGAAAACACATTAACTTGAGTTGTGAGGTTTTTAGCGGAAAAACTTCACTAAAAGATGTGTAACTGTGGGTAGATGCAATAGTATTAGTCATGCAGAAACCTCAGAAACAGAAAATTTACAAATTGAGTTGAATTGGCAGTTACGACAATTAAAGCCAGGATTGGCTGGAAAGATTTGGGCAAAGTTAGAAGGGTTTTCCTTGTAACGGCGTAACTCTTTCTGATGTTGTTCAGCTATGCGTACCAACTCAATCTGAATTGCATTGAGCTGGGCATCTGTGGCAGTAATACGGTCAGACCACTTGTTAGTTTCCAAGTTATAGAATGAAGCAACAGCTTTTTGTTGAGGGTAGAGATAGGTAGCTGCCAAAAGGTAAACAAATGCTTGTCGTCTGTCAAAATCAGATTTGCCTGTTTTGAAATCTAAAATGTGTAGCTTACCGTCTAAATCAACAAAGATGCAGTCAATAGCCGCAAATAAGTTGAAAAAATAGTTGCCATTACGAATAAGAATTGGTTCTGGAATACCCTCATCTCCTCGGCTAAGTTTGATGATATTTTTCCCAGCCAGAATAGGATTTTTGTAGTAGTTTTGCAGAATTTGAATAACTCGCTGCTGAACTTCAGATGGCTCTTTGCTTAATTGCAGAATCTCTGCCATTCGCTCCACACCATTAGATGGTTGTAACAGCTCTATATCCTGATGAAACTCGTAAACCGCCTTCTGTGCCAGCAAACCAATATGCTGAGGTGTAGTGTCTTGCTCCAAAAGTGCTTTCACCAGTGGTTCTTTCTTTCGCGCTCTGGCAAAACCTCGCTTCATGTCACAGTGCCAGTGTTCTTGCCCCACAGATGGGGCGAACTGTGACCAAATGTTAAAACTCACATACGGTCGCCAAGGTGTTCCCATTGGTTTAAACTCCCAAACTAGATAACTGCAAATCTGTTTTTGGCTGCTTCCAACCATGCTGAGCCGCTACTTTTTTTAGGACAGATTTGATAGTTTTTGGGGAAGCAGAAGACATCAAGATACTCGGATAAACTGCCGTCCCCCACTTGGGATGCTCTAGTACACGACAGTTGTTGTGAATTACTGGAAAGTCCAACAGAGCTTTCACCGCAGCTGTGTCATCGTGGGGGATTTCACCTATGCGTGAAAGCAACGGATAGCCAGTGCGGGGGTCAATCAAGTCTGTCAACAATCCGCGATCGCGTAGATCAAATGCCACATCAAAGCCAAAGCGCATGAACTTCTCCCGAAGCCGCTCTTTTTCCCTCTCGACATGATCTGTGCTTTCCGCCAAATAGTATCGAGATTGCTGCAAGACAACCACAACCCACAAAACAGGCAAATTCCAATCTGGGATAACTCGCTCCAAGTTTTGAACCATGAACGGACTGGGCTGATGAGTGGAAATCTGAACTCCCTGTCCCGTCTGCGTGACTTGATGGATGATACTGCCTTGCTGACCAGTGTTCTGCGGCTCCAAATTATGTGCTTTATATTCAGCTTTTTTTCTAGCGTAGACCATATATAGCGTTTTAAAAAGTTGTTTTTTTATTCAACCACATACATAGTAGCAGCGTGTTGTTTTTTTCGTCAACAAAAGTTGATTTTTTCGCCAATCCTTAGTAAGATTCGTTAGTAAGTAAGGGAAAAAGACGTGGCTCAGAGTTTTGGTCAGCTTATCCGTCAAGCCCGTAAGGATAAGGGATACAGTCAGCGTGACCTAGCGAAGCTAATAGAGCTAGATTTCACCTACCTGTCTAAATTAGAAAATGATCGCGCAGACTATGCCCCCAAAGAGGATGTCATTCGGTCGCTGGCACGTAATCTAGATTTGGACGAAGAGGAGTTGATTTTCCTTGCGGGTCGTATCCCTCAGCGCGACGAGGATTTTCTCAAGAAAAATTATCAAGCAATGCCTGCTTTGTTCCGTCGAATGCAGGAAAATCCTGATTTTGCCAACAAAGTCTTTCGAGAAGCTACACAACCAGAAAATGGAGAGAAGTAAGGTTGAGTATAATCAAGCCCTATCGCTACATTAAGAAAGAAGAAATTGAGCATCTAGCTAATCACCTGCTTAGCCAGATGCAACAAAATCCTAAGTACACTCCTACATGGCCTTTTGATGCTACTCGTGTAGCGGACTTTCTCGATATAGGTGTGTTCTGGGATAAAATACCCCCTGACGAGAAAGGATCAATAGCAGCTATGATTCTGCCCGTAGAGCGTCAAATTGTGATTAAGGAAGATATTCCAGGGCTACGGGGAGGCTTTGGGCAATCAACAATTGCTCATGAAATTGGACATTTATTACTTCATATTGATAAAAATACAGTTGATAAATTTGTAGAAAGGCTAGAGCAGGGTATTGAGATAGATATGCAGCCTTTCTTATGTCGTAGTGTTAGCGGTCAACTCGAAAAAATTGAGTGGCAAGCTCAGTATTTTGCTAGTTGCTTACTAATGCCTCGGCATATCTTGGGAGAAGTCCAAAAGGGACGTGATTTAACTAGGGAATCTCACCTTGATGCAATGGCACATGAACTTGGAGTAACAAAACGCAATCTGAAACATCGGTTAAAAGATATTAGCTGGATTCATATTCCTGAGCCTTCTAAGACAATTTATCTGGGTGAGGCTGCGCCAAGTAGGAATAAACGGGCGATTGGGTAGGGAGCGATCGCCCCACCCAATCGGTTTTTTTACCCAGCGATCGCTTTAATTAATCCAGCTTCAGGGAATTCACTGGCACCTCATCCCAAGAATCAACCGTTCGCAATCTGGCGATCCAACCGGACTCCTTTTGGAAATCGGTTAAATTTTGCTGGTAGGACTCATGACAATCTTTTGCCTGCGCTTCATCACAACAGGCAATACAGGCATGGATCATCCCAGACGGATCGATCTGTTCGTTTACCCAAATCGTCATAGGGCATTCTCCCTGAATTTTAAATGCATAGACTGCTTGCAACTCGACAAAAACGCTTACCTCTGGGCTGCGATCGCGTTACCGAAGCGAGGCGTTAGCCTAGCGCTGACTTGTCAGTTCGCGCTGGGAAAGAGCAATCTGTTGATTGGTGCTGATTTAATACTTATACCAAGTTGCATTGTCACATCCTTCAAATCCAATGGCAACGCCAAGGTGTTTTACATTTGTTGGCTCTCTAGCGCTAAGGAATCGACCCGCTTCGATCCCCACACCCTCCACTAAAGATATAGAACAGATGGTGAAAACCCGGAGAAAATCGGGAATTCTAAGAAGGGTACTGATGCAAACTCTAATCATTGCAGGTCATCCTTGTCGGCGATCGCTTAATTCTTGAGTTAGCGAGAGCTAAAACTAAGGGATGACAAGGCTTTGAGCCAATAGAAGCACTAGAGTTGAGACCGAACTTTCGTAAAGCTGTCGATCGGTTCAGCGATAAAAGGCAGCATAACCCCAGTTAAGTCAAAAAAATAGTTTCTATGAAATCTCGACTTTTCCGCTTCGTGTCTCTTTTTTTGCTCAGTATTGTGCTGATCGCAGCCTGCAATAGCACGACGGTGACTTCCCAAAAAGAGACTCAGCCCCTTACCGTCGGCTACAATTTGTGGCCTGGGTTGTTCCCGATCGCGATCGCTCAAGAAAAAGAATTCTTCACGGCTCAAGGGGTCAAAGTCAAACCCGTCTATGTCCAAAACTTTCTAGAATCGGTGTCTGAATTCAGTGCTGGACAATATGATGGAGTTGCCATCACAGTAAGTAGCTTGATGAGCATCATTGAGAAAAACCCGGATTTACAGATTGCGATGGCAACTGATGAATCGGCTGGTTCTGACTCAATAGTAGTTCGCCCAGAGGTTAAAAGTGTCGCTGACTTGAAAGGCAAGCGCCTCGGAGTCAGGTTAGGTGATGGAGAATTATTTGTCAGCGAAATGCTCCAGAAACATGGTTTGACTAGCGATAATTTGACCCTAGTCAACGTAGAAGGAGAAGCGGTTCCAGCACGTTTTAAGAGCGGGGATATTCAAGCGGGACATACTTGGGAACCGTACTTATCTGAAGTAACCAAATCTGGAGGGCGAGTATTATTCACCAGTAAGGACACACCCGGCTTAATTTCGAGTGTAATCGTGTTTCGCTCCTCAGTAGTACGCGATCGCCCAAAAGACATTCAAGCATTTATTCGCGCCTGGTTTCAAGCACAAGATTACTGGCAGGCAAATCCCGAAGAAAGTAAAGCACTGATTGCGAAAACGCTCTCCATCAAACCTGAAGAAATTTCCACTGAGGGTGTCAAGTTGTACACCTTAAAAGACAACTTAAAAGCATTTACTCCTGGTTCTACAACCGAGTCGTTGTACCATACCGCCAAATTGTACGCCGACTTCTATATTCGCACCGGAGGATTAAGCACCGCGCCAGATATTCAAAAAATGATTAATCCTTCTTTTGTGCAGATGTCGCAGGCAGGAAATTAACGAGAAAAAAAGCGTTATTCCATGCAGTTAAACATCAACAGTTTTTCAAGATGAAATCTCGATTTCTCCGCTTTGCGTCTCTTTTTTTGCTCAGCCTTTTCCTGGTTACAGCCTGCAATGGCAGAACCTTTATAACCTCTAAACCTGAGCTTCCACCACTGCGAATTGCCTACAATCTGTGGCCTGGATATTTCCCAATGGAGATTGCTTCAGAACAAGGATTTTTCGCAGAACAGGGGGTGGAAGTTGAACCTGTGTATTCAGAAAACTATTTAGGAGTTGTTTCTGATTTTAGTGCAGGTAAATATGATGGCATCATCGTAACATTGGGTGGTGTGATGAGCATCATTGGGAAAAACCCAGATATCCACATTGTCTTGGAAACCGATCAATCGGCTGGTGCTGATACCGTAGTGGTGCAACGCGATATTAAAAGTGTAGCTGACTTGAAGGGCAAGCGACTCGGCGTGAAGTTAGGCGACTACGGAGAATTGTTTGTTGTCAAGATGCTGGAGAGCAATGGTCTTACTACCGATGACGTGACGCTAGTCGATATAGAAGGGGAAGCAATTCCAGCACACATAAAAAGCGGTGATATTCAAGCCGGACAAACTTGGTATCCCTACACATTAGAGGCAGTGAAAGCCGGAGCGCAGGTACTATTTACCAGTAAGCAAACACCTAGGTTGATTCCGAATGTCATCTTGTTTCGCAGCAATGTAATACGCGATCGCCCTGGACAGATAAAAGCATTTGTCCGAGCTTGGTTCCAAGCCCAAGATTACTGGAAAGCCAACCCAGAAGCAAGCAAATCACTGATTGCTAAGCGGCTGAAGATTAAACCGGAGAGCGTTTCAACCGATAACATTCAGCTGTCCACCTTAAAAGAAAACTTAAAAGCGTTTACTCCAGGTTCCACAGAAGAGTCGTTGTACCATACCGCCAAATTGTACGCCGATTTCTCGATTCGCACTGGAGGATTAACCGCTGCGCCAGATATTCAAAAACTGATCGATCCGTCTTTCGTACAGCAGTTGCAGCCAGGAAGTTGACCGTTTTCAGTCACACACATCAACAGGTTTTAGCATGAAATCTCGATTGCTACGCTTTGTATCTCTTGTATTACTCAGCATTGTGCTAATCACCGCCTGCAATGGCACGACAACCGTAACTTCCAGCCCACAGTCTTTGCCTCTTAGGGTCAGCTATAATCTTTGGGCTGGACAGTTTCCGATGGCGATCGCCCAAGAAAAAGGATTCTTCCAAGCGCAGGGTGTTAAAGTCGAACCCATTTTTTCAGAAAACTATCTCCTACCCCTGTCTAACTTCAGTGCTAATAAAAATGATGGGGTTGCGCTGCCATTAGGTAGCGTTATGAGTAGGCTTGGGCAAAACCCAGATGCAAAAATTGTTTTAGTCACCGATCAATCAGCGGGTGCTGACGCAATGGTAGCTCAGCGCCATATAAAAAGCGTGGCTGATTTGAAGGGTAAGCGGATCGGCACTAAGTTAAATGATTTTGGAGAACTGTTTGTCACTAAGATACTAGAAACGAAAGGTCTTTCTACTCAAGATGTCAGCTTAGTCAATATAGAAGCGGAAGCAATTCCAGCTTTCTTAAAAAGTGGTGAAATTCAAGCAGGACAAACCTGGGGACCCCATTTGTCTCAAGCAGTCAAATCTGGGGCTAAAGTGCTATTCACCAGTAAGCAGACTCCTGGGTTAATTCCAGATGTCATCGTGTTTCACAGCAATGTGCTACGCGATCGCCCTCAAGATATAAAGGCATTTATTCGCGCTTGGTTCCAAGCCCAAGACTACTGGAAAGCGAATCCAGAAGAAAGCAAAGCAATAATTGCCAAAACCCTCAATATCAAACCTGAAATTATTTCAACAGATGGCATCCAGTTGTCTAATTTGCAAGACAACTTAAAGGCATTTACTCCAGGTTCAACAACAGAGTCGCTGTATCATACAGCCAAATTGTACGCCGACTTTTATACTCGTACCGGAGGGCTAAGCGCTGCGCCGGATATTCAAAAACTAATCGATCCGTCCTTTGTGCAGCAGTTACAAAAGGTAAATTGACTGTGAAACAGCTCCAACTTTATACCCTACGCACTAAGCTGATTTTTTCTTTCTTGGGTGTGGCACTCCTCCCCTTAGCATTACTAGCCTTCTTGAATCAGCGAGCCACACAAAAGACGCTGACGAACAATGCTAACCAAACCCTCTTAACATCTGCTTCTCAAACTGCCCTGAGTATAGATGCTTTTATAAACTCGAATCTGGATGCTGTCCGAGTTGAAGCTCAGTTGCCAGTCTTCGCCAAGTACTTAAGTTTACCTGCTAACCAGAGACAAAGTATCGCTTCAGAAGTCGAGGGCGCTTTACGTTCGCTCAGCCGTAAAGATACTTTGAATATCTCGTCCTACGCGCTGCTCGATAGTCAGGGGCGAGATGTAATTGATACCTATACACCAGATATCGGTACAGATAAATCTGACCAGAATTACTTTCAGCGACCGTTTAAAACTGGCTTACCCTATGTCTCGCCCATCGTGTTTTCTCCAAGTACTAATGAGATCGGTTTGTACTTCAGTAGTCCGGTACGAAATGCGTCGGGAAATACTATCGGTGTCTTACGTATCCGTTATAACGCTGCTGCTGTCCAGCGATTGGTTAGTCAAAATACCGACCTAGTGAGAGGAAGCGCTTCCTTTGCGATTTTGCTAGACGAAAACCATATTCGTTTAGCTCACGGGAACTCACCTGAGTTAAATTTTAAATCGGTTACACCGCTCCCACCGGCTAAAGTGAAGGCTCTGCAAGCAGAAGGACGGTTGCCCAAGGGGAAAACGGCAGACTTTTCGACAAATTTGCCTGATTTTGAGCAAGGTCTAGATAACGCTGCAACATCCCCTTACTTTACAACCGCCTTATCCTCTACAAACAACGAGCCGAACGCAGCAGCAGTTACCAAGCTAAAGACGCGACCGTGGTTTGTGGTTTTTGTCCAACCGAAAGCGGTATTTCTAGCGCCTATCGAAGCCCAAGCCCGCGACACGCTGTTACTGGCTGCGATTATTGCAGGTGTAGTCATTATCGCGGCGATTACGATCGGAGAACTACTGGCTAAGCCACTGATTAATCTCGCTGGAACAGTGACTCAATTCACTGCTGGCAACCTCAATGCTCGTACTTCTATCCAATCAAAGGATGAAATTGGGGTGCTAGCGTTGAGTTTCAATGGGATGGCAGAACAAGTCGGTAAATTGCTTCAAGGCCTAGAAGAGCGTACCCGCGAACTGGAAGTTAGTCAGCACGTTACGGTTGCCGTCAGCGAGCTGTCGAAAGCGATTATAGACCCGGAAAAGCTGTTGCGCGAAGCGATCGCCCTAATGCAGAATCGCTTCGGCTTGCACTACGTGCAAATTTATCTGTTAGATCAAACCACGAATCAACTCATCCGGCGGGCTGATTCTGGCAATCAGGGTATGCTTGGGCATGATGAAAGCGCCTGTCTGTCTCTTGACGATCGCAGCTTAGTCGCCCTTGCTGCCCGAAAGCAGCAAACGATCTGGGTGGATAAACAGGACAGTGCAGGGCTAGCAGGAGACTTGAAACCCATCCAAATGGGTTCTTCCGCAGTGGTGCCCTTAGTCGCCCGTGGGGCGCTACTAGGAGTGCTGGACATTCAAGACAAGGAAAGCGATCGCTTCAGTCAAACGGATCTAGAGACGTTCAACACCCTCGCCGGACAAATCGCCACGGCTTTAGAAAATGCCCGCTTGTTTGAAGAAATTCAAAAGGCTGAAACCCAATACCGAGACAAAGCTCAAGAGTTACAACAAACTCTATCTGAATTGAGACAAACTCAAACTCAATTAATTCAAACTGAAAAAATGTCTAGTTTGGGTCAACTGGTGGCTGGAGTTGCACATGAAATTAACAATCCAGTCAACTTCATTTATGGCAACATCACTCCTGCCAATGAATATCTGGAAGATTTGCTCAAACTCTTAAAGTTGTACCAACAATGCTACCCCAATCCCACCCCGGAAATTCAAGACTATATCGAAGAAGTCGAACTCGACTTCCTGCTCCTTGATTTTCAGAAAATTCTATCTTCCATGAAGTTTGGAGCCGAACGGATTCGTCAAATTGTTCTATCTCTAAGAAACTTCTCCCGTTTAGATGAAGCGGAGATGAAAGCCGTTGACATTCATGAGGGTCTTGAGAATACGCTAGTAATTTTACAGAATCAATTAAAAGATAAGCCGGGACATCCGGAGATTCAGGTGATTAAAGAGTATGGCAACTTACCTTTAGTAGAATGCTATGCCGGACAACTGAATCAAGTGTTTATGAATTTACTTACAAATGCAATTGATTCTCTCGATGAGTTTAATCATAAACGCTCGATCGAAGAAATTAAAGGCAATCCCGCTACCATCTTAATTCGCACCAAAGTCGCAGGGAACAATCAAGTAGAAATCCGAATAATTGACAATGGTTCAGGGATTTCAACTGAGGTTCAGTCAAGACTTTTCGATCCTTTCTTCACAACGAAAAACGTTGGCAAAGGGACTGGGCTGGGTCTAGCGATTAGCTACCAAATTGTAACCGAAAAACATGGGGGACAGTTGGAGTGTACTTCAGCACCCGGTCAAGGGGCTGAGTTTGCTATCAAGATTCCAATTAGAGTTTAAGCTAACAAATCTTCATCAAGCGCGATCGCACTGAGGGATTTTAGACCTGACCGATACCACGACCCCTAACTCGATAATCCTCAGCCCTAAGCTGTTCAGGAGAAATTAGAAGGCTCAAGATGCGTTTAGGGAGGCGAGAAAGTTAGAAACCTTAGCTGGATAGAATTTTAGCAACTCATTTTCTAAAAAATCCCTAAATCTACAGCATTATTTTAAAACCCGATTTCAAACTTGCTCGAAAACATATATATAGCAATCCTATTTTAGTTGTGAGACAAACCTTCAGATCCTGACTTCTTTCTCGAAGTCGGGAATCGCACCTTCACGAATCATTTCAGATTGGTATAGAAACTAATTTTAAAAAAAAGTTCCATATTTTCACGTATGGCTGAACTTAGTCAGTACACCGAAAATAGATACAGTGCGGAAAAAGGCACAAATATTATAAGCGTAGTGGATGAAAAAATGACCATCAGTAAAAATACGCAAGTTTTAAAGCCAGAATTACAGTCAGAATTAGAGCGGGAAGGATTGCTGCACCGAATCACTAACCGGATTCGTCAATCCTTGGAATTACAAGAAATTTTAATCGCAACGGTGGCAGAAGTCAGTTCGTTACTAGAAGCAGACCGAGTCATGGTCTATCGGTTTCATGCTGATGAAAGTGGAGAAGTGATTGCCGAATTTATTTATAAAAATCGCCTTCCGTCTTTAAAAGGTTTGAACTTTCCAGCGGATGACATTCCTCCCCAAGCACGCGAACTCTATCAGAAAGTGCGTCTGCGTTCGATTGTGAATGTTGCGTCAGGACTCATTGGTTTATCGCTAATGGATTCTCCAGAAACCGGAGAATCCCTAGAAACCAGAAAGATCCACTATCGCCCTATAGACCCTTGCCATGTGGCATATCTCAAAGCAATGGGCGTGCAGTCTTCTCTGGTGGTGCCGATTCTGCATGGCAATCGCTTGTGGGGGCTTTTAGTCGGTCACTACTCGCAACCGCAAGTAATCTCAGAACGGGAACTGGAAATTGTCCAGATGGTAGCCGATCAAGTGTCGATTGCGATCGCTCAATCTACTTTACTCACCCAAACCCGCGAAAAAGCTCAGCGGGAAGTCACGCTTAACCGTGTTGCTACCCTGCTGCATACACTCCCTACCATTGAGCTGCAATCCGCCCTGGAGGAAACCGTTAGCGCGCTGCAAGGTTCTGGCGGCAGACTGTACATCGCCCCAGAAACTACTGGCTTGTCAGCGATAGTGTACACCTGTGGCGATCAATTGAAGCTCGTAGAACCGGGAGTGGTAGCAGTACCTGCCTCATCCGTTCTAATTGAGCAGCATCCTCTGTGGCAAGAATGGTTAAAAGGCGGAGCAAATTTAAACCCTGTCGCTACCGCAAATACTAGGGGTAGTAGTGGCATCATTGCGATCGCTGACTTGTATAAACAAACGTATTTACAATCGATTGAAACTGTATTTCAATCTACTTTGATTCGGGGCGTACTGATTGTACCCCTCCAACACCGTCAACAGTTGGTCGGATACTTGACAATTTTTCGAGATGAAATTGACACAGAAACCTTATGGGCTGGGCATTTTGACCCGGATGCGCGACAAGTTCATCCCCGGAAATCTTTTGAACTTTGGCGACAGCTAAAAAGAGGCCAATCGCGCCAATGGACTCCGGAAGAGATTGAACTCGCTGATACTTTAGGCGATTGCTTCTCAATGGCGATTGAGCAGTATGGACTGTACCAAAAGGTGCAGCGTCTGAATGCCAACCTCGATTGTCAAGTCCAAGAGCGTACAGTCAAGTTACAACAATCTTTGGAGTGGGCAAGCGTTCTTAAGCAAGTCATCGACCAAATCCGCAGCACTTTGGAGCTAAAAACAATCCTGCAAACCATCGTGCGCGAAGTCCGAAACCTGTTAGATACAGATCGAGTGATCGTTTACCAGTTCACCCGGCGTTGGCAAGGCCAGGTGGTTGTCGAAGAGGTCACTGGCAAAACGAAATCGATTCTGGGGCAGGTATATGACGAGAACTGCTTTCCCTTAGAGTACGCAATCTTATACCAGGGGGGACGGGTTCGGGCAATGAACGACGTGCATCAAGCTTCTTTGCAAACTTGTCATGTCGAATTCTTGGAACAGATTCAGGTGAAAGCCAATTTAGTCGTCCCGATTCGCAGAGGGGAGCAACTGTGGGGGCTACTGGTTGCCCATGAGTGTCATGCGCCAAGAGTTTGGAAGGCGGAGGAAGTCGATCTGCTACAACAACTTGCCGATCAAGCTGCGATCGCGATTCAGCAAGCCGAACTCTACCAACAGCAAGCGGAATTCCTCGCGCAAACCCAGCAGCAAGCAGAACAACTCTCTAGTGCCCTCCAAGAGTTACAGAAAACCCAAAGCCAGCTAATTCAAACCGAAAAAATGTCGAGTTTGGGTCAACTGGTTGCCGGTGTCGCTCACGAAATTAATAATCCGGTTAATTTTATCTACGGCAATATCAGCCACGTTGATGAGTATACCCAAGATATGCTCAAACTCATGGAACTCTACCAAAGCCATTACCCGAATCCCCATCCTGAAATTGTGGATCGAGCAGAGGCGATTGACATCGAGTTCCTGACTTCGGATCTTCCGCAGATGCTCTCATCAATGAAGGTTGGAGCTGATCGCATCCGCCAGATCGTTCTGTCTTTACGCAATTTCTCCCGGCTGGATGAGGCTGAGCGGAAACCTGTCGATATCCACACGGGCATCGACAGCACTCTGTTAATCTTGCAACATCGACTCAAAGCCAAGCCAGACCATGCCGAGATCGACGTGGTGAAAGAGTATGGAGACTTACCGCCTATCGAGTGCTACGCCGGTCAGATGAATCAAGTTTTTATGAACGTGATCGGCAACGCCATTGACGCTCTAGAGCAACGCGATGAAACGCGATCGCTGGAGGAAATTAAAAACTTACCCAGTCAGATTACCATTCGTACTTTTCTGATGCAGGACAACCCAGCTGGTGTCCCCCGCGTTGTTATTCAGATTCGTGACAATGGCCCTGGCATGAGTGCAGGCGTGCAGTGCCAAGTTTTCGATCCCTTTTTCACCACCAAGCCGGTTGGGAAAGGAACGGGTCTGGGACTTTCCATTAGCTACCAGATTGTGGTAGAAAAACACGGCGGTTCCTTTAAATGTATGTCTCAACCCGGTCAGGGTACTGAGTTCTGGATAGAAATTCCTCTGAATCGCCAGTTAGCACAAAGCTGCTATAGCAATCCTATTTGAGTTTTAAGATGCCAGCGGTTCAGACCTCCGACTTTTCCAAGAAGTCGGGGATCTCGCCTTTAGGAATCATTTAGGAGCGCTATAGAACGCCTTGTACTCGGAAACCTCCTTTCCTTGCAGGGAAGGAGGTTTGGTTTTTCAAGTGAAAAATCTGAATTTTCCCGACATCCTCAGCATCGGTTAAGAAAAAATTAAGCTAGAATTAATAAACAATTATTGATATAAATATAAGTTAATATCAATCTCGATCCAGGGCAAGCCTGGGTTGGTTCCCAACTTCACACAGGTGAATCCATGAGTACCCAAAAAGTCTCATCGCAGTCCTTTTGTGCCCAAAAACTGAAAACTTTGGCAGATTCAACGCGGCTTGAGGTTTTAGAACTGCTGATGAGTGGCCCTAAGCACGTTGGCGAGATGAATGCGGTGCTGGGGTTGCAACAGAGTTTGCTATCGCATCATCTAAAAGTTTTGCGAGAAGAGGGTTTTGTGACGGCGACGCGAGATGGCAAGGCGGTGCTTTATCAGCTAGATCCTGCAATCCAGAGGACAAATGCTGATCGGGCGATTGACTTGGGATGTTGCCTGGTTTCGTTTGATTCCAACACATAAAAAACTTCAATTACATAACTGATGAAGAATCTAAGAATGCTTGCGCCGCTTTCTCTAGGGTTGGCTGCCTGCTTTTGGCTGCAATCTTGCGGGAAGCCTCCAGAAGGGGCAACCCAATCATCCGATAAGTTACAAGGCAAGCTGGTTTTGACGGGATCGAGTACGGTAGCACCTCTGGCGGCTGAGATGGCCAAGCGCTATGAAACTCAACATCTGGGAGTCCGGATTGACGTGCAAACAGGTGGGTCTTCGCGGGGAGTCGCAGATGCCCGTCAGGGGGTGGCAGATATTGGGATGGTTTCCCGAAGTCTCAAAGACAGCGAGAAGGATTTGCAAGCTTTTACCATTGCTAACGATGGCGTCTCGGTCATTCTTAATCAAGAGAATCCAGTTAAAAATCTGACGGACAAGCAAATTGTCGATATCTACACCGACAAAATCAATAATTGGAAACAAGTCGGCGGGAAAGATGCCCCAATTACGGTGGTCAATAAAGCTGAGGGTCGATCCACGCTGGAACTGTTTGCCGACCACTTCAAATTAAAGACAACCGATATTCGTGCCGATGTGGTGATTGGCGATAACGAACAAGGAATCAAAACCGTAGCAGGGAATCCCAACGCGATCGCTTATGTCTCCATTGGTTCTGGCGAATATGGTGTCACTCACAATACTCCGATCAAATTGTTGCCAGTCGAAGGGGTAGACGCCTCCATCGCCAACGTCAGCAACGGTAAATTTCCGCTTTCTCGTCCACTCAATTTAGTGACGAAAACTACACCCACCGGATTGCAAAAAGAATTTATTGATTTTGCCCGTTCTAAAGATGTGCAAGACATTGTGAAGGAGCAGTATTTTGTCCCAGTCGCGAAATGAAGCCATCCTCGTCTGGATGTTGCGGGGAATGGCGATTATTTCGGGCGCGATCGCTCTTTTAATTCTGCTATTCCTCATCTGGGAAACCTTGCCCATCCTGCAAAATATTGGGCTGACACGTTTCTTCAACGACCCCTCCTGGCATCCCGCTAGCGAAGAATTTAACCTAATGCCGATGTTGTGTGGGTCGCTATTTGTGACGGCGGGATCTGTGCTAGTCGCAACACCTCTGGGTATTCTCTCCGCAGTTTTCTGCCACTATTACGCACCTCCCGCTTTAGCCACAATTTACCGACGCCTGATTGAGCTTTTAGCAGGGATTCCCTCAGTCGTTTATGGCTTTTGGGGTTTAGTCGTACTGGTGCCAATTATTGGGCGGATGCACCCACCGGGACCAAGTTTATTGGCCGGGATTTTAATCCTAACGCTGATGATTTTGCCTACCATTGCTCTCGTCGCCGATGCCACCTTTGCCAACGTACCCGCAGATTATCTGCGGGGTGCGGCGGCGCTGGGATTGGGACGCTGGGCAATGGTGCGTGGTGTGGTTTTTCCAGCAGCAAAATCAGGGCTATTAACGGGGATTATCTTGGAAACGGGACGGGCGATTGGCGAAACAATGGCGGTGTTAATGGTTTGCGGTAACGTCGTGCAGGTACCAAAGGGTGTATTTGAGCCAGTGCGGACGTTGACAGCAAATATTGCTTTAGAGATGGCTTATGCCGTGGGAAATCACCGCGCCGCCTTGTTTGTCAGCGGGTTGATATTGATGGCGATGATTGTGGTTTTAGTCGTTGCTGCCGAAATGATTAATCAAGGGCATCTTTATGAGTGAATCCTTTGAGAAGACAAACTTACAAAAACAAAAGGTGCAAGAAAAAAACAATTTTTCGCCTTTTAATTGTTTGCCTTCTTCTGAATTGCTTCCGACTGCAATCCTCTGGGCATCTGTCGCTTTAATAACAGCTTCGCTGTTGTGGCTATTGAGCAATATTTTTGTTTCTGGTATCGGTCAAATTAGCTGGGAATTTTTGACAACTGCACCGCGTAATGCTGGGCGAGATGGAGGAATCGCACCCATTTTAATCTCTACCGCGCTAATCGTAGGAGTGTGCATGGCGGTTTCGATTCCGTTGGGAGTAGGGACTGCGATATTGCTGGCTGAATTTACCTCAAACCAGAGTATTTTAGGGCGGTTAGTGCGACTGAGTTTGGATGTTTTAGCAGGCGTCCCTTCAATTGTTTTTGGTCTTTTTGGGAACGCTTTCTTCTGTAAAACATTGGGAATGGGCTTCTCTATTCTTTCCGGTGGGTTGACGCTGGCGTGTATGGTGCTGCCGATTTTGATTCGCTCAACCCAGGAAGGTTTTCGAGGCGTACCGGATGACTACCGACGTTCGGCGGCGGCGCTGGGACTCTCTCGTACAGCCACATTATGGGAGTTACTGCTACCAGCGGCAATGCCTGGATTAGTCGTGGGGTTGCTGTTGGGTTTAGGGAGAGCGATCGCTGAAACGGCTGCTTTAATCTTTACCAGTGGTTACGTCGATCGGATGCCAGAGTCCTTGTGGGATTCCGGGCGATCGCTCTCGGTTCACATTTACGATCTCGCTATGAACGTCTCTGGCGGCGAACCAAATGCCTACGCCTCTGCTCTCGTATTAGTCAGCTTTCTATTACTCATTAATGCTGCAATCTCTTGGCTCGCAGAACGGTTTCGGCAATCCCGAATTTGGGTAGCGTAAACCAAGCTTACCTCGCGTTCTTTTTTTGCGTACTTCGCGTCTTTACAGTTTAAATTCTTCATGAAACACACGACAAGCGAAATTAGAATTCAAGAGAAAACTTCAGCCTCACTTCCCAGTAATGCCCCAGAAATCAAAACCGAGAATTTAAGCCTTTCTTACGCGAATAAACCCGCATTTAAAGATGTCACTCTCTCTATTAAATCGGGTGAAATTACAGCCCTAATTGGCCCTTCCGGTTGTGGCAAAACAAGCTTTCTCACTTGTCTAAACCGCCTTACCGATTTAACCAACAACTGTCGGTTAACAGGGCGGATTCTGCTGGGGGAGCGAGATGTGCAAGAAATCGATGTGATTTCATTGCGCCGCCGGGTAGGAATGCTATTTCAAAAACCCAATCCCTTCCCACTTTCCATTATCAGAAATCTTGAATTTCCGCTTAGAGAACATGGAGTGAGGAATCGAGAAAAAATCGATGAAATTGTCGAAGATGCCTTGCGCGATGTCGGCTTGTGGGATGAGGTGAAGGACAGGCTGAAATCTCCTACCCTTTCCCTTTCTGGCGGACAACAACAACGGCTATGTCTCGCCAGAGCGCTCGCCCTCAAACCCGATGTTCTCCTGATGGATGAGCCTTGCAGCGCCCTCGATCCCCTTTCTAGTGAAGTCGTAGAGGATTTAATCGTCAATCTGCGCGGCAAATATACAGTCCTCGTCGTCACTCACAATCTGGCACAGGCAAAACGGATTGCGGATGACGTGGCGCTGTTTTGGGTTCAGGATGGCGCTGGAGAATTGATCGAATCTGGTTCGGTTGCCCAGATGTTTGAATCGCCCCAGCACCCTCTAACGGCTGCCTACGTCACTGGCAGAAGGGGTTAGTGCAGCCATACTCACGAGAGAATCGCCCGTAACGCGGCAAATCCGCCAGTCGGGCAAAACGTCAGCACCCATGCGTTCGTAAAATGCGATCGCCGGTTCGTTCCAATCTAAAACGCTCCACTCCAATCTCCCACAGCCGCGAGATACAGCCAACTGAGCGAGGTGGGTGAGAAGCGCCTTCCCGATCCCCTGACGCCGATATTCCGGGAGTACAAACAAGTCTTCCAGATAGATTCCCGGCTTAGTGAGAAAGGTGGAATAGTTATGAAAAAACAGGGCAAACCCCACGGCTTGCCCCGCATATTCTGCTAGAATTGCCTCTACATAAGGCTTAGAACCGAACAGATGCTCTTTCAGGGCGTCCGTATTGCCTGTGACAGCGTCAGAGAGTTTCTCATACTCTGCGAGTGCTTTAATTAGCCCAAATAGCACCGACGCATCTCCAGGCTCTGCTGGACGTAAAATCAATTCAGTAGTCATTCGTCATCAGTCAGCGATCGTTTGGTCAATCATAAAACGAATGACTAATTACCGATCGCCAACAACTTTTAGGTGAGCCATCCTTTCAAGCGTTTGGCAACCTGGGGACGCCGCAGTTTCCGCATCGCTTTACTTTGAATTTGACGCACTCGTTCGCGGGACAAATTAAATAGACAGCCCACTTCTTCTAACGTGTAGGGTTCGCTGCTGGTTAAACCATACCGCAGAGAGATAACATCTTTTTCCCGATCGGTGAGAACGTCGCCTAACACTTCCCAAATTTCCTGGCGCATCATGGCTTCGCTCATCTGCTCTTCAGGAGATTGATTATCACCATCTTCGAGCAGATCCATCAGTTCCGTCTCTTCTCCCTTCCCGATGCGATGGTTGAGAGAAAGCGATCGCCTTCTAAGTTGCAACAACTGACGCAACTGCGAAGCCTCAATATCTAAAGATTGCGCCAATTCCTCTTCTGTCGGATTGCGATGCAGTTCTTGCTTGAGTTCTCGCTGCGCTTTTTTGAGCTTATTTAACTTCTCGACAATGTGAATTGGCAATCGAATCGTGCGCGCATCGTTAGCGATTGTCCGCGTGATTGCTTGCCGAATCCACCAATAGGCATAGGTAGAAAACTTATAACCTTTGTCGGGATCAAACTTTTCTGTAGCGCGATTTAATCCCAGCGCCCCTTCCTGAATTAAATCGAGGAATTGAACACCTCGGTTCAAATATCGTTTAGCAATAGAAACAACTAATCTCAGGTTCGAGCGAATCATCTTCCGTTTCGCCACCCGTCCGCGATACAGTTGATGTTCCATCTGCCGTTCCGAAAGCCCATCTGCTGCCGCCAGTTCTGCTTTCGTGGGAGCGCGATCCAACTCTTTTTGTAATTTTTCTTGGAGCGCTTCTATCTTGACTAAATATTGGACGCGATGGGCTAACTCGACTTCTTCATCTGGTTTCAGAAGGGGATAGCGTGCCATCTCCTTAAAAAACGCTCCTACAGTATCATCGGAGACAGTTTTGCGGTATTCAGAGGGGCGACCACCGGCTAATTTATCAATTTCGTCTGAAATTTCATCTTCAACACTGACGATTTCTATTTCAGTGGTTTCTTCCATTTGCTGGTCGGTAATATCTACAAAATCCCGATCGGATGTAGATTCCACGTCGCTTCGGTTCAAGTCAGCAATATTCATAGCAAGGTCTGAGTCGGTATTGGATAAAGCGAGTTGATGGGAACGGATGCTCTCTTTGTACATATCCATGACGGACTGAAGACAGGCTCTACGAGCATAGACTCAAGGGTCAACTTTATTTTTACTGTCTGCATTCTTTGCTAATTTTGAGCTTCATTTATCCGCTCGTGGCAACACCAGATCGGGTACCCACTTTGGAACACTCAAAATTTATTCAACCTTTCAATTTACAAATAGCTTTTTAAGGCTACCAGAAAATAGTTTTTTGATTGTTTTCCTGATTACATTTCTCGATTCCAGAATCTAGAAGCGCTTTAGATTGGGTATGCGTCTTAAGAAAAAATCAGGAAACATGAAGGTGATGCCCTAGTCTATTAGAAGCTTGCCGTCAGCTGTGATGCCGTAGATAAATTTCAATTAAATTAAACTTAAATCAATGCCAAGTCTGGGGTTTCTTTCCATTTTTTCTGGCTCCTAATTAAGGAAAGTTTAAAGTTTTTTAAATTTCCCATGCTATTCACACAGGATCTCATATACTTGTGAGCTTTCCTCTCTATCGATAGGGAGAAAGTAGGCATCCGCGCTCTGCACAATAGATAGAGGATAGCAAGTATACTCACATACAAGCATCCAAGCGAGACATTTGTATCCTAACTTCTATCCTCTTGGTTGCGACCTCGGATGTTGTTGAATTTCAAGTCTCTCAAGCGTCTACAGCCAGCTAAAATTAACAGGTCTACAGTAAGCGACAAGCATGGCGGTCTGGAAAGCTGGCTGTAGTATCCGGCTGCCAAGGGAGAGGGGGAATATGTCGTTAAATCCCAATGTCGGGCGTTCGGGCATTGTGCTGGAGAGTAGAGCATCCTACGACCAGTCTGATTCTGGACAGAATCGATGGATAGAAGTGCTGGTGGATTGTCCAGAAGCAGAAGCGCAGAAGCGGTTGTATACCTATCGGTTGCCTGCCCAGTTGCAAGTGCAGCCGGGGGATATTCTGAGCGTACCGTTTGGGGCGCAAGTTTTGGGAGCGATCGCGATTCGGATTTGCGATGCACCGCCGCCAGATTTGAACCCAGCCAAAATTCGGGATGTAGAGGATGTAGTCAGTGCTGGGTTTTTCCCGCCGACCTACTGGCAACTGCTGAACCAAGTCGCCCAATACTACTACACCCAGCTGATTCAGGTGATTCGAGTCGCGCTACCGCCGGGATTACTGGGGCGATCGCAGCGTCGCCTCCGGCTTGCCCAAGGCGAAGGCGAAAACGGGGGACAAGCGGGAAGTGCCCATTACCTGAGTCCCACTGCCTGTAAGATTCTGGAACTTCTGCAAGCTCAACCCTCTGGAGACTACAGCTTCGTCTACCTCCAGCGTCAAGTTAAAGGAGCCTATCGATCGATCCGGGAGCTATTGCGGCTCAAGTTAGTCGAAAGTTACCTGGAACCGCCCAGAACCCAGCGACCGAAGTTACAGAAAGCCGTGACGCTGGTTGTCGATGTTTTTCCCCTCGACTTAACGCAGCGCCAACGGGAAATTTTGGAAGTGCTGCGGCGGCGCGGCGGCGATTTGTTGTTAACGGAGTTGCTGCAAATCTGCAACGCCAGTTCATCCACCATCAAGACGCTGGAGCAAAAAGGCTGCGTGGTTATTCAAGAACGGGAGATGTTGCGGACTTCCGCAGAACCGCTCTTGGCTGGGGATCAACCGAAAGCATTAACACCGGCTCAATCTGAGGCGCTAGAAGCGATCGCGTCTTTATCCGGTTTTGCGAAGGTGCTGTTGCACGGAGTCACGGGTTCCGGGAAGACAGAGGTGTATTTACAAGCGATCGCCCCCATCTTAGAACGGGGACAATCCGCCCTCGTCCTCGTCCCGGAAATTGGTTTGACACCCCAACTCACCGACCGATTTCGCGCCCGTTTTGGCAACAAAGTCTGCGTCTATCACAGCGCCCTTTCCGATGGCGAACGCTACGACACTTGGCGGCAAATGCTGGCGGGTGCAGCCCAAGTTGTGATTGGCACCCGTTCAGCTATCTTTGCCCCACTGCCACGCCTAGGGCTAATCGTGTTGGATGAGGAACACGACTCCAGCTTCAAGCAAGACCAACCCGCACCCACTTATCACGCCCGTACGGTCGCTACTTGGCGTGCTGAGTTGGAAAACTGCCCCCTCGTTTTAGGTTCCGCTACTCCTTCCCTAGAAACCTGGATAAATATTACGAGTCCGGAGTTAACCGCTTCAACTCAAAACTCAGACGCGATGAATCGCGTCTCTCCAACTCAAAACGCGCTTACCCATTACCTCTCATTGCCAGAACGCATCCAATCGCGCCCGCTACCGCCGGTAGAAGTGGTGGATATGCGCCAAGAGTTGCAGCAAGGGAATCGCTCAATTTTTAGCCGATCGCTTCAGGAAGGCTTACAGCAGCTGCAAGATCAGGGGAAACAGGGAATTTTATTTATCCATCGGCGGGGACATAGTACTTTTGTTTCTTGTCGCAGCTGTGGGTATGTGATTGAGTGTCCTCACTGCGATGTTTCGCTGTCGTATCACCACACCCATGAAGAAGCCGCTGAATTATTGAGGTGTCATTACTGTAATTTTGTGCGATCGCATCCTCAATCCTGCCCCGAATGCGGTTCTCCCTACCTGAAATTTTTTGGCAGCGGCACCCAGCGAGTCGCCCAAGAATTAGCGCAGCAGTTCCCTCAGTTGCGCTATATCCGGTTTGATAGTGACACCACTCGCACCAAAGGCGCTCATCGCACGCTGCTGACACGCTTTACCAACGGAGAAGCCGACTTATTAATTGGGACTCAAATGCTCACCAAAGGGCTAGATATATCCCAGGTGACACTGGTGGGAGTGGTTGCTGCTGATGGGTTGCTGCATCTCCCCGACTATCGGGCATCCGAGCGAGCATTTCAAACCCTAACTCAGGTGGCAGGTCGTGCCGGTCGCGGCGACGATCCCGGTCGAGTCATTATTCAAACTTACTCCCCGGAACACCCAGTCATTCAGGCAGTACGGCGACATCAGTATCAATCTTTCATCGAGACAGAGTTAGAACAACGAGAGGCGCTGAATTATCCCCCCTACGGGCGTCTTATTTTGTTGCGGCTAAGCAGCACCGATGCCGCAGAAGTGCAGGAAACTGCTGAGATGCTAGCTGCGGGGCTAGCTTCCAATACACCCCAGAGGGATAGCAGTTCAGATGCTCACCCCACCAGCCCAGTGTATGAGGTGTTAGGGCCAGCACCAGCGAGTATCTTACGGGTGGCGAATCGATATCGATGGCAGATTATGCTGAAGTTTGCGCCTAATTCGCTGCCAGAATTACCGGATTTCAACGAGTTGCGCCTTTTGTGCCCGTCCTCAGTCAGCTTGACAATAGACGTTGACCCGCTGAATTTGATGTAATACCCAAGCCTGAACTCAGGTTCTGATTTCACACTAATTCATCGGGGTTGATGCCCATTGCCCTCAAGCGTTCTGCCAAGCGCTCAGCGCGTTCTTCTGCAAGCTGTGCGATTTCCGTACCATCTAGCAGCAAGTTTCCCTGAGTATCCCACCAGCGCAACCAGGGAAATTCCATATTTGTGTATCGTCCCTGCCAAATCCCCAACTCTACCCCTAAAGGCTCGATGGGATAGTGTCCGCGCTCGTTAGGCTGCATCATCTGATAGCGCCCGTTAATTAATTGGTACACTTCCACTCGTGCCAGATTGACTTCATAGATGCCATAGAAGGGAACGCGAATCGCCTGCTCGTAAACCCAAAACTTGCCAGTTATCGGCGTTCTGTCTCGTTCTTGGGAACCATCCCCAGAGACAAACTCCAACACAATCAGCGGCGCAACGTATTCTTGCCACAAGACATAAGAACGTCGGTATTGACCGTTCAAAGTCGGCGGGACATTCGGCACATAAAACCAATCTGGTGCTTCTGCTCCTCTTTCAGGCGGTTCCGTTATCCGCCAATAGATCCCGCTATCCCGACCGATACAGTATTGTCCATCGGGATGAATTTGCTGCAAAACTGGTTCTATACAATGGGTCAGCAAATCGCCTTGGGGCGGTTCTTGAAAGTTTTTCACAAATGTGCCATCGGAGTCTGGTAACTGGGTATGGTCTGGGAGAGTGAAACCGACGGCAAATGGTATCTCTGCTGAGGTCATGGAAACCTCCTACTATATATAAATGAATCTTGATTAATTATTCTTGTAGTAACAAATCTGCGGCTACTAATCTTTCTTGAATTGCCAAGATAGCGGCTTGAGTGCGATCGCGCACTTCCAATTTTTGTAAAATGGCATGGACGTGAACCCGAACTGTACCCAAGGCAATATGCAGCCGTTCGGCAATTTCTTGATTTGTCTTCCCAGCGGCAATTAATGCTAAAATTTCCTGCTCCCGACTGGTAAGCGGAGTTGCTAAAGGTTCAGCGGTTTTGGATGAAGTTGGTGTCGGTGTATCGTCAAATGCGGCGCGAATTTCTGCTGTACCCGTTTGATCCCACCATGAGGCACCTGCGGCGACTGAACGCAGTGCTAAAATTAACACCTCAGCTTCAATTCCTTTGAGACAATAGCCATGAGCGCCAGCCGCAATTAACCGTTCAATCAAAGGCTTTTGGGAATGAGAAGTTAAAACCAAAACGGGCATTTTTGGATGACGTTGTTTGATTTGGCGACACGCTTCAACGCCTCCTAACCCAGGTAGTCCCACATCAAGCAGCACTACATCTGGTAAATGGCAATTCGTCAATTCCACAGCGGTTTCGCCATCAACTGCTTCACCAACGACTTCTAACCCTGCCTGTTGCAACCGCATCCGCAGTCCCAGGCGAAACAGTTCATCATCTTCCACCAACAAAATCCGCAGTGAAGGTTTCATTTCAAAGGTCTTGGAGTTTTGGTCGGAAAACCGAAAAAAGGTAATTTATCCTTTTTTATTTTCAATTTCCACTAAGTGGGGAGGCAATCGGAAGCCAAACATTGCCCCGCGTGGTTTCTGGTTTTCTCCCCAAATTGTACCGCCGTGCGCTTCAATAATCTGACGAGTCAAATATAAACCCAGTCCCGATCCTGTGGCAACGCGATCGCTATGTCCTTGATAAAATCGCTCAAATAGGTGGGGTAACTCTTCTTCGGTGATGCCCTGCCCATTATCGATAATTTTCACAATTTGATAATTAGCATGGTACTCCAGTATGACTTCCACCTTACCGCCACGCGGGGAATGATTAATGCCATTAGTGAGTAAATTTATAAAGACTCGCTGTAATTGCAAGGCATCTCCATTCACCCACAAAAAGCGGTGAAAATCGGTTGAACCATGACGGAGAGTAATATACACCCGACGCGAAGAAGCTAAATCTGTCAATGTAGCGATCGCTTCAGTAGCCAAGGTAACTAGATTCACAGGCGATCGCACCAGTTTTAGTCCTTTGGTATCGTTACGATATACATCCAGCAGCGTCTCCACCAGATGTAATGTCGAAGTGTGAGAACGAACCATCATCGCCAAAACTGTTTGTTGCTGAAGCGTACAATCACCGAAGTGTCCTAATTGGAAAGATTTAATCGTTTCAATCGCGCCTAACAATGGAGTTTTGAGATCGTGTGTCAAAGTAGAGGCAAAATCTTCACGAATACTTGCCAGTTGTTGTTGCGATCGCAATTGCGCCTGTTGTCTCTGAATCGCCTCTTCATAATGCTGGTTTCGACGCAGCAACCAGCAAGTTACCGCCAACGCCATCACTGCAATCAATCGGTTTGCCACTGTTGACGGTTGGATCGGTTCAAGAGCAGGAGAAAACAAATTTAAGATAGTTAGACTAGCAGCAGAAAGGGTGAGTATAAGCGTTGCAGGGTGACTCAAGCGTGAATTCGTTAGTAAAATTGGTCCGATATAGAGGTAGCCAAACACATAGGATGGAGGTGTGGAAAACTCCAGCATAATCAAGACAGTAAATGCCCCTACAATTAGCAAACGCATAGTTGAGTGCTGATTTTTAGTCACAAGATTTGCTTTGATAGCTACCAAGGTGCGTAACCTCCTCATCAGATGTATTTTCCAACTGATGAATGGCACCACATGACATATACTATATCCTCACTTTAGCGATAAACCTGAATCTATACTTGCAGGTATAGAAGGTGTATTAATACATATATATCTAGGTTATATATCTAATCTAATTGTGGTATTTCTCTTCTACGTATTAGAATGCTAGTCGGACAAATTAAAGATTTGTTTGTCTAATTTATCTGCAAAAAAATCGTATAGCTTCGATTAAATTAGGTTTAATTTATGTGGCAAGGCTTATTTCAAATTGTTATTAACTTACTGATTGTGGTGGCAATCAGTAAGTTTTTTGGTAGTTACATAGCTAGTGTATTTAAAGGAGAGAAAACCTTTCTTGACCCAATAATGGTACCAATAGAAAAAACTATCTATGCACTAGGGGGCGTGCGAAACAAAGAGAATCAAACGAGTTGGCAGTATGCCCGTGCCTTGCTTTACACCAACTTGGTCATGGGTGTATTAGTTTATCTAATTCTCATACTACAGCAATTCCTGCCCCTAAATCCTACCGGATTAAGTGCCCCTAGTTGGGATTTAGCACTCCATACAACAATCTCATTTTTGACCAATACAGACCAGCAGCATTATTCTGGCGAAAATACCTTCAGCTATGCCAGTCAGATGTTAGCACTGGGTTATCTAATGTTTACCTCAGCCGCGACCGGATTAGCTGTGGCAATCGCCTTTATTCGCGGCTTAACTGGCAACTCGTTAGGTAACTTTTACGTTGATTTAATTCAATCCATTACCCGGATATTGCTACCTCTGTCCATCTTAGGAGCGCTATTATTAATCATTCTAGGCGTTCCAGAAACCTTAGCTGGGCCGCAGACAGCTACGACGTTAGAAAATGGAATACAAATCATTGCCCGTGGTCCTGTAGCCCATTTTGAAAGTATCAAACAGTTAGGAGAGAATGGCGGCGGATTTTTTGCCATCAACTCCGCCCATCCATTTGAAAATCCAAATGGTTTCTCCAATCTGCTAGAAACAATTGCGATGGTTTGCATTCCAGCGTCGCTGATTATAACTTACGGCATCTTTGCCGATAACAAAAAACAGGGATGGCTGCTGTTTGGGATGGTATTTATTATCTTTACCATTCTGACTATCATTACTGCCATTGGCGAATATCAAGGAAATCCTCTAGTGAATAATCTCCTAGGAGGACAGCAATCTATTCCTAACTTAGAAGGCAAAGAAGTTAGATTTGGTTGGGCACAGACAGCACTTTGGGCAATTACGACAACCGGAACTATGTGCGGTGCTGTCAACGGGATGCACGATTCCCTAATGCCTCCTGGAGGCTTTTCTACCCTCTTTAATATGTTCCTTCAAATTGTCTGGGGCGGTCAGGGAACTGGAACAGCTTACTTGTTCATCTACCTAATTTTGACCGTATTTCTGACCGGCTTGATGGTGGGAAGAACCCCAGAATTTTTGGGGCGAAAAGTTGAGAAAAAAGAAATCGTTCTTGCCAGCGTCGTGCTACTCATCCACCCGATAGCAGTATTAATTCCCTCAGCCATTACTCTTTCTTTTCCTAACACCCTCGCTGGAATCAGCAATCCCGGCTTTCACGGCATCTCCCAAGTCGTCTACGAGTACACTTCAGCCGCTGCCAACAACGGATCGGGCTTTGAAGGATTGGGCGACACTACCCTGTGGTGGAACTTGAGTACCTGTTTCAGCCTCTTACTCGGTCGCTATATCCCGATTATCGCCATGCTGCTGTTAGCTGACAGCATGGCTCACAAACAACCAGTACCCGAAACTACCGGAACCCTCCGCACCGATACGCTTCTATTTACCGCCGTCACCGCGGGAATCCTCTTGATTTTAGGCGCGTTAACCTTCTTCCCAGTTTTAGCACTTGGTCCGATAGCCGAAGCCTTCCAAATTGCTAAAGGAGGATAAATAAACCCTACTTTCCTCCTCTGTGTGCGTTCTCTGCGGTTAGTTTCTCCCTGACTACTTATGACATCTGAAAATTCGACTTCGCCTCAACAGATTCGCCAACCACGCCAACCACGTTCTTCGCGTAAACATACCTCCAAGGTAAATACCAAAGGGCTTTATCAGAGAGCCTTCCGGGATGCTTTTGTCAAGCTCAACCCACGAATGATGCTGAAAAATCCAGTCATGTTTCTAGTGTGGGTTGGTACCATCATCACTGCACTGGTAACAATTGACCCAAATTTGTTTGGCACAGTACCGGGCGAAAACCAGCGCCTATTTAATGGTCTAATTACCGTAATTCTGCTATTTACCCTGCTATTTGCTAATTTTGCGGAAGCGGTGGCAGAAGGACGCGGTAAGGCACAAGCTGACTCGATGCGGGCAACAAAATCCGACACAACTGCTCGGAAATTATTGCCCGATGGCTCAATTGAAGAAGTCTCTTCAACTAATTTAAGGCAAGGCGATCGCATAAAAGTGATTGCTGGTGACACCATCCCCGCCGATGGGGAAGTAATTGCGGGTGTCGCCTCCGTTGATGAATCGGCAATTACTGGGGAATCTGCGCCAGTGTTGAAAGAACCCGGCTCAGATATTGCGAGTTCTGTTACCGGCGGCACGAAAATTATCTCTGATCAACTAACTCTGCGAGTAACATCCGACCCAGGTAAGGGATTTTTAGACCGGATGATTGCTTTAGTGGAAGGCGCAGAACGTAGCAAAACACCCAACGAAATCGCCTTGACGGTATTGCTGGCAGTTCTGACTCAGGTGTTTCTGATTGTCGTAGCAACGCTGCCATCATACGGAAACTACGTTAATAATCCGGTGGGCGTAGCCACGCTGATTGCTCTGTTAGTGGCGCTGATTCCTACCACGATTGGCGGCTTGCTGAGTGCGATCGGGATTGCCGGGATGGACAGAGTAGCCCAGTTTAACGTGGTAGCGACATCTGGACGAGCCGTAGAAGCGTGTGGCGATGTCAATACCCTGATTTTGGACAAAACGGGCACGATTACCTTAGGAAACCGTTTAGCTGAGGAATTCATCCCAGTTAACGGTCATTCGATGGATGAGATTGCCAAAGTTGCTCTGGCTGCCAGCGTATTTGATGAGACGCCAGAAGGCAAGTCAATTGTCAGACTCGCAGAGAAGTTAGGGTCAACAGTAGATTTTGACCGCAATGCAGCTGAAGCAATCGAATTTTCTGCCAAAACACGCATGAGCGGTACGGATTTGCCCGATGGTCGTGAAGTCCGTAAGGGTGCGGTAGATGCGATCAAGGGATTTGTGCGTTCCCGTGGCGGTAATCTGGCACCAGACCTCGATGCCGCCTACGAAAAAGTTTCCCGGCTCGGTGGTACACCTCTAGCCGTTTGTCAAGGCAGCGACATCTACGGCATCATTTACCTGAAAGATGTCATTAAACCAGGAATACGCGATCGCTTTGACCAACTGCGGCGGATGGGCGTTCGCACCGTGATGTTAACTGGCGACAACCGAATCACCGCTTCCGTTATCGCCCAAGAAGCCGGAGTCGATGACTTCATCGCCGAAGCTACGCCAGAAGACAAAATCGCCGTGATTCAGCGCGAACAAGCAGCAGGTAAATTGGTTGCCATGACTGGCGATGGCACCAACGATGCCCCAGCCTTGGCTCAAGCGAATGTGGGTGTAGCGATGAACTCTGGCACTCAGGCGGCGAAAGAAGCGGCGAATATGGTGGATTTGGATTCTGACCCCACCAAGTTAATCGACTTAGTGACAATCGGCAAACAACTGTTAATTACTCGCGGGGCGCTGACTACTTTTTCCCTTTCAAATGATATAGCCAAATACTTCGCGATCATCCCCGCGATATTTGCTTCATCTGGAATTAATAGTCTCAATCTTATGGGATTAGCGAGTGCCAAATCGGCGGTTTTATCAGCTCTGATTTACAACGCTTTGATTATTCCCGCTTTGATTCCTTTGGCGCTGACTGGAGTTAAATTCAGACCGCTCACGGCTAATCAATTGCTGCAACGAAATATCCTAATTTATGGCTTGGGTGGAGTGATTGCGCCGTTTATTGCAATTAAAGTAATTGATGTTTTGATTGCTGCTGTGGGTTTAGCTTAAAAAGAACCGCTCCAGAACACAAAGAGAAGGAGCGAACACGGAGATTTATGAAGCGATTTAATTTGAGTGAGATATTTTCGGTGGAAATGGTTCAGAGTATTGATTTGTTGAAGGCGCAATGGCGCAAGCAACCTTTGCTGCGGCAACTATTTATTCTGTTGTGCTTGAATCTGCTGATAACGCCAGCTGTGCAAGCCGCAACCGGAGGAACTCTTTCTTCAGGACAAACTTTCTGGTTGATGGCACTCGGTCTACTAACGATAACCTTGTCGATTTACCTGTTTGTGGTTATTTTCCAACCGGAACGCTTCTAAAAAACATTTTTGAGGTTTGAATTTTCAATAAAACTCAAAGCTCTGCAAGGGCAGGGTATCCCGGCTCCTACAAAACTCCCATTTTTTAGGTCTTTTATGCGAGAAACTATTAAAGCAATTCGAGTCGCCTTAGTTCTCTGGATACTAACAGCAATCATTTATCCCTTGTTCACGATAATAGTTGGGCAAGTTTTGTTTTCCTATCAGGCAAATGGCAGCATCATCGAAAATCAAGGACGAGTCTATGGCTCTGCCTTAATAGGTCAACCCTTCTCTTCTCCTCAATATTTCACAAGTCGTCCTAGCACGACGAACTACAGCAGCTTTACAGCCGCAGAACGCGATCCAAAGAATATAAGTCAAATCACTGGTGTATCTGGTGCCAGCAACCTTGCTCCTACCAATCCAGATTTACTCAAGCGAGTAGAAGCGACAACCCAACAATTGAAAGCGTCTGGTATCCAGCCCACAGCCGATATAGTTTACACCTCTGGCTCTAGCTTAGATCCTCATATCAGCGTAGAAACTGCCTATAACCAAGCCGCAAGGGTGGCGGCGGCTCGCTCTTTATCAGCAGATCGAGTTCAAGCATTAATTCCCAAATACACTGATGGTAGATTTTTGGGGATTTTCGGAGAACCTGGGGTGAATGTCCTCAAGTTGAATTTAGCGTTAGATAATTTACAATCTGCCAGTAATTTATAGTTCATCGTGAAAGGCAATGAACAATGAACAATTAACATCTAACAATTATGATTCCTAAAAGTGAGTTTTCAGGAGCGCTGAATTCTAACATTCGTCCCGCCCGACGAGGCAACCACAAAATATACATTGGCATGGCTCCCGGTGTCGGCAAAACTTACCGGATGCTGGAAGAAGCCCACCAACTTAAACAGGAAGGGATTGATGTTGTTATCGGGTTGCTGGAAACCCACGGGCGAAAGGAGACGGCTCAAAAAGCTCAGGGGCTGGAGATAATACCCCGTAAAACAATTATTAGAGGCGGGATGACTCTGACAGAAATGGATACAGATACCATTTTGGAGCGTCAGCCGCAGTTGGTGTTAGTAGATGAACTGGCGCATACAAATGTCCCCGGTTCCGTACGGGAAAAGCGCTACCAAGATGTTGAGGTAATTTTGGATGCGGGAATTGATGTCAATTCTACGGTAAATATCCAGCATCTAGAAAGTCTCAATGATTTGGTGGCGCGAATTACTGGCGTTGTGGTACGAGAACGCATTCCAGATCGGTTGTTGGATGAAGCAACGCAAGTAGTGGTGATTGACGTTACGCCGGAAACTTTGGAAGAAAGGCTAGTGGAGGGAAAAATCTACGCGCCGGATAAGATAGATCGGGCGCTACAAAATTTCTTTCAACGGCGTCATTTAGTAGCGTTGCGAGAGCTGGCACTACGCGAGGTGGCGGACAACGTTGAAGAGGACGCGATTACTTCTACACCCAGTGATGGATTTTGCTCAGTTCACGAACGGGTGCTGGTGTGTATTTCGACTTATCCAAATTCGGTACAACTGTTGCGACGCGGGGCGCGAATTGCTGATTATATGAGGGGTCGCCTGTATGCGGTGTTTGTGTCCCATCCGGAACGCTTTTTGACTAAGGAAGAAAGTTTATATATTGAAACTTGCGAGAAGCTAACTTTGGAATTTGGCGGGGAATTTTTAAGAGTAACTAATCTTGACGTACCGCAGGCGATTGCCTCTGTTGCTCAACAGTATCGGATTACTCAAGTGGTGCTTGGGCATTCTCAAAAATCTCGTTGGGAGTTATTCTGGAAGGGGTCTTTTGTCCAGAAGTTGATGCGCTATCTCAAAAATATCGATTTGCACATCATTGCAGCTGAACAAACCTCATCTAAGCAATAAATACAACTAATTAAGTTTTCAGGGTTAATTTTTAATTACTAAAATGATGCGCGTAATTGGTTTGATAAGCGGCACGTCGGTAGATGGTATTGACGCCGCTTTAGTAGAAATTTCTGGTAAAGACTTAGATATAAAAGTGACTCTGCTAGCAGGAGCCACCTATCCTTATCCAGATGCGCTCTCAAAGCAAATTCTAGAAGTTTGTGGCGGGTCATCCTTGTCAATGGAAGAATTTGCCCAATTAGATGATGCGATCGCTTACACCTTCGCACAAGCAGCCCAAAACATTCAAAACAGCAACCCCCCAGCCGAGTTAATTGGCTCTCACGGACAAACTGTTTTTCATCGCCCGCCCACAGAGCAGGGGAGAGAGGGAAAAGAAGAGACTTCATCTTTTATCCTCAATCCTTCACTCAGTCCTCAGTCCTCAGTCCTCGACCCTTCACTCAGTCCTCAGTCATCCGTCCTCAGCACTCCTTTAGGTTACAGTCTGCAATTAGGTCGGGGTGCCTTAATTGCCCATCTGACAGGTATTCCCACAGTAAGTAATTTCCGGGCGGCGGATATTGCCGCCGGTGGACAAGGTGCGCCTATGGTGCCAGCAGTAGATGCTTATTTATTGAGCCACCCTGACAAGTACCGATGTGTCCAAAATATTGGCGGTATCGGGAATGTCACTTACCTCCCAGCGCGTCGGGACAGCTGGCTAGAAGAGATCCGAGGCTGGGACACCGGGCCGGGAAATGCGCTTCTAGACCTGGCGGTGCAGTATTTAACGAATGGAGCCAAAACCTACGATCAAGATGGAGCTTGGGCGGCAGCAGGCACAATCTGCCACGATTTAGTAGAGCAATGGCTCCAGCAAGATTACTTCCAGCAGCAACCGCCCAAATCAACGGGTCGAGAGCTATTTAGCTACACCTATCTCCGGCAGTGTATCGCAGATGCCTCTGCTTATGAGTTGAGTAGCGCTGATCTGCTGGCAACGCTGACTGAACTCACTGCTGCGTCAATTGTTCATAGTTACCGCACTTTCCTGCCGCAGATGCCTGACGAGGTGTTATTGTGTGGCGGTGGTAGCCGCAATCTCTACTTAAAACAGCGCCTACAAGCGACTTTACAACCCGTGCCAGTGTTGACAACGGATGAAGCAGGTGTGAATGCTGATTTCAAAGAAGCGATCGCTTTCGCTGTTTTGGCATATTGGCGTCAGTTAGGCATCCCTGGCAATCTTCCCCAAGTGACCGGCGCAACTTCTGCCGTACTACTTGGAGAAGTTTATTTTCCTACAAATCTCAAAGCTCTGCAGTGAATGCGTTTCAGCTATTTCTTCATATTAATTTTAGAAATGAAATGGCTAGAATGGCGTGAACGGTTTTGAAAAAGGGCTGCTATGACGACCTTCCCGCCTCAAAAAAACACAGCTCACGATCGGCGTCGGTGTTATTGCCTAAATCCTAATTGTCAGCAGCCAGAAAATCCTGGAAATGCCGCAATCTGCGAAAGTTGCGGATCGCAATTACTGCTGAGCGATCGCTATCGTGCGATTAAACCGATTGGTCAAGGAGGTATGGGGAGAACTTTCCTGGCTGTGGATATATCCCAGCCATCGGAACCGCGCTGTGTCATTAAACAGTTTTTTCCTCAACAACAAGGAACTAATAATCGCCAAAAAGCAGCAGAGTTATTCCGTCAAGAAGCAACTCGCTTAGAGGTTGTTGGGAAACATCATCAAATTCCCGAACTGCTTGCATATTTTGAGCAAGATGACCATCAGTATTTAGTGCAACAGTTTATCGATGGAGAAAACTTAGCTCAAGAATTAGCCAAAAAAGGACCGTTTAAAGAAATAGAAATTCGGCAACTCCTGCAAAGTTTGCTGCCAGTGTTGCAATTTGTCCACAGTCAACAGATGATTCACCGGGATATTAAACCCGAAAACATCATCCGCAACCGTCGAGATGGCAAACTCGTGTTAGTCGATTTTGGCGCAGCAAAGTATGCGACTGAGACGATGCTAGGCAGAACCGGAACGGTTATTGGTTCTGCTGCGTATACGGCTCCCGAACAAGTAAAAGGGAAAGCGATTTTTGCCAGCGATGTGTATAGTTTGGGTGTTACTTGTATCCATTTGCTCACCCAAATTCCTCCTTTCGATCTAAGCGATACGAGTGAAGATACCTGGGTTTGGCGGGATTTCTTGAAGACGCCAGTCAGTAAACAGTTTGGTAGCATTCTCGACAAAATGCTGCAAACAGGTACGAAGCGGCGCTATCAATCAGCAGATGAAGTATTGCAAGATTTGAATGGGCGATCGCTCCCAACTACTAAACGTAATTCTAAGAAAAAATGGCTGATAGCCGGTGCCTTCCTATTGTTTGGATATGCGGGAGTGCGGTACTTAGCTTCGCCTGTGGTAGAGATGGTGACTCAGGAAGTTGAGAGGCAAGCATCTCTGACGGAAGGCAGCTTATTCGCGATTGTGGATGGACAGGAGCGAGTGTTTCCGTTGAAACATACGGAAGTTGTGGCGAAAGTCACAGGGAATGTGTCGCGGGTGGAGGTAACGCAGACCTTTGAAAATCCCTTTAACAATCCTTTAGAAGCGGTCTATAAATTTCCACTCCCCGATGAAGCGGCAGTGGATGACATGGAAATAAAAGTAGGCAATCGCATCATCCGAGGCGTTATCAAAAAACGCGAAGAAGCAAAGCAAATTTACGAACAAGCCAAACAAGAAGGAAAAACTGCTGCCTTATTAGACCAAGAACGAGACAATATTTTTACTCAGTCCTTGGCTAACATCAAACCAGGCGAAAAAATCGATGTCACAATTCGCTACAGTGAAAGCCTGAAGTTTGAAAAAGGTAGCTATGAATTTGTCTTTCCTATGGTGGTAGGGCCACGCTATATCTCAGGACCTTCAACGAATAGCAACAGCAATACAAACTCAGTTACCGACACTTCGCAAATCAATCCGCCGACTTTACCAGCCGGAAGCCGTTCTGGACAAAATATTGGCGTAACCGTTGAAATCGAAGCCGGGGTGCCAGTCAAAGAAGTGCGATCGCCTTCTCATCAAATCCGTACCACTCAAGATGGTCGCATCATGCGGGTTGAATTGAGCAAGGAAAACGCAATTCCGAATAAAGACCTGATTTTACGTTATCAGGTATCGAGTGCCCAAACCCAGTCCACAGTATTATCAGAGGCGGATGAACGCGGCGGTCACTTTGCCACCTATTTAATTCCAGCCGTGGAATATCAAAGTAATGAGATTGTACCCAAAGATGTGGTATTTCTCATGGATACTTCTGGCTCTCAAAGTGGACCGCCAATTGAGCAATCAAAGGAACTGATGCGCCGGTTTATCAATGGACTCAATCCCGGCGATACCTTTAATGTTGTTGACTTTTCCGATAGCGCGACGCAGCTATCTCCTATACCTTTACCGAATACGCCGCAAAACCGTGAGAAAGCCCTAAATTATATCAATCGCCTAGATGCTAACGGTGGCACCGAGTTATTTAATGGCATTCAAACTGTGTTGAATTTCCCCGCCGCGCCAGAAGGACGCCTGCGGAGTATTGTCTTGATTACTGACGGTTTGATCGATCAAGACCAGCAAGCGATCGCAGAAATTAAAAAGAGGCTGAAGCCGGGAAATCGTCTTTATAGTTTCGGTGTTGGCCCTTCAGTGAACCGCTTCTTGATCGATCGTTTAGCAGAGGAAGGACGGGGCACTTCAGAAGTCGTTCCCCCTAGAGAATCCGCCCAAAAAGTCGTCGAAAAGTTCTCCCAACAGATCAATAATCCCGTACTTACGAATATCGAAGTGAACTGGGAAGGGAGTGGAAAAGCACCGCAAATCTATCCGATCAAACCCCCTGATTTGTTTGCCAATCAGCCTTTGGTGTTATTTGGACGTAAAGGCGATCGCGCTAAAGGAACTTTGCGAATTACTGGAATCGTCGCCGGTGGTAAACGCTATGAGAAGAAGTTACCGATTGAATTTGATGGCGGTGGCAATAGCGCGATCGCTCAACTTTGGGGACGCGCCCGGATTAAAGATTTGATGAATGAAATCTATGCTGGCGAAAACCCAAATAATGTCAAAGCCGTTACCGATACCGCGCTAGCTTATCGGTTGTTGTCGCAATACACCTCCTTTGTTGCTGTCACGGAAGAAGTGCGAGTCGATTCCAAGAAAACTCAGCAGGTGCAAGTGCCGGTAGAAACGCCAGAGGGTATGAACGCCGAAGCAACGTCTAGCCAAAACGGTAACGTGCCTTCACTCAGCCAAGCGCCACCACCTAGCAAAGCGTTAGTTGCTAGCAAACCTACTGCTAGCAAAATGCCGTCAGCACCGTCAGCACCGTCAGCAGCGAACAGCCAGCCGCTATCTAGCTCAGCACAGCCATCCAGCCAATCGTTAAATCCCGATCCAGTGCCCGAACCCAGCCAAATCTTAGGCAACATCTTGGCTGTTCTCTTGCTGGGAATGTACTTTGCCTGGAAGCGGTTGAAGGGTTTGAAAAGCACTCCGCCTGGAAACTAATCCCAGTCCACTTTTTTACCGCTATATTAAACTTCATCAGTCAAAAATATAGCAATCCTGTTTTAATTGTGAGCTTCCAGCCTTTCCGCTCCCCGACTTCGTAAAAGTTGTCGGGGAGCTTGCTTTCACGCATCCTTTAAGAGTGCTATAGGTGCAATTAAAATTCTACGGAATTCTCATTTTTGCTGCCTGGTTTTAACAGCCAAAATCGACAAATTAATCCGAAAATAAATACAGAAATCATAGAAAAGATTACAGAACCATCACCAAGATGCCAATATTCAAAAGCTTCTTTATTTGATAACCCTGCCAAAACCGTCATCAAAGCCACCCGTATCCCATTTAGCGTAAAGGCTACGATGACAGCAACGAATGGTAATAAAATCTTTTCCTTTAATTTAGTTGGAAAAATGAGTAAAACAACTAAAGCTAACCCCAATAGCTGAAGGATAGTACCTACACCGGCACAAGCTCCGCCAATTTGTACAGACCCAGTTGGCAAACTTAAAATCTCCCCTTGCTGCACAACGGGGAATCCTAAAAACCAAAGAATAACAGATGTAAGTTTAGCGGTTAATAAAGATACATTAAAAAATTTCAATATTAATTCTTGATTTAAGACGAAAAAAGCCAGTAGCAGCAATTCCCGCCAATACTGCTTTAATCCTTTAACCCCAGAGGCAATTAAACCCAAGCCCAGCATTGAAATCAAAGGTGTAACGTGAAGGGTAAAACCATAGCCGGGGTAAAGACTTTTAAAGAGTACCAAACTAATCAGTGCGAACCCAAAAATGCTAGAAAAATCATCGCTTTTCAGCTCTAATCCGTCCCGTTTCTGCCAAAGTAGGGATGATACCGCAGCCCAAAATAAGAAGCTTGTACTCAGCAGTTCAGTATTGCCACTCCTCCAAGTCAAAGTAAGATGAATTGTAATTAAGCCTGCCGCGATCGCTATCAACCAGAGTTTCAAGTCTTTGACAAGTTTTAGCCTGCTCATGATTCGATAAAAGTTTTGCTCGGTAGGACACACCCGCTGGCTGCGGCTATACTAAAGAACACCGACGCTGCAACGCTTTCCGTAATAGGACTTGATATTGTGGATCGTCAATGATGTAAGCACCAAAGCGCTCTAAATGGGGGTTCATCATTTGGGCGTCAAAGAAAGCAAAATTGCGCGATCGCAATCTTTCCACCAACTTCACCATCGCCACCTTTGACCCCTCTGGAATCCGGTAGAACATAGATTCCCCAATAAACGCACCCCCGATGACAAGTCCTAAAATTCCTCCAGCCAGTTCCTCTCCCTGCCAAGTCTCGAAGCTATAAGCCCAACCCTCTTCATAGAGTGCCAAATAAATCTCTTGTAGTTCTGGGGAAATCCACGTTGTTTCTCGATCCGCACACCCAGCCACTACACCCTGGAAATCCCGATTGACAGCAACAGTAAAGCGTTCTTGGTTGAGAACACGCCGCAGTGACTTCGGGTAGCGAAACTGCCCATCGAGGGGAACGAGTGTTCTCTGACGGCTGGAATACCATCCCAAGCCATTGTCGTCATCCGCCATCAGGAAGTAGCCTTGGGCATACCCCTGAATAATGGTGGGAATATCAAACTCCATGCACTCAATCCAAGCGGGTTAATGACGTATTATCCGATCTATGTATATCTCTAACAGCCACAAATGGCTGCATAGATGTCCTGATGAGATACCACCTTAATATCTAAAATACTGCCCCAACTTTTAGAATCATTGAGTCGGCATCTGAAATTTAAAAGCTGAGAAGCGAAAAGCTGATACGTGAAAATGTCTCAACCCATCCCACCGATCACCTTACCACCAGCCGAAAATCCTCAACAGGAGGGCAAATGGCTGCAAAGCGCATTGCACAAGTGGCTCGATGAAGAGTTTATTCCAGAGGCTGTCAATCAAGAGATTGCCCAACGAGCTTCCCAGATTTATGTCCGCCAGCGGATGGAAGGGGAAAACGACCTGGGTTCTCTGGTGATTGCCATTCTGACAGAGATGCAGGCGTTTGATTTTTCCAGAAGTTTTTATAGCGAGTTTGCGATCGCGAATGCGGTCAGTGAATTGCTCTTAGACAGTCTTGGCATCGACCGCTGTTGCGGTCAATAGTCAATAGTCAATAGTCATTGGTCAAACGCAATCAACTAAAGACTAAAGACTAAAGACTAAAGACTACCAGCTAGACTTGACAACTCCCGGCAACAGGCCTTGGTGTGCCCATTCCCGCATAACGTTGCGAGACAGACCAAAATCCCGGTATACGCCTCTAGGACGCCCAGTCACCCAGCAGCGATTCCGCAGTCGTGTGGGCGCACTGTTGCGCGGCAGTTGCTGTATCTGCCGATGAATCGTCAGCTTCTGTTGTTGGGTTGTTGCATTCTCAAATGCTTCCTGCAACGTTTCACGCTTAGCGGCATACTTATCTACCAGCTTCTGGCGTTTTTTCTCCCGCTCAATCATGCTCTTTTTAGCCATGAATTATCCTACTTTGTTCCAGCAATAAAGACACCATTCTCCATTCTAGCGGATGGTATCAATTAGAAGCTTCCACAATTTGAGGAGATGTGGCGAGGCTAATATTCACAGAATCTGAGGGCGACAAATTAGCAGAAGGACACAAATCCGCAAGGACACAAGCATGGCACACCGGATTTTTGGCTTTACAAATTGCCCGACCATGATAGACCAACCGAATTGACCAGTTTTCCCAATCCTCTAGGGGCAATAGTCTCATTAAATCTCGCTCTATCCGCACTGGGTCTGTATATTCTGTCAAACCCAATCGGTAGCTGAGGCGCTTCACATGAGTATCCACTGTTACGCCTTGATTGATGCCGTAAGCGTGAGCCAGAACGACATTCGCCGTCTTTCGCGCTACTCCTGGTAATTCCAGCAACAATTCCATTCGTTTTGGCACCTGTCCTTTAAATTTCTCCACAATCAGGACGCAGGCACCTTGAATATTTTTAGCTTTATTGCGATAAAAGCCGGTTGAACGGATCAGGGTTTCCAACTCGGCAATATCAGCGTTTGCCAAAGCTGGGGCGTCGGGAAACCGAGAAAATAAGGAGGGGGTTACTTGATTCACCCGTTCATCGGTACATTGAGCGGAGAGAATGGTTGCGACCAATAACTGTACCGGCGTCTCGTAGTTCAGCGTACAGGGTGCATCTGGATACAATCGCTTCAGGCGAATCAAAATCTCCAAAGCACGCTGCTGCTTAGCTGACCATGTACGGGTAATGTTCATAAATCGTCAATTGTCTAGTTGGTAGGGGCGCATGACCCTGCGCCCGTACAGGTCAGTTATCCATTGTTAAAAACGATAGACAACTGCGTTCATTGCAAGAGTTTTTGAACCCACTCCAGGTTAGCAGTGTCTCGAACAATCAAGAAAATTCCCAAACCCAGAAGCAACATCAAACCAGTTTGCATAATGCCATCTTGGATTTGAGTCGGCAAAGGTTTACCCCGCAAGCCTTCAATCAATAAGAAAGCTAGTTGACCACCATCGAGAGCCGGTAGCGGCAATATGTTGATAATCGCAAGGTTAATGCTGATCAAGGCAGCAAACTGAAACAGATTCGCTGCGTCTGACTTGGCAATACTGGCACCAAGTTCCACAATTTTAACCGGCCCAGCAACCTGATCGGCTGTTTCGCCAAAGTTACTGATCAGTTGTACAAAGCCCTGAGCCGTTAAAACGACAAATTCTTGGTACTTTGTAGCCGCAGTGGTCAAAACTTCTACAGGATTCTTGAGGTGCCGACGCACTACTTTGCCGCTAGGAGCTAGCTGGACACCGATGCGACCTTTCCCATCGCTTCCGGGTTGCGGTGTCACGGTCAGGGAAATGATTTGACCTTGACGTTCAACGCTCAGGGGGACCGGCTGGTTGGGATTATTTTGAATGACCTCCATAAGCTTTGGAATGGCTTCCTTGGAGGCTTTCAGTGGTTGACCGTCTGCTAAGAGAATAATGTCTCCTGCTTTGATGCCAGCCTTGAGTGCAGCCGAACTTACGTCTGAGGCGACTTGGGGAACCAAGACACCAGGCTGATAATTAAATTCCTGAACGCCTACGAGACCCAGTTGAGTCGCTAGCAGCAAGTAAGCAAATAGCAAGTTGGCGATGACACCAGCGCTAATGACAATGGCTCTGTCGAGAATGGGTCGGTTGCGTAATAGATTGGGGTCTTCTGGAGGAATATCACTGTCGGGGTCATCATCAGGGAAACCGACAAATCCGCCTAAGGGAAAAGCCCGGATGGCATATTCGGTTTCCGGTCCCTGGTACTTCCAGAGGATCGGCCCAAAGCCGAGGGAGAAGCGGTTGACGTGAATTCCTTGAAGACGAGCTGCCATGAAATGACCCAGCTCATGTACCACAATCAAAAGCGCCAAGACTGCGATCGCCGCAAAAACAGGCATATTAATAATTAATTCAACTAACTACATACTTCTTCATTCTACGGTGTTGCGTCCGGAAGCTGGGTGAGTTCAGGGAAGAGGAGCCGGAAAGCATCAAAATACAGAGTGAGGAATTCCTTCTTCGCCTCCCCGCAGAAATCGCTTCACCAAGCGCTCCCACTCTCGCCAACTTCAAATTTCATCGGGTGGTTAATGAAATGATTAAAAAAGATAGTTGACAGATGCTGAAAATTTTGAGAATCTAGATAAAGATAAAGTTTTGCGGGTATAGCTCAGTGGTAGAGCGTCACCTTGCCAAGGTGAATGTCGCGCGTTCGAATCGCGTTACCCGCTCTTCTGGTTAAAATCATATAAGAAGTAGCCCTTTCTTCAGGCATAGGTCTTCAGAGGTACAGAGGATAAATCTGATTATCTATAAGTCGGAGCATTTCTAGGCAAAGGTTTACAGTGTTAAAATTCGCCTAGATTGTCTGTGTCTTTAAAGGCATTCATTCAGTAGTACCCAGTCCGAAGAAAGGCGGTTGCTAGGTGCAAACTAAAAAAAGTCTAACAGACGAACCCGGTTCCGAAAATCTTAAGTTAACACTTTCATATCTTTGTTTAAATAGCGCTTGTGCCATCTCAGAAAGATCAGAAGATTGACTTAAATAACGATTACCCGTGCCCATGCCGACGTAGAGGGCGTTTAGTACCGATTACGCTGACAGAAGCGTTTGGCTGCGATCGCTGTCAGCAAATCTTCGTGGTTGAAGAGAGTGGGTATGCGATCGAACAACTGTCTACAAGCTATCCCTACAAGCGATCGTGGCGGTGGACGGGTCATCGCTGGAGTACTGCTCATCCAGGGCTTGGGGACAGCTACCTACCTGTTTCCTTAGGAATCATTGCGGTGGTACTGATCGCAGGGCTTTGCTTAGCTCAGATTTCACCTCCCGCCCCTCCTGGTATCATTATTGTGCTGTGTGCGATGGTGAGCGTGTTGGCGCTATTGGTGCCAGCGCTGATCATCTGGCTGACTCACCGACGTTAGCCCAATGGCAATCAACGATATTACTCCGACCCCCGACCCAATGAACGCTGTTCGTCGCGCTTATGAAGCTTCCCTGGAATTGGCAACTACCAAGGGAGTAGAGCGCAGCCGTGCTGTCGCCGCAATGGCGCAGGCACTTCAGAGATCCTTAGACGATATTTTGGAAGCAAACACCCTGGATCTGGAAGCCAGTCGCGAAATGGCAGCACATGAGCTGATTTTAGATTGGCTGAAGCTGACACCTGAGCGGCTGCAAACCACCATCCACATTTTGCAACGGTTAGCTGAGTTGTCCGATCCGATCCGGCGGGTGATGAACGCGACTTATCAGCTAGAACACTCGCAAACTTACTCCCAGCTAATGCCGCTGGGGGTCATTGCATTGATTTACGAAGCCTTTCCGGAGCTAGGAGCGATCGCTGCCGGGATGTGTCTGAAAACTGGTAACAGCCTGATTCTCCGAGGTGGAAGTGAAGCTAGCCACTCGAATACGGTCATTGCCCAAGTTCTACAATCAGCCTTAGAACGAGCAGGTATGCCACCGGGTTGTCTGGAGCTACTACCATCAGAGCAAGGCGCTTCCATTCGGGATTTAGTCATTCAAGACCGATACATTAATTTGGTGATTCCCTATGGTCGCCCTAGTTTAGTCCAAAAAGTGATCCAGCTCTCAACTGCACCCGTCTTAAAGTCGGCGATGGGAAACTGCTACCTCTATTGGTCGCCTACGGGTAGCTTAGAGATGGCTCGGAACGCAATTTTAGACAGTCATCAAAGCGAGCCAGACCCTGTTAATGCGATTGAAAAGGTTTTGATTCATCCAGCTTGCAAACCTTCTTCTCTAACAATGCTTTGGAACAGTCTTAAGGAAAAAGGGTTTCAACTCAGAGGAGATAGGGATTTGGTGACACAATTTCCAGATTTGAAACTAGCTAATGAATTAGAGTGGAGTCAAGCCTATCTTGATAAGATTGTGGCTTTTAAACTGGTAGAGAGTATCGAGGAAGCCATTATTTGCATTAATCAATACAGCAGCGGTCACGCCGACTGTCTAGTTTCTGAATCCTATCAAGAAAGCCGCCAATTTGCTCTCGGCGTTAATAGTGCCTCAGTCTATCTCAATTCTTCTCCCCGATTTTCGCGTAACCCCAAGGGCGGAGACTCCTTATTTCTGGGAATGTCTAACCAAAAAGGACATCGCCGAGGGCCAATTGGCTTAGAATCTTTTACCACCGTTAAGCACGTCGTGCAGGGACACAACTAAAAAGGCAAAAGAGAGAAGGATGAAGGGAAAACTGCTTCATCCTTCATCCTTTCTTTCCGCTCTCTTTTGCCTTTTAACTATTTATTGTTTACTCTCTTCGACCAGTTTTACCTTTGAGGCTAAACCGAGCGACTGAAGAAATTGAATGGTCATCCACGTTAGGTCAATTTCCCACCACTTTAAGCCATGTCGAGCGGAATATTGAAAAGCATGGTGGTTGTTGTGCCAACCTTCGCCATAGGTGAGTAAAGCCACCCACCAACAATTAGTCGAGCGATCCTCAGATTCGTAAGTGCGATAGCCAAATTTATGCGTTGCACTGTTGACAAACCAAGTGCAGTGAAACACTGCAACGATCCGAACAAAAATTCCCCAAACCACAAAAGGCCAACCGCCCAAGGCGTAAAGAATTAAACCTAAGACAACCTGAATGGGAATGAAATAGTTTTGTAAAAACTGATAGACCGGATCGCCAGAAATATCTTTAGTAACCCGAGGGATGTCTGTATCCGCAGGGTTTTGATAAAGCATCCAGCCCATGTGACTCCACCAAAAGCCTTTGTTGGAATCATGAGGATCTAAGTTTTCATCCGAGTGCAAATGATGGAGGCGATGTATGCCTATCCAGTTAATCGGACCTCCTTGGCAGGAAAGGGTGCCGCAGAGAACAAAGAAGTATTCTAACCACTTAGGCGTTTGGAAACTACGATGCGTTACCAGACGATGAAATCCCAGCGTAATTCCCAAGCCACCCGTTACCCAGTGGAAAAAGACGGCGACACCAACCGCAGCCCAACTGAAGTTACTGGGAAATAGGGCGAAAAGCGCTGCGATGTGTAACGCAGCCATGTAGATAATAATGACCCAATCAGGACGGAGAGGCGAGTCTTGTCTCACCTGTTCTTGATCTTTAGTTGTGGTCGCAACAGTCATGCAGTAACCTTGATAAAAATTGTGCAGCCCAACCTGCTATTGGATTTGGGATTTTGATCTTGGTCTTGTAAGGGCGGCTTGTTTGCCCTGCTTTTACTGGAAATGCAAATTTTTACATTGCCAAAAGCTCCAAAATCTAAAATAAATAAGAAATCTCTTTCTCCAGGTATTGATGAACAGCTTTCAACAGCTACAGGAAGCAGAAAAGGTACTGTTTCCGATTTTTTCCGCAATTGACGCAACAGTCAAGCAAAATCTCAAACGAGTGCTGGAAGCCTTTCGTCACCATCGGGTGGGGGCGCACCATTTCGCTGGTGTCACCGGCTACGGTCACGATGATTTAGGGCGTCAGACGCTCGATCGGGTATTTGCGGACGTGATGGGTGCCGAAGCTGCTGCGGTTCGAGTGCAGTTTGTGTCCGGTACTCATGCGATCGCCTGTGCCTTATTTGGCGTTCTTCGTCCTGGAGATGAAATGCTGGCAGTGGTCGGTGCCCCCTATGACACGCTAGAAGAAGTTATTGGTTTGCGTGGGCAAGGCCAAGGCTCCTTACTTGATTTTGGCGTTAGTTACAAAGAATTGGCTCTTACGGAAGAAGGAATTATTGATTGGCAAGCGCTGGCGACAGCAGTTAGCGATCGCACCCGTCTCGTCTTAATCCAGCGTTCCTGCGGCTATTCCTGGCGTCCCAGTCTTTCGATTACCGACATCGAAAAGATTGTTTTCCTGGTTAAACAACAAAATCCCAACACAGTTTGCTTTGTCGATAATTGTTACGGGGAATTTATTGAAGAACAGGAACCCACCGCTATCGGTGCCGATCTAATGGCTGGTTCTTTGATTAAAAATCCTGGTGGTACTATCGTAACCGCTGGCGGCTATGTTGCGGGGCGGGCAGACTTAGTAGAAGCCGCTGCCTGTCGTTTGACTGCACCAGGGATTGGCAGTAGTGGCGGTGCCAGTTTCGATCAACATCGCCTGATGTTCCAAGGATTGTTCCTCGCACCGCAAATGGTCGGGGAAGCCATGAAAGGAAATCACCTGACGGCTTACGTTTTCGATCGGCTGGGTTATGCAGTGAATCCTTTACCAATGGCACCCCGTCGAGATGTGATTCAAGCCATCAAATTGGGTTCGCGTGAGAAGATGATTGCCTTTTGTCGAGCCATTCAACAGCACTCGCCCATCGATTCCTATGTCGATCCCATACCCGGTGATATGCCGGGATATGAGAGCCAGCTAGTGATGGCTGGAGGTACGTTTATTGAAGGCAGCACCTCTGAATTGTCATCCGATGGGCCGCTGCGAGAGCCATACGTTGTATTTTGTCAAGGCGGAACCCATTGGACTCATGTAGCGATCGCGCTAGAAGCCGCAATTGAAGCTGTGGGGCCAGCTTAGAATAATTTCGCGCCAAGACGCCAAGAAAAACTTTGCGCTTTTGCGTCTTGGCGCGAAAGCTTCAAGATTCCGGCAATTTATACTGCCCGACAATCCGCTTGGCATATTCTGGTACGTGCGCCTCTAACTTCTCTGGATGATTGCGCTTCACATACAAATAATTGCGGGTGAAGTGGGAATCAATGGAGAAACGGGCATACTCTAAACCTTTGGGGCCAATTTTTTCTATCACGACTCCCATCAGCTTTGCCGCCCACATCGGGAGAGTGACGCCTTTATCGTAGGCGGGGATACTTTGTTGTACAGCTTCTTTGCGGTTTCCTTGGGACATCACTGGCTGCGTATCTATCTGATCTTGCACCAAATCCAGCATTTCTTTGCCAGTGTCATTCCGCACCACAATCCACTGCCAGCCAAAAGGTGCGCCCATGTAGCCTACGACTAAATCTGCCAGAGAATTCACATAATCAAAGCAGCTCATGCAAGAAGGAGCAAAAACATCCTTTAACTGGTTTGTCTTCAGTCCAAAGAAAGGCACCATTTCCATAGAGCCATCTTCGTGCTTGAAGTGAACCCGGAAATCTTGCATAAACTCGTAATGGACAACTGTATCCGGGGAACGGCTGGTGGTTTCCAAGAATTTTTGCAACCCAGCGCGGTTAACGTTATCCACACAGGGCGTACCCAAAACGTAGAGCTTTTCGAGTCCCAGTTCCTTCTCAACGGCTCGTAATGCTTGAATTTGGCAACCAACACCAATTACCAACAGCCGCTTCATCCCAGATTGCTCAATTTGCTCCAATACCGAGAGATTAGGCGACAGCGTTGGTTTATTCACTCGTGCTGCCAGAATTTCCTCTGGAGTCCGAGCAATTATCGGCATTGGCTGAAATCTGTCTTCCTTCGTATTCTGGACGCAGACGACACCTTCAACCATGCCGCGATTGAGCATTTCGATGGCAATGGTGCTGACAATTCCCGTCCACTGCGCCCCCTCAATTGGCTCAGTTTTCCGCGCCGCCATCATCTCTTGACTAACCCCAAAGTACCAATCATCGGGATTATCTAGATTGCGGCTTCTTCCGTGGATTTGTTCTTCCAGTTCCGCTATCTGCTGATTAAGAAATGCACACGCTTCCTTGACATAGTGAATATAGTAGGTGTCGCATAGCCCGCACTCGCTACAGAGTTCTTTAGCAGGGCGACGACTAGAAGGTTTGAGGGCTTTGGCTTTATCGTGAGGGCGCACCGAAGTCATAATTAAGGGCAGTTTATTAACTAAAAACATCTATCTGAGCAAGATAGCTCAAAGCTTACTTTTACATAAAAACTGAGAGAGGTGATAAGGATTTCAGTAATTATTACGAAGACGCAACAAGTAACTTTTTCTATGCTTATGAGGGTGCAGACTGCTTAATAGAAAGTTAATAAGCAAACGGGAACATATAGCTATGGGATTATTTGAGCGCATCAGCCGCATAGTCAGAGCTGAGATTAACCATATTAACCGTGAAAACTATACAGGTAACTTCGGAGATGGTACAGCATTTGCGGCTGGAGGGGCTACATCTGGTGCTGCCATAGGCAAAATTGGAATAGTCGCAAAAGGCGGTGGTTTTAGCGTTGGCGCAGTTCCCTTAGGTGCGGCTGGAGCATTAACTGGTCTTGCCCTTTATGAAGCAATAAGAGCAATAGCAGAGCGAAATACTCGGTCTCTTGGTGCGGCAGCAGCAGGAGCAGCAGCAGGTGCGGGTATTTCAGGTGCTATTGGCGGCGTAGGAGTAGCTGCTGGGGGAACTGCATTTGCTGTTGGTATGGCTCCTATGGCAGCTGCTGGAGCTGTAGCTGGGCTTGGTATCGCTAGCTTGGCTCGGCTCATTCAACAAGGAATTGACCCCGAAAAGCTGCTAGAGCTAGCTATTGAGGATATGCACGAAGACTTGGTGAAGTTGCGTAAAGCTGTTGTTCCAGTCATAGTCGCTCAAAAACGCCTCCTGCAACAGTACAACCAAGCTCAAACCGAAGTGAACAACTGGCATCAACGCGCTCAGTTGGCTCTCCAAAAAGAGGATGAGAATTTGGCTCGTGAAGCGATCTTGAGGAAAAAGATTCACGCTGAAACCGCAAGCACTCTAAAAGCCCAAATAGACCAGGGAACAGCTCAGGTAGATACGCTCAAGCGCAATTTAGCTGTTTTTGAAAGTAAGGTTTCTGAAGCCAAAGCGTACAAGCCCATCCTTAAGGCACGAATACAAGCTGCCAAGGCTCAAGAGCAGCTGCAAAACACAGTCGGTCGGCTGAATACCAGCGGATCGATGGCAGCCTTTGAGCGGATGGAAGAAAAAGTGTTGGAACTAGAAGCTCGTTCCACAGCAGCAGCCGAGCTTACTGGCAATAATTTAGATCAGCAATTTGCCATGCTCGAATCCGGCAATGACGTTGATGATGAATTGGCAGCAATGAAAGCGCAGTTGACTGGTTCTTCCACCACCCAAGCGCAACTACCGGCAGCTAACCCAACTACTACTTCCTCTAAATCTAATTTAGCAGTTGATAACGAATTAGAAGACTTAAAAAAGCAACTAGATAACCTTTAAAAGGCAGACTGTCGCATAGGAAATAGACTCGCTTACCCTGCTTCATTATTTAGGGCAGACGGGGAAAGGAAAAAGCGCGATCGCTCTTTATTTCTCTTCCTTCGCGTCCTTAGCATCTTCAGCATCTTCGCGGTTCAACTTCTTAAATCTTTACTTTTGGCAGATGGGAAAAAGCGCGATCGCTCTCCCACCTTCCACTAAAACGCGAAACCCAGCTAGTTTTGGTAGCTGGGTTAACAAATTTACACTAAAACCCTATCAACCAGGGCGAACATCAAGACAGCCTTCTGCATAATTAACTTCTGGAACTTTACCAGCAATCATGCGCGATACAGTCTCGCCATTCGGAGAGACAAAAACGAGACGGAAGTCTTTGTTAGCAAAGCTGCTTGGTTGAACGACCCAGGCTTTACCTTTTTCGCTGTTGAGAAGACGACTTACCTGAATTTGTCCGGGATAGGCAGACTTAATCGTGCTTTCTGTATCGTCAACTTTGATACCATGAACAGTGGTAATTTTATTGGTTTCAATTTCTACCGTAGCGATACGACCTTGAGTGACCATGAAAGTAACACCCTCAGGCCCATTTGCTGGCTTGTAATAGTCACAGACGCGATTGGGATTTTGCCGGGATGGCACGATTGGAGTCCCAGCAACGCCTGATGCCTCAGCAACAGTCATGTTAATTTTAACTGACCCAAGTCCGTCAATCGATAGCCCCGATTCAGTTGTCAGTTTTTCGGCTTTCTTTAGGCAAGTATTCTCGCCACTTTGATCGTTTAAGCATTTGCCGTTTCTATCCAGAATAATAACTGAGTTGACAGTTGGAAATTGCTTAAGGGTGGTATTAATAGAGAATTTTTGACGAGCATCATCTCCAGTACCTCCTGAAATTACCGACTTACAGAATTTCAGTTTAGCAATTCCATTCGTGATGGAAATCGTAAAATCTTTGCCGCAGTTGGAACTGCCCTTGAATTCAATAGGGTCGATAAAACCACGAGCTTTTTCCTGACTTGTAGGCCCTGCGATTAATTGCTCAATGGCAAACTGGGCTGTACTCGGACTGTTTGTTGTTCGCCAAACTGGCTCAACATAAGTGAAATCTTGCCCGCTTTGGGGGTTTTTAGGAAAAAAGATTTTTACCTTTTTTGGAGTTGCTTTCACCGGCTCGAAGCTGCTTTGAACAGCTTGTTTAGTTTGAGCGTTTTTTTCTGAAGAAGATACCTCTAAGCTTGATTGGGGCTGAGTTGGTTCGGTCGAGGGTTTGGTTGATGATTCGGTTACGACTTTGGGTGTTTCTGAGGAGGGTGCGGCATCTGTAACTTGAGTGTCACAAGCACTGATACCCGAAACTATTAATAACAAGCAAAAAGAAAATAAAGCTGATTTACGGATGCGGTGCATTTTGTTTCTGAGATGGATGAATGACTAATTACTTACGTTCTCTACTGTATAAAACCGTCAGCAGAAAACTGATGAGGTGGTGTGTCAATACTTGGAGTGACATTAAGTGGAAACAAGCCCTTGTGAGTTGTTTCCAGAAAAAGCACAGACGTTCTGTCAGGGAAAAAATAGGGTTTGACGGACTAAGAGAAGTTTTCTGAGTCTCCTGAAGCCTTCTGGCGGTCGCTGGGACAATTAAGAGAGTGACACAGACAGTTGAAGAGAACGTGTAAATCGTTGTTTTAATGAAAACATAAAGAGAAACCGGCTGAGTCAAAGTGAGACAGCAATGCTTCCAAATGTATCTGCTAACGCATACTATTTAGTATGCAAAATCCTCGTCAAATAGCATTTCTGGCACTTCGGGATGTCCACCGTAAAGGCGCTTTTGCTGACGTGGCACTCGACCGACTGCTGCGCCAAGCAGACTTAAGTGCTACCGATCGGCGCTTAGTGACAGAGTTAGTTTATGGGAGTGTGAGAAGACAGCGATCGCTCGATGCACTCATCGACCATCTAGGTAAAAAGAAAGCCCACCAACAACCCCTAGACCTCCGCGCAATTCTGCATCTAGGCTTATATCAGCTTCGTTATCAAGACCGAATTCCTGTGTCGGCAGCTGTGAATACTACCGTGCAATTAGCCAAAGACAACGGATTTTCTGGGCTTTCCGGCTTTATCAATGGTCTATTGCGACAGTATATTCGTCTAGCGGAAGGCAAAAAGCAGGGGAACCGGGGAGGGGAAGTTCAGAACTTAGAATCTGACCCGCTACATCTGCCAAAAAACCCAGTTGAACGATTAGGCATCTTACACAGCTATCCCGACTGGATTATTGAAGTATGGCTAGAACGTCTGGGTTTAGAAGAAACGGAACATCTGTGTGAATGGATGAACCAAACCCCAGCAATTGACCTGCGGGTAAATCCCCTTCGCGCTGAGATAGAGAAAGTTGAGGCAGCACTGCAAGCTGCGGGTATCTCAGTGAGTCGCGTCCCCCATCTACCCCAAGCTTTGAGGCTAACTGGTGGCACAGGCGCAATTCAAAATTTACCTGGTTTTAGCGAAGGTTGGTGGACGGTACAAGATAGTAGTGCCCAGCTAGTCAGTTATCTGCTAGATCCCCAACCGGGCGAAGTAGTCATTGATGCCTGTGCAGCACCAGGGGGAAAGACAACGCACATCGCAGAATTGATGGAAGATCGGGGAACTGTTTGGGCGTGTGACAAGACTGCTTCCCGTCTCCGGAAACTGCAAGAAAATGCCAAAAGGTTAAGTTTGCACTCGATTCAAATTCAGGAGGGGGACAGCCGCAACCTACCCCAGTTTATCAATCAAGCTGATAGGGTATTACTCGATGCCCCCTGCTCTGGACTGGGGACGCTGCATCGTCATGCTGACGCCCGTTGGCGGCAAACTCTACAGACAGTTCAGGAACTTTCAATTCTGCAAGGCGAACTATTAGATCGAGTGGCTACCTGGGTTAAACCGAATGGCATTCTGGTTTATGCAACTTGTACCTTGCATCCATTAGAGAATGAAGGTGTTGTTCGCGCCTTTTTAGAGCGTTACCCCCAGTGGCAGATTTTGCCCCCCAACCCCAATTCACCAGCGGCAGCTTATACTACCCCTGCTGGATGGATCGAAGTCTGGCCCCACCGGCATCAAATGGATGGATTCTTTATGGTGCGGCTACAGAAGAAAAATAGCTAAACCTCTATGGTAGTTGTGGTTGCAGAAATCTGTTGATGGATTAATCTGTTAGGGGAAATAAGGGAAAAGCCAATGGTAGCCAATTCTAGTGTTAAACAGCTTGTTAAAATTCTCATCGGCGCAGCTTGGATTGATGGCAAAATTCAGTCAGAGGAACGGCAATATCTTCAGCGAGTGGCGAAGGAAAAGGGCATTGCTGACGATCCAGAGATTCAGCCTTTGTTGTATGAACTCGTCGCTGTAAGCCCAAGCGAGGTCTACAATTGGGTGCAAGATTATTTAGGCGATCGCCCCAGCACCGACGATTACCAGCGCCTCATCGAAGCCCTCAGCGCTTTAATTTATAGCGATGGCGAGGTAGCGATTGAGGAAGCTAAACTCCTAACTCGATTACAGCTTCTAGATCCCAACAGTGCCTCTCAGAAGTCAGCCCCTAGTCCTGTCCTCAAAGCGATTCAAAAACTCTACCGTCGGTGGGTTGACCATCAGAACTAGCTTTAAGACTAATAGATAAAGACCCGAATTTTGACATCATCATTCCACAAGTTAGGGCACGCTACGCATAGCGTGCCTTTTTTTTGCATTCCCAATCTATATTGTGATCGGCTTCTAGAGGCTCCGGAAGCCAATTTTTTCTACAACAAGCAACTATTTTTGCAAAATATGCGTCTTTCCTTCTTAGGCAGTCCAGAACTTTCCGCTGAAACTGTCTATATCTCTATAATCTGTCACGGCAGTAAATAAATTTGTTGAGATTGAAATTTCTAGGAACCTATCAGGTAATCTTAGGTCTAAATAATCAAAGGAATGCGAAAAGTGGAGAAGTTCTCAATGTCTAACTTAAAGCGCTTGAAATCTGGAACAGCTTTACTACTAATGCTGGGAATGTCGGCAGGTTCGATGGCTCCCCTAGTAGAAACAATTATGTCACCGGCACCAGCTGTTGCTCAAGCTATCAATTTTAGTGATGTATCCTCAAGCTACTGGGCTGCTAGTTTTATTCAAGAACTGGCACAACGTGATGTAATTGCCGGGTTCCCCGATGGTACGTTTCGACCCAACGATCCGGTGACTCGTGCCCAATTCGCGGCGATGGTTCGTAAGGCCTTCAACAAGAATAAAATCCGCAATGCTGTTAATTTTGTGGATCTTTCATCGACCTACTGGGCATACTCGGCTATCCGTGAAGCTTACGAAATGGGATTTTTGTCGGGTTATCCCGGTAACGTCTTTAGACCTACACAAAATATTCCCCGGGAACAAGTTCTAGTTTCCTTGGCGAATGGCTTGAATTACACTGCCAGCAATCCCGTATCGGCTGATTTGCAAGTGTATAACGATGCTTCTTCCATCTCTACCTATGCTCGCAGTAGCATTGCTGCGGCAACAGAAAAGAGCATTGTGGTGAACTATCCGACTCTCCAGACGCTGAATCCAACTCGGAATGCCACCAGAGCGGAGGTAGCAGCTTTCATCTATCAGGCATTGGTGAGTTCTGGACAAGTAGCGGCAATTAATTCGCCCTATATTGTCTCTCTCAACGACACACCGCCAGAGGACACGACAGTCGCGATTCCGGCTGGAACCACCATCCCAGTTAGGTACGAGAAAGAAAAAATTCTGGTTACAAAGGACGAAAGGGCACCGCTGACGCTAACGGTGGCAGCAAATATCACCACATCTGATGGAACGGTGCTAATCCCCTCTGGCAGCCAAGTGGTCGGTGAACTGCAACCGGCTCAGGGAGGCTCTCAGTTTGTGGCGAAGGAACTGGTTTTCACGAACGGTCAACGGGTGGCTATCGATGCTACTTCTCAAACCATTACCAAAACCGAATCCGTTACCAAGGGTACTAGCGTTGGTGGGATCCTCAAGAATGCCGCATTAGGTGCTGCTGCTGCTGCTGCGGTTTCTGCTGTGACGGGTGACAAAGCGATCGCTACCGAAGAAGTCTTGGGTGGTCTGGGAATTGGTGGACTCATTGGACTGTTCCTCGGTCGGGATAGAGTCGATCTGATTGCGATTGACCCGGATACGGATCTGAATCTGCGGTTAAATGATGAGTTAGTGCTAGAGCAGTAATATTTGCAGAATGAAGCGTGCAATTCTGTTTGACTAGCGATCGCTTCATTCTCTAAGCAGATAGGCACCAAGAAATAAGCATTTTCTAAACCCGGTTTCTAGAAGAAACCGGGTTTTTAATTCTAAATGGCGTCTTATCGCAATCCTACAGGAGTTACGCAGTTGAGAAAAAAGGGTCGGTGCGGTAGAACCAAAGAATGAACCCACCCAAGGTCAATGAATACGATTACATCAACTTTTTAATCGCTGCGCAGAAGGCATATACCTGCACGGAAGCTGAACGAGTGCAACCGGAATCGGATAATGCTGCTGCCCATGATGCAATTACTCGGTTGTTGCATCGGATGGAGCCGTCCAGCGACCAACTGTGGCAAGAAGCACAGTCGCAAGTGCAGTTGAAGCAGGGGATATTGGTAGTCGATGATTCCACTCTTGATAAGCTGTATGCCGAGAAGATGGAATTGGTGACACGGCACTGGTCCGGCAAGCATGGACGAGTCGTGCAGGGCATCAACCTCATAACCCTGTTGTGGACAGAAGGCGACCGTCACATCCCGTTAGACTATCGGTTTTACGAAAAGAGTGTTGATGGGGCAACTAAGAACGATCACTTTCGTGCCATGCTCACGCGGGCGAAGGAACGGGGATTTGCTCCCGAATGCGTGGTATTTGATAGTTGGTACAGCAGCCTGGACAACCTCAAGTTGATTCGAGAGTATGGTTGGATTTGGTTGACTCGACTCAAGCGCAATCGACACGTTAACCCAGACAACACCGGGAACCGCCCGCTCCATGAGGTTGAGATTGCCGCCACTGGTACGGTGGTTCACCTCAAAGGCTATGGATTCGTCAAAGTCTTCAAGATTGCCACTCCAGACGGTGACATTGATTACTGGGCGACCAATGACCTCCACTTAAGTGAACTGCAACGGCTCCAGTTTGCCGAATTCGCCTGGGCAATTGAGGAGTACCATCGGGGACTCAAGCAGTGTTGTGGAGCCGAACGTGCTCAAGTTCGTTCCAGCCGTGCCCAACGCAACCATATCGGTTTAGCGATTCGTGCGTTCCTACGTTTGGAACTGCATTGGTTCGCCACGGGCATCAGTTGGTATGAGGCAAAATTAACGATTGTCCGCGATGCCATACGTACCTACTTGGCGGCTCCCCGTTTCGTTCTCGCTCCAACTGCGTAACTCCTGTCCTATTTGAGTGGTGAGATGCCAGCAGTTCAGATGCCCGACTTCAAGAATCATTGATGATTGCTATACCATGCAGACTTATTACCCCAGATAAGTAATCGTATTACCGATTACCAGCTTTAATACAAATAAATGGAAGAGCAACTTATCAAACTTCATCTTCGCCCTTTAAGGCTTCAGTTAGTAACCAGACAATAAAGGTCGTTCCGGGTCCTTGAGTGTGGGGAATACTGCGATCGAGCCAGTTGCGTTCGGCGGGGCTAATGACTTCAATTTCGCCCTGCATTTGTTCTACTAAATCTCTCGCGATCGCTAAACCCAATCCACTCCCCGGAATCTCAGTTTCTGCCTGGACGCCTCGGTAATGTCGCTCAAACAAATGCTCTTTATCTTGCACGGGAATGCCAGGGCCAGTATCGCTAATTGCGATCGCCTGAAAATCTCCTTGAGAAGTATGTCGTCGATTTCCTGCCTGAATGTAAACTTGCCCACCCGCCGGGGTATATTTCAAAGCATTGTCAATCAGATTGCTTAACACTTCGCGCAGCACTTTGGCATTGGCTTGTACTGGCGGCAAATTCGGAGGAATTTCTGCTAATAAAGCCAGATTTTTTTCTTGGGCGATCGCGCTGGATGTCACCACTAGCGGTTCCAAAACTTTCGCCACCGAGCAGGATTCCAACGCCAGCGCTCTCGTCGGAATTGTCTGAGGCTCCAATCCCAAGGGAGAGTAGAGATTTCCTAAATCTTCACCTTTTGGAGGAAGCGGACAAGACGGCGCAATCGGCATGGGAACTGCATCGTAAGCGCGATCCGCGATTTGCCCGTACAAAGGCACTAACTCTCCTTCGTCCATATCCACTGCCCGATCGAACTGTAGAAGCAACTCTTGCAAGCGATCGCTTTCACGCACGATGCTGTTGGCAACTTCGCGGTTCGCATCTCCGGGTACCAATCGTCTGAGGAGCAACTTGCCAAACGTCCGTAAGGCGGTCATGGGATTGCGAAATTGGTGTATCAGATCGTCCATGAGATCGCGCTGTTGAGCCTGGAGATGACGTTGCTGACTCAGTTGCTGCTCAAACCATTGGGAACGCCGATCCAGAATACAAGCGCTCGCCAGTGTATCGGCAATCCGTTCAATCGCGGTTCGTTCTCGCTGGTTCCAAGGTCTATCTTCACGAGCTGTCACCAGCAACCCCATCACCACACCTTCATGCAACAAAGGCACCACAATTTGGCGTGAGGAGCTACTCAGGTCAGCATCGGCGAAGAGCGATCGCTGGAGGGGCGATGTCCCCGTTTTTGCCTGCAACTCATCAATCGTTTCTGCTTTCTCGACTTCAGCCGCCGATTCCGTTGAACCCGTCTCAGAAACCGCATCGGACTCCTGAGGAACCGGAGATGCCGCTGACAGTAACCGAGGAATGGATGCCAATGGTCGATCGGAAAATCCCAGAGCCGAAATCTCATCCGTTTCCCATTCCACCGCTGTCTGTGGGTAAGCAACAACCGGCCTTAGCTTAGTTGGGACGCCCTCTACCAGTTCTTCCGTTAAATACACAACACTCAAGGCAGCTTCCAGTCCTTGAGTTAATAGTGCTACTTGTGATTGGCACAAAGTTATAAATTCTGAACTGGTAGACATAGACACATTCGCTTATACTTGGGTACTTGACAGCGAGGAAAATTGCATTCAGCGGATCGGGTTTTCTTCTGTCGATCCTGACACGCAATTGCGCTGAAGCGGCAAAGGTCGTGCAAAGACCTCATTTTTGTTTCTTTTTATTACAAAAATTTTAGCGAGCTTTCATGATAGTTTGGTTAGGAAACTGCTTCCAAACTGGCTAAATTTTGTCAAGGTCGAATAAATATAGCCCTTTATACGCTATACCTAGGCTCTATTTTGGACAAGCTTGCATATATAGCGTTTATTGCCCGTTCTGCTGCTGTTGATTTTAATTTCTGAGGTCTGTAATGTTTGTATCAATCGGTAAAAAGCGGTTGATATTTTGAACTCAAACCGATATACTTGCGACGGTTTTTGTATCTATCATTACAACTGTTCAGAATTAAAGGGGAGGTAAGGAGGTTGGCTAGAAGACGCAAGCGGAAAAGTCGCCGTCGCCAGGAAGGACGTAGAATTTTAGAGCATGTCCCTCAGTATAGTATTGAAAGTGGCGAAGATAAACCAGTCACCGCCGCGCGAAAGTTTATTCAAACCGAAGGAATCCTTCCGCCTGCTTTGCTGCTCGTGAAGCGGAACGAACACACCACAGATCGGTACTTTTGGGCGGAAAAAGGGCTATTTGGTGCCCAATACGTTGAAGAAAATCATTTTCTGTTTCCTAGCCTTAGGATAATCGACAATCCTGTGGAAAAGCCTACCCTCGCCGCTGTTCGTAGCAGCTGAAGTTTTAGGCATTAAACGTGAAAACTCGGTTATAGGGGCGGTTCGCGAACCGCCCCTATTGTTTTATAGGAGGAATTTTGAATTTTTCCTCATAATTAAAATTCTTTTGGATTCACAAACTGACCAGGTTTTAGAATTTTTTAAGATTTTTAGCCAGAGAGTTGTCATTCGCAAGGCTTTAATTGCAGTTCCTGTTGCAATTGAGCCAATTCATCACGATGGGCGATGACAGTTATTAAACTTCTGGTCTCTTTTTCGACACCTGCAAATGTTTCCACCTTCAGGGAAACTTGTTCGCTGCGTCCAGCTTTTTTCCAGTAAAAAACGCCAGCGGCTGGTGAAAGGAGAACCAAACCTAGAAAAATTTTAGCGAATTGGGGAAATAGGATTGCTAAAACCAGCGCCAAACAAAGAAAGCCACAAAAAGCTAACAAGCTCAGAAAAATTGCCAAAAACCAGCTGGGGCGGACAAAGCCTTGAAATGTAACTTGATTTTGCTTTGCATCCACCGCCGCAATCCGGTAAGCACGCCGATCGAAATATTGTTGCAATTGAATTAAGATTGATTCTTCTGGTTGCTCCGCAATCAGTTTCACTTGTTGCGTTCGATCTTTAGCGGAGGCTCGGATAAAGAAAAATAGACCGACTGCTAACAACAGTGTTAGCAGAAATGTTGAAGAGAGAATTGTCGTATTCACGAATTTCTAGATAGGGCAATGGAAAATAGGCTCTTGTCCAAGAGATACAAGATCGCCTATAACCTATAGCCTATCGCAAGAGACCTTCTTTGGGATTGGCTCAGATGGCTTGAGATTCTCTCATTGTGTATTCATCCCAAAGGCGAGCCAGGTCATGAGCCTGTTCCAGACACTCTGGGCGAATTTGATACATTCGACGAGGTCTTCCTCTCCCTTCCACTTTTTTCCAATACCCCGTGATAGCGGCTTGGTCTTCCAGAAATTTTAAGGCGCTGTATAAGACGGTATCAGAAAGCCGATAGGTAGGATATTCACTCTCTAGTCGCCCGATGAGTTCTGTCCCATAGGATTCTCCACTCATCAAAACTGAAAGGACATAACACACCGCTAGTTCCTTGTTGAGATAAGTGGGAGGTGGGTCTTGAAAAAACTGATAAATATCCTCAAATTTCATCTGCATAATTCACTGAACTCCCAGCCAAAGAAATTGGATTAGGATCGGTTTCCCCAAACTAACGATGCCTTTATCAATCAGAAAACACACCCCAAACAAGGCTGCTATCACTGCTGTATTAAGACCGCGAACGATCGAAAGCAGCGCATGATGTCAGCTAGCAAAATGACAGAACGATACCATCAATTTTAGACACTCAATTCTGGGTTGGCCTGCCAGACTTCACGGATGATTTTGCCATCCTTATCAAATTGCACCTGGTAGGAAAGCGACAGAACAACAGGGGTTCCGTACTTGGACTTGGCGTAGATCGTGATGACTGCTTCGACAGCGCGATCGCGTTGCTGTTGTTTAACAACCTGGAAATCTTGAATTTTGTACTTCGAGAAGAATTCTTCCCAGGCTGGGTAGATGGATTTACCCTGGTAAACTTCGTCCAGAGCGCCATAGGAGCGCATTAAAATGGCATTGTTACTGTATTGGGTGATTGTACGCTCCGGGTTTTCCGTAGCGATCGCTGCCCAATGTTTTTGCGCTACCGAAAGCGGTTTCGGTATCACCGTCCTTTGATAGGCTGCCAAACTACCTACCAAAGCAACTGCATAAGCGACGGAGAGTAAATGCTTCCTGAGATTTGGTTGCAGGAATTTCATCATGCTGCTTCCACTTCGAGAGGGCTGCTCTGGAAATGGCAGGCCGTCATCAAAGCCAAGTAAATTAGAAGCCTGCTCTCGAAAGAAAGACGGCTCCATTGGGTTAAAAGTTCTCCAGAGGTTAAACATCTTTGAATTTTGCTGCCCCATTGCCTCAAACTGGTGGTTAGGAAGATTACCGTATAAATTTGGGATTGCATTACTTGTTCAACAAAACGCTCTGTTTATAGATAAATCCGGAATTAAACCGATTTAAAATCAATTTATGCGAGAACAGTTCGATTCATCTCCCGTTCCTTCAGCTCTACAGCGAATCGCTGGCTCTTTTCGGATCGCTGGCTGGGCTGGCTTCTGGGTTCAGTTAGTCCTAGCCGTTGTTTCGAGCATAATTTTCTTGTTTGCCATCCCCGCCGCCCAGCCGCGTGCCAGTGGCGCTGCCGCTGCTAGCCCAGGGACGGGTGGCAGTATCTTTTTTGCAGTTTGCGGTCTTTTAGTGCTGTATTTCAGTGTTTATCAAGCTTGGCGTTACACCCGTTTGGGCATACAGCTAAAAGATCCTAATCCCAACCTCCGCCCGAAAAAGGCAGATACGATTAAAGTTTTAAGGTTTGGATTACTCGTTAGTTTAGGGGGATTATTATTAGCAGTTCTGGGCGCAGAAGCGATTACCGGCACTCTGCTGGCAAAGTCGCTGGCTCAGGCTCAAGGTGGGGTAGCCATCTACGATCCCCAATTTATTAATCGGTTGATTCAACCTTTAGATATTTTTGTGGTGCTGGCGAATACACATACAATTACCGCTCATTTTGCCGGGATTGTTGTTTCCTTGTGGTTGTATAGTCGCATCAACCGACAGTAATGGAGGCAAAGGGTCGAATTGCGGCATCAGCAAGTAAAGAAGGCTGAGAGCGCATACAGACTCTCGGCTGTATCATCGCGATCGCGCGATCGCAGTGTATCCTGATTAATTGGCAAAAAAAGCTGGAAAAAATCTGTGCTAGACCTCAAGCAGATACGGGAAAATTCAGAAGGTGTACAAGAGCGCCTGAATCGTCGCGGGATCGGGCAATATGACATACAGCCGATTTTGCAGCGCGACCAGCAGCAACGAGAACTAGAAGCAAAGCGAAGTCAGCTCCAAGCTCGTGGGAACGAAATCGGCAAATTAGTTGGTCAAAAAATTAAATCGGGTAGCGATCCCAACGGCTCAGAAATCCAAGCATTGCGGGAAGAAGGCAACCAAATCAAAAACCAGATTGCCGAACTTGAACCCCAGGAAAGAACCCTGAAAGCCGAGTTAGAAGCGCTCTTGTTATCGTTTCCTAACTTACCCAGTGAGTCCACACCGATTGGTAAAACTGAAGAAGAGAATGTAGAAGTCCGCCGTTGGGGGGATCAATACTTACCTAAAAATTCCGAAGTTCTTCCCCACTGGGAAATCGGCGAACAACTAGGAATTCTCAACTTTGAGCGCTCTGCGAAAGTTGCACAAAGTCGTTTTGTCACACTAATTGGTGCTGGTGCTGCCTTAGAAAGAGCTTTAATTAGCTTCATGCTCGACCGGCAAATCGCGGCTGGATATGTAGAAGTCATTCCCCCCTTTCTGATCAACAGCGAATCGCTTACCGCCACAAGTCAGCTGCCCAAATTTGCCGACGAAAGCTTTAAATGTGCTCAAGATGATTTGTGGCTAGCTCCCACTGCTGAAGTGCCGGTGACGAATCTCTATCGGGATGAAATCTTAGAGGCGTCGCAGCTGCCTATCTATCACTGCGCCTATACTCCCTGTTTTCGTCGGGAAGCGGGTAGCTACGGACGAGATACGCGGGGGCTAATTCGACTGCACCAGTTTAATAAAGTCGAGTTGGTGAAACTTGTCCATCCCAACGATTCACCCGCAGAGCATGAATCGCTGGTACAAAATGCCGAGGCAATTTTACAGGCGTTGAAGTTGCCTTATCGCGTCCTTGAGTTATGCACTGGGGATTTAGGGTTTGGGGCAGCAAAGTGCTATGACCTAGAGGTATGGCTGCCGTCTGCTGAGAAATACCGCGAGATTTCTAGCTGCTCTAACTTCATGGATTTTCAGGCTCGACGCGGCAGCATTCGTTTCAAAGAAGCTGGAAAAAAAGGAACCCAATTTGTCCACACGTTGAATGGTTCCGGATTAGCAATCGGGCGCACAATGGCAGCGATTCTGGAGAACTATCAACAACCAGATGGCACCATCAAGATACCCGAAGCGCTGCAACCTTACCTAGGACGAGAAGTGCTAGGGCAAAAATGAAGGATGTCCGGCTTTGCCCTTCCCAAAGGGTGGCATGAAAGACGAGAGATCAATCTTTCTAAATTCGCGGCCTAAATTCGCAGCTCTGGGCGGGAAAACCCCGCCCTAGCTCTCAGCGCACCCGACTCACAGTGCAACGATCAAAGAGAATCAGATGCGTTGCGCTCAACTGCTGACTCTGGAGAAATCGCCAGGTTCGGCGAAACTGGCAGTGCTTGAGTAGTCACTGTATGAACCGCATTGTTACCGTAGGATGCGCCACCGGCATTCCCTTTGAGCTGCTGCATCAAGCTTGCCATCTCAAGAGCATTCATCGCATAGCCCCAGCCGTTGTTACTCTTGATGCCAGCTCTTTCCAAGGCTTGTTGCATCGTATCTACTGTCAAAATGCCAAAAATGATCGGCACACCCGTTTGAAACCCAGCATTGGCAATCCCCTTGGAGACTTCCGAGGAGACATAATCAAAATGGGGAGTTTGACCCCGAATGACTGCACCCAGGCAAATTACAGCATCATATCGGCGCGTGAGTGCCAACTGGTGAGCCACCAAAGGCACCTCAAAACTCCCAGGAACCCAAGCATAGTCCACTTGAGTGCCTTGAGGATTGACATCAATGCCGTGGCGTTTCAGACAATCTTGACACCCCTCCAATAGTTTAGTCGTCACCAAATCGTTGAAGCGACCGATGACGATCGCAAACCGTAGGGGTTGAGTCTGAGTAAACGTTCCCTCGAAAACTGCCATGATTTTAGATATAAGAAGCTTTTTGTCAGTTGTTTTGAGTCATCAGTCATTTGTCTTTAGTCCTGAGTCGGGTGCAGTGGACTGATGACCATCGAACCCTGACCGATGACTGACTCTGACTATCCTTAAACTACCAAATAGCTTAGGGCACCTGTCAGAAATACCAGAGCAATCCAAACTCCAGATCCTAAAAGAAGGAGGCGCTTAGACTGATCCCAGTTCTGAGGAGTGGCATAGGCAACTGGAACCCCAATGACCATGACGAATGATAAAAAGACTAAAGCACCTAGTACCAACTGAAATAAAATTGTCATTTTCTCTTCTCCCAAGACAGCAATGGGCTGGATAGAAATAGTTCAGCCGCAATTCTATACAGTAGTACCGTATCAAAAATCGACACTCATTGGTCATTCGTCATGGGTCATTGGTTATGGGTCATGGGCAAAGGACTAATGACTAAGGACTCATAATGATGAATGTGATTTTGTGCCATACAACAGCGGACTTTGACACCTTGGGTGCAGCGGTGGGGCTAACCCGTCTCCAGCCGGGATCTAGGGTCGTGCTGACCGGCGGTTGCCATCCAGCGGTGCGGGATTTTTTGGCGTTGCACCGAGATGAGTATGCGCTGATTGAGCGTCGCGCTGTGAACCCAGAGCAGATTCGGTCGATTGCCGTTGTGGATACTCAAAAACGCGATCGCGTGGGAAAGGCGTCTGAATGGCTGGATTTACCGGATTTATGGGAAGTTGTCGTCTACGACCATCACCCAGACGGGGACGGAGATATTCCCGCTACCCGCACCCAAGTTGAGCCTGTCGGAGCAACTACGACTCTGATTGCCGAACAACTCCAGCAAGAAGGCATCCAGTTGACACCTTCTGAGGCAACCGTGATGGCGTTGGGAATTCATGTGGATACAGGATCGTTAACTTATGAAGGGGCGACGGCAAGAGATGCGATCGCGTTGGCTTGGTTAATGGAACAGGGGGCAAGCTTGCGCTTAATTGCCGATTATATTGAGCCGGGTTTATCGCCTCAATTGCAGGAACTCTTGACAGAAGCGCTGGACCATTTACAAAGAGCGACAACGTGCGGCTATACCGTTTCTTGGGTGCTGCTCAAAACCTCTGACTACGTTCCCGGCTTGTCAACGCTTGCGACTCGACTTCTGGATCTGGGCGAAAGCGATGCTTTGCTACTCGCTACGGCGTATCCAGTGGGGGATGGAGGTGAAGAGCGATTTACGGTCATTGGGCGATCGCGCATTGAAGGCACCAATCTCAATGAATTATTTCAACCGCTGGGTGGCGGGGGGCATTCCCAGGCAGCGTCGGTGACACTTCGCGGCGTCGATTCCCAGGCAACCCTGGAGCAGCTCGTCAGTCAGCTAAAACATCAAATTCCCCAGCCGCTGAAAGCTCGGGAACTGATGTCATCGCCAGTGCGAACAATTCGCCCGGACACGACTATTGAGCAAGCCCAGAGAATTTTATTACGTTATGGGCATTCTGGTCTTTCGGTCGTGAGTTCCGAAGACCAACTGGTGGGGATTGTTTCCCGGCGGGATATCGATCTGGCATTGCATCATGGCTTTAGTCATGCGCCGGTAAAAGGCTACATGGCTAACAATCTAAAGACGATTACCCCGGATACGTCCTTGCCAGAGATTGAATCGATTATGGTGACTTACGATATCGGGCGGTTGCCAGTATTGCAAGATGGGCAACTTGTCGGAATGGTGACGCGCACCGATGTCTTACGGCAGCTGCATCAGGGAAGAGGGAATGGAGGATATGTTACAGATGACGAGAGAAAAAATCCCCTTCCCAATTCCCGATTATCAATTCCAAATGCTCATCAAACCCTAACCGATATTTTGCGCGATCGCCTTGCTCCTCCCTTGTGGGAATTCCTCACTAGAGCCTCCCAGCAGGCAGAACAACGCGGCTGGCATCTCTATTTGGTCGGCGGAGGGGTGCGGGATTTACTGCTCGCCAATCTCCATGAAACCTTGATGCTTTCAGATATTGACTTGGTAGTAGATGGCTTTCACCGTTCGGCGGATGTCGGTGCTGGAGTAGAACTGGCGAAAGCACTTCAACAAACCTATCCAAATGCTCGTCTGGAAGTTCACGGTCAATTTCAAACAGCCGCGCTACTGTGGCACAATGACCCAGTTTTAGACTCTCTTTGGGTAGATATTGCGACGGCTCGAACTGAGTTTTATCCTTACCCAGCGGCGAATCCAGAAGTCGAAGCAAGTTCGATTCGCCAAGATTTGTATCGGCGAGATTTCACTATTAACGCCTTGGCGATGCGACTGACGCCACCCCGCGCGGGTGAATTATTAGATTTCTTTGGCGGAATGCTAGATTTGCGATCGCGCCAAATCCGCGTCCTCCATGCCAATAGCTTTATCGAAGATCCGACGCGCATTTATCGCGCCGTGCGGTTTGCAGTGCGCCTGGGATTTCAGATTGAGCCACAGACGGAAGGATATATCCGCTATGCGCTAGAGAGTGGAATTTACGAGCGATCGCTCTCTGAAAATAGCAAAGCCCCAGCGCTACAAACACGGCTGAAAGCAGAACTCAAATACATCCTCCAAGCGCCCTACTGGAAACCCGCGTTGCAGTTACTTGCCGATCTGGGGGCGTTGCGGTGCCTCCATCCCACGCTAGAGTTAGATGAGCCATTATGGAAGCAGGTGCGTTTACTAGATCGGTGTCTGCGCCGATTTGATCCTCAGAAAACCCTCGATCATTGGCAGATGCGGCTAGAAATTTTAATTGCCTACCTCGCTGGCGAATATCGCGCGAAAGTGGCAATCAATCTTCAATTACCGACAGACAGTATCGAACGATTAGATCAACTCGATCGGGATCGAGCGGATGTGGTGAAATTTTTGCCCGAATGTCACCGACCGAGTCAAATTGTCGTGTTGCTGAGACGGTACGAATTGCCTACGTTGATTTTGATTGCTGTCAAAAATTCGCGTCTGATTCGGCGGCTAATTTGGCGATATCTCACTATCTGGGCGAATATTCAACCGATATTAAACGGCAATGATTTGAAAGCCCTCGGCTACAAACCGGGGCGTGAATTCAAACCCATGTTAGATCGTCTGTTGGCAGCAACGCTGGATGGAGAAATCCGCGATCGCGCTGATGCTGAAAAATTTTTGGCAGAGTATTATCCACTTTGAAGCGGCTAAGAGTCAAATCCAGGAGCGGAAACACCCGCCCTAAGCAAGCCCGGTAATCAACCGCCGCTTCCCTCCCTCCTGGGACTCAAAATTCGTACCAAGACGGTAGCATAGTTGGGAAAACTGTAACAAATCTTTAATGAACTTAACGGCTGGAGCAGTCCTGAAGAACGGCAAATACGTCCTCGACGCCCCACTGGGTCAAGGTATCTTTGGGATCACCTACCGGGCGACTCATACTCAGTCGGGGAAAGCGGTCGTCATCAAAACCCTCAACGACAGTCTGCGGACTCATCCTGATTTTGAGCGGTTTGGGCAGCAATTTCTCACCCAGGCACGTCGCCTTGCTCGCTGCAAGCATCCTCACCTGGTTCGGGTTCTCGACTTGTTTGAGGAATCCCGGCGATGTTTCATCGTCATGGAGTTCATACCGGGGCAGACGCTGGCTGAATCGCTGCCAGCGGGTCAGATTTTGCCAGAAGCCCAAGCCCTTGGCTATATTCGTCAAATTGGCAGTGCCTTAACGGTTATCCACAAGACAGGGTTACTGCACCGAGATGTCAAACCCCAAAACATCATCCGGCATCAAGGAACTGATGATGTTGTGCTGATTGACGTTGGTTTTTGTGCTGAATTGACGGCGGGAGTGACGCAAACCCAAGCCAGTTTACTAAATCCCGGATATGCGCCAATCGAACAATATTTTTCCCAGGAAAAACTCACCCCAGCGACAGATGTCTATGCTTTAGCAGCAAGTTTGTATTGCTTGCTGACAGGTCAACCGCCGGTTCCGGCACCGCTACGAGATCGCATCCCTCTGCCAAATTTACGGGAAATTCAACCCAAACTCAGCCCGACTGCGATCGCTGCGATTTTGTGTGGCTTAGAAATCAAAGCCGAGAAGCGTCCCCAAAAAGTAGAAGATTGGCTCTCCCTGTTGCCAGCTAGTAAGGCTCCACAGGCTCCCCGCGCGACCCAAACGGCTCGTCGCCCTGTAATCCCCAAATCTCAGCCTGCCCCCCAAAAGCCGCAACCAGCCAGCAACACGAAACCGAAGATATCGCTTGCTAGCGGAGTGAACTGGAATCTTAGTCAGGATGTGAAGCGACCGGGCAAAACCCGCCCCTACAAAACTCAGCTAGCCAAAGTGAGTGCTGCCCCGAAAAAACTCAAAACAGCGATACGAGCAAACTTCCCGATTGCCTTTGCCAAACTGAAAATCTCGCTAGAGAGTTTCAAGATTCCAGAGGCGATGAATCGCGTCTCTACAAAGCTTGGCTCGTCAGCGAACCTTCCTAGCTTACAAAACTTAAAGTTTCCCAAACTGACACTAGGCAGAGGGTTGATGATGACCGCTGCGATCGCTACCTGTACGGGTGCTGGATTCGGCTTGGCAGTTCGCTTGAACGGAGCAATGGGACCGGGATCTTCTATCCTGCATACCGAACAATCCTTTCCACCCCGCGACGACTGGCCCATCTCAGACACCCCCGATCCCATGTCCAACGCTAACCTGCTATCACCCCCCGCTGCTGTTGTCGCACCCGTACCACCTTCCTCAGGTACACTGCCAAAGCCTAAGCTGTAACCTAGGCTGTATGTAGTATCGAGAGCAAGCAAGTTATAATTTGTTTCGGACGCACAAATAGATTTTTTCATGACAAATCCTGTAGTTCATGCCTTTTTTGTCGGCAGAGCGGTTGCAGAAGCTCTCAATGAACAGGTAGAAAACGCCGTCACCAATGCTCTCTCAGAACTCGGCAAATTTGATGCTGAACAACGAGAGTCTTTGCGGCACTTCACCTCACGAGTAGCCGAACGCTCTAACACCCAAGCTGAAACGGTGATGCGGGGGCGAACCACTACCAGCATTGTGCCTCAAGGCACCCAAACAACAGATTTGCAAGCGACGATTGATGAACTTCGGGCAGAAGTCGCTCGCTTTCGCGCCGAATTACAACGCTATCGCAGCAGCTCAGTATAAATTCTGAGAGCGCAGCGCTCTGTTCGCGTGCTGAGGGGGAATTCAGTTAAAAGTTCAGTTGTGAGTTGTTAGTTATCCAAAACTCACGCACTCAACTGCGATCGCGCCAACTACTTGAAAAAACAGACTTAGGAATCCGAGTGTCAGCCTATCCTAATGACTCTAAACTGAAGCGATACGCGGCTAGCACGCCGAGTGCCCAGCGTGCCGCTGATAAAGCCCGTAAGGATAAGGCTTATCGGTGGAACCGCGAACGTTACTCCCATCAACGGCGCTTCGTAGATATTTGGGGGTTTGTTTTAACCTTATTGTTTAAGCTCTGGCGCTACAACAAATCTTGGAGCTATCCGGGCGGAGTTACAGAGGAAAAACAAGCCCACAGACGCAGAGCACAAGCGATTTGGATTCGAGAGACGTTCTTAGACCTAGGGCCGACTTTTATTAAAGTTGGGCAGCTGTTCTCCACCCGTGCCGATTTATTCCCTGTGGAGTATGTGGAGGAACTTTCTAAGCTGCAAGACAAAGTGCCTGCTTTTAGCTACGAACAAGCTGAGGTGTTGATTGAGAAGGACTTCAGCAAGAAAGTTTCGCAGCTTTACCGCACTTTTGACCCGATTCCCCTGGCGGCTGCTAGCTTGGGACAGGTACATAAAGCAACTCTCCACAGCGGCGAAGAAGTCGTGGTCAAGGTACAACGACCCGGACTGCGGCAGCTGTTTACGGTTGATTTGCAAATTCTTAGAGGAATTGCCCGTTTCTTTCAAAACCATCCCGACTGGGGTCGGGGTCGTGACTGGCTGGGAATCTATGAGGAGTGCAGCCGAATTCTTTGGGAAGAAATTGATTACCTGAATGAAGGCAGCAATGCCGATACGTTTCGCCGCAACTTCCGCGCCTATGATTGGGTAAAAGTGCCGCGTGTCTACTGGCGATATACGTCGCCACGGGTTGTCACTCTTGAGTACATTCCGGGCATCAAAATTAGTCACTATGAAGCGCTAGAAGCAGCAGGGCTAGATCGAAAGGAACTGGCTCATCTGGGTGCTAAAGCTTACCTGCAACAATTGCTCAACGATGGCTTCTTCCACGCCGACCCGCATCCTGGCAATATCGCAGTCAGTCCCGAAGGTGCCCTAATTTTCTATGATTTCGGCATGATGGGGCGGATTAAGTCCAACATTCGCGAGCAACTAATGGAAACGCTGTTTGGCATTGCCCAAAAAGATGGCGACCGAGTGATGCATTCGCTCGTCGAAATGGGAGCGCTGGCAGCGGTTGATGATATGGGACCCGTACGGCGATCGATTCAGTATATGCTGGATCACTTTATGGACAAGCCGTTTGAAAACCAATCGGTGAGTCAGATTAGTGAAGACCTTTATGAAATTGCTTACGACCAACCTTTTCGGTTTCCGGCGACTTTTACCTTTGTGATGCGAGCCTTCTCAACTTTAGAAGGGGTTGGAAAAGGCTTAGACCCGGAATTTAACTTTATGGAGGTTGCAAAACCCTTTGCAATGCAGCTTATGGCAGATAGTAATGGCAGTAATAGTAGTAGTAGCTTCTTGAATGAATTAGGACGGCAAGCGGCTCAAGTTAGCAGTACGGCTTTGAGTTTGCCCAGGCGGATTGAGGATACGATTGAGAAATTAGAGCAGGGCGACCTGCGAATTCGAGTGCGCTCTATTGAGAGCGATCGCATTCTCCGGCGGATGAGTAGCATTCAGTTGGGAACTAACTATACTCTGCTCATCAGTGCTTTCACCCTATCAGCCACTATCCTCTTTGTTCAGGGTTATGTTGCGCTGGCAGTCGTGGTTGCTCTGGGGGCATCTGCCCTAGCTTTTGTCCTCATTCGCTTGCTCATGCGCCTCGACCGATTTGATCGGATGTTTTGATTCGGGTAAAGTAAAGTTGCTGTTGCCAGCAGACAATATATGATTCCTCGCTCCACGGGCCTCTCTGATGCGGGACTTCTTCGTTCCGTCAACCAAGATGACTACCATATCGACCCTGATGGGCGATTTTTTATAGTTGCTGATGGCATGGGAGGACATGCAGGAGGCCAGGAGGCAAGCCAAATCGCCACTCAGGCTATCTACACCTATCTAGATGAGCATTGGCATTCCGACGAGACTTGCCCAGCGTTATTAGAAAAAGCCTTCTTGGATGCAAATCAGGCGATTTTACAAGATCAAGCGAATCATCCAGAACGCTCAGATATGGGCACGACAGGCGTTGTAGTGATGTTTCGCCAACAGCAGCCTTGGGTCGCTCATGTGGGGGACTCTCGCCTTTATCGAATGCGAGGGGCAACTCTAGAGCAAATCACTGAGGATCATACTTGGGTGGCACGGGCGATGAAAGCCGGGGAGCTGACTTCCGAACAAGCTAAAATGCACCCGTGGCGTCACGTATTGTCTCAGTGTCTGGGTCGTAAAGATTTGCGTCTGATTGAGATCCAACCGCTGGATGTGCAAGCAGGCGACAGACTGCTGCTGTGTAGCGATGGACTTACAGAAGAACTCTCGGATCAGTTGATTGCAACTCACCTCAAGGTTACTTCCTTGGAAAAGGCAGCCGACGCCCTTGTCGAGTCCGCTAAAGATAAAGGGGGCAGAGACAATATTACAGTGGTGCTGGTAGCGATTGAGGGGGGCGACTGAGCAGGAATAGCGGTCAGGTGATTCCCCGTCCTTAAAAAACTCACGCCACCATCGCCTGCGGCTCCCTGCCCCTAATCCCCGCCAATGGGGATTAGCTGTCTCATTCCGTTGAGCGCTGAATAACTCGTTCGCAGAAAGGGAATAAGATCCTGGGTTTTTCAAATTTTTCCTGAATTAAACGAAATCCCTCTAGGTTAGACAAAACGTTAAGGGAATCAGATTCACAACTGAGCGATCGCATTTTAGACTTTAGACTTTAAACAGTCCTAGTAGCAATCCTTTATAGTCCCTTGAGACGTCTTCTTTTTCTCACGGAACGGTTTCCCCCAGATATTGGTGGGTTAGCGAGTAGCGCCGGACGCATCGCCGCTGCCCTCTGCCAGTTGGGTATTGAAGTAGACGTGGTGGCGTGGAGTCGTTACTTGCAACCGGGAGAAGTCCGGAGTTCAGATGTTGCCAGAGGGGGAGCAACCGGGCACGCTGAAAGTCAAGATTTCCAAACTATCAAACATCTCAAAGTCTATCGGGTGGGGCTATATCGCCACTGGGATATGACGATGCCCCATACGCTTAACGTCCTCGACTGGCTGCATCAGTGCCGTGGGTACGATGCTGTTTGGGGGCACTATGTCTTCCCCAGTGGGTTCTTAGCTACTTGGTTTGCAGCGACAAATGGCCTTCCCAGCACGGTAAGCGCCCGTGGGAATGATATCGATCGAGCCATGTTTCCACCGGGGGATTTTGCGCGACTGCAATGGACGTTGTTAAATGCCGGTTTGATTACGGCGGTGAGTGCTGATATGGCCCGAAAGATTCAGCTACTCGCCCAGGGGGATGATGTGATGGTTTTGAAAAATGGCGTCAACGAGCGGGTATTTTCGCCCCCCATTATTGGTGCAACTCATGAATCATCCCTTCTGAGAGCATCTTTAGGCATTGCTCCTGATGAAGCGGTACTGGGATTTTCCGGGGAATTACGAGAAAAGAAGGGGCAGCAGTTTCTTCTGAATGCCTTAACCACAGTCCGCGCCCAACGTCCTGCCTGTTTGTTAATTATCGGGGAAGTGCGGGCGTCCCAAGAAGCGGCACTACAACTCTATGCGACTCAGCATCCAGAAAACGCCAAGCGGGTTATTGTCACCGGACATTTAGCGAGTCCTGCGGCGGTAGCGGGGCATCTGCGGCTGTGTGATGTGTATCTGCAACCGTCGGTATGGGAGGGAATGCCGAATGCGCTGCTAGAAGCGATCGCCTGTGGTTGTTGCTGTATTGCTAGCGATGCGGGTGGGATTCCAGAGATCATTGAGCATGGAAAAAGTGGATTTTTGCTTCCTCGTTCCCAGTTACATCGACTGGGTGAGGCGGTGCTGGAGTGTTTAGATTTAGAGCCAAGTGCTAGGCGTCAGATTGGGATGGCAGGGCGCGATCGCATTCTCGCTGAATTTTCTCTAAAACATGAAAATCAGCGGCTTCAGACTGTTATCGATCGTTTAATCCCAATTTCCTCATAAGCTGCCACCAAAGCATCACCCGCGTGTTTCCACGTGTAATAATTTTCGATCTGCTGACGGGCATTCCTCGCCAAATTTCTTGCCAATTCTGGTTCTGTTTTCAACCTGAGTAAAGCATCTTTAATTGCCTTTGCAGAACCCGGTTTCACGAGCAGAAAATGCACCCCATCCTCACCCAATTCTCTCGCTACTGGTAAATCGCTAGCAATCACCGGCGTACCTGTCGCCATTCCTTCCAAAATCTTTAAAGGACAACAACCCTGAACCAGATTTCGGTCATTGGGCGTCAACGGAGCCAAAATTACATCAGATGCATGAATTTTTTGGACGAGTTCCGCTTGCGATACAGGGTCTAAAATCGTGAGAGACTCTGCTACTCCTAGTTTTAAAGCTAGCTGTTTTAAGGCTAAAATCTGAAAGTCGCGACCTTGTCCAATGACTGTTAATTGAGTAGGAAAATCCCGGTCAGCAAGTGCCAGTGCTTCAACAGCAAGATTAATCCCTTGCCAAGGGGAAAATGTCCCAAAATATAACACCTGAAATCGAGGCTGAGTCTTTATTGAATCATTTTCAATCTGTAGGGGTGGCGTTTCCTTGTCCTGATAGGGAAGATTTGGATACTCGACATCCCTAAACTTTGAAAGACGATAAGTAAATATATCTAAATCAACTCCATTGGGAATGACGCGGATTTTTGATCCAGGAACTCCTCTTGTTTGGAGATAGTCTCTGGTTACGGAACTAGGCGTTAAAATTAAATCTGATGCTTCTAAACAAATTTTTTCTTGTGCCTTTAATTTGTGCAATAATTCCCGATCTTCTGCCACTGCTGGATAGCGATATTTGAGTTCAATGGATGGCAATCCATTAACTTCAAAAATTAAATACTTACATAATTTTTCTTTGCTCAGGGCAATGGGAAATCCTTCATAAATAGAACGGATATGCACTGTCTCAAACCACTGATTCTGCCACCAATTGCCCAGCATCGTGCGAAAATAAAGCACTCGATTAATTAACGTATCTCCTAGCGCAGGTAACATGGATTGGATAACATGGGGTGATTCCCTCTGATTTACTGCGTAGGCTGTCGGGGAAACTGTCACTAGCTGAATGTCGCCAAAAGCATCTGCCAAAGCTTGAGTAAAAGCAGAAATATGAATTGCGGCTCCCTTGGGCGCTGGTACGGTATCAAAAGAAACGTAAACTATTCTAGAATCGTTCATCAACTAAACTATGACTCAATTTTGCCCTAAGATTCTAACTTTTTGTAACGATAATTCCCACTTCCGAGAACGTATCTGTTATCAAAGCGTTTGAGTGTGATTTTAGGTAAGCGATCGCTACCTTCCGTAATTCCCGATTCATTGATATTGAATTTTTATTACAAATGTCAATAAATTTAGAAACCTTTCGCAAATCTCTGACTTATTCGGTGACGGCTGCTGTTTCTGATATTGTCAAAGACTTAAGGGAAATGGCAACCCTAGATAGAGCCTCGGAGGCAAAGCAAACAGAGTTTGGAAGTTTAGCAACCAAATGTGTTATTGGTGCGATTACTTCAATTGTTATAGCGTTCATTTTAATGATAGTTGTAGGAGAGATGGGAGATGGGCTTCAATTATTTGGAAATATTGTAACTATTTTATTATTGTTTGTTGGATTAGGATGTACGATCGTAGCGATTTATGCAGGAATAAGGAGGAGTAAATATAGCCGATTAAATTTACCAAATCATCGCTATGCATTAACGGAAAAAATTTTGGAAATGCTGGAGCGAGATATGGATAAGGAAGCTAAGGTCAGTGTTCATTTAGATCTCAGTCCAGCCCATCAAAAATCTAAGCAGATTAAAACAGTTGCCCATCCCTCGAAATCAGGATTTAAAATAGATATTTTCCAAGATGATTGGCTAAAAATGGAAGGACAATTTTTAGATAAAACTCGTTTTGTATTAACAACTTCTGAGCTAAATCAGACCGCTTATGGATGGAAAACTTCTAGAAGCGGCAAATCAAAATACAAAACGAAATCGAAAGCCAAGGGATTAGATATCAGTCTGGATTTAACTTATCCGCAACGACGGTACGGGGCAATCAAAGTTCTGAACAATGAAGCTGTGAATGCAGTAAAAATTCCAAAACTGACTAAGGTAAAACGGATGAGAGTGACGGATAAGGGAATAAACTTAGTCGTGAAAATGCCACCTTCGATGCCTTGGAACGAAGAAACATTGTATCAAACTATCACGATGATGTTTCTCAGCCTGTATCAAGTTCTAAATTTAGCTCGGATGTTATCTAAGGCAAAGTAAGTAAAAGTAAAAACATATTTAGTCTGTTTGCAAAAATCCGGAACATTAATTATGCAAACTGTTACTAAATAAAGAAAGGATTTTGGTGGAAACTTGAACAATGAATAACATGAATAAAACATTTTTTTCCGGCTTAGCTTTGGCAGCGGTAATCCTGCTAGGTTCTTGTAGTAATTCTGTTAAGCGGGCACCAGAAGTATCTACAACATCTAACCCGCAAACATCTCCAATTGCCCAAAATAATCCGTCAGCGGTGGCGACTAATACCGAGAAGATAAAATTTAAACAAGAGGGGGGTGCGGAAGATTTTGCCTTGAAACCAGAGGCGGATGGGGCTAAATACCTTGATGGGAAAGACAAAGAGTTAGCTCGATTTAATGTTGATGGTGGGGGGAAAGTAAAAATCAAGAATCCTGCCGATAAAGTTTTAGGCTACGTTGTAACCAAAGAGGGTTACTGGAAGATTGAGGATGCAGATCAAACAAAAGAATTGTATGTTTTGCGAAGACAGAATGATGGAGATTACAAGTTAGAAGATGCGACAGATAAAGAAATTTACAGAATTAAAGCGCGAGATTACGGTTTTGAGGTTGAGTCACCGGATAAACAGTCGCTTTACAAGGTGAAAGTAAAGAATGGTAAAACTTCTCTGATCAATGCAGCCGACAAACCAGTTTTTTCTACAAAATCTCAGGTAAGCCCAATTGCGATCGCTAGCTTCGGATTCGACGTTTTAAGCAAAGAACAACAAGCCGCTTTAGCTTATGCAGTTAATCGTTCGGGAGGGAAATAATCCTTGCAAATTCAACTGAGTTGGATAGATCTAGCCACCGGCGAAAGACGAGAACCCATGTTAGAAACGCCTGTCGCCTTGGGTCGAGAATTTGCCTCAATGCCGCAGGAAATTGATGGTAATCGGGTTGCTAGAATTGTGCTAGCCAACGAGCAAGTGGCTGAATACCATGCTCTAATTGATGTAGCGAATGGCGAGTTAATCGTAGTCGATCAAAATAGCAGTACTGGCACCTTAATTAACAGCGTCCGGTTGCCCAGTAGTACGCTAATAGATGGCGATCGCTTGCAAATTGGCCCCTACGAAATTCAACTCAATCCCAGCAGCAGTCAGGCTACCAGTTCATCGGGGATGGCTGCAAGTGGAGAATGCGATCGCATGGTGGGATTTCTCTTCAAACGTCGCTGCGGACGCACTACAAACATTGGCTGTCCTTATTGTAGTTACCCAGATAATAACCCCTATTACTACGATTATTCCTATTACTCTGGATATGGTAACTACAATCGCGGTTATTGGGGCAGCAACTACTATGACAACCGCGATCGCTATGATTATGACCCGGAAACTGGCAATGTCGATTTCACCGAAGCAGACAATATGAGTCTAGAAGGAGAAATGGATGCCGATTTTGAGATGGATATGGGGGCAAGTTAAATTTTTAACGCAGAAGTACGCCAAGGATAACGCAAAGGAACGCTAAGAAAAAAGGATTCCTTAGCGTTCCTTTGCGTTTACCTTTGTATTCTTTGCGTTGAAAACTCCGAAAATGTCAACTTGGTTAATTTATGCTTTGGGAGGCGGTTGGGGACATCTTACCCGTAGCTTATCTCTCGGACGAATGGCTACCCGTTACCATAACGTCAAAATTCTTACGAATAGCCCTTATGCAACTTACTTGCGCGGGGAAGATTGCGATGTGCAAATCATTGCACCTGACGCTGGTTTTGGGGCGACTTGCGAACAAGTGCGGGATGTTTTATTAAACACCCGGTACGACTGTTTAATTGTCGATACTTTTCCTCGCGGGTTGGGTGGTGAGTTGGCAGATATTTTGCCCCAGTTAAAACACATCCCCCGAATTTTAATTCACCGCGATATCAGCCCAGTTTATATTCACCGCTTCGCGTTGCGCTCTTTTGTTAAAGAAAACTTCGATGCGATTATTGTGCCGGGAGAAGGAGAAGATTCACTGCTAGCAGATTTACCAATTGTGCGTTACACCAGTCCCTGGCTAATTCGCAATGCTGAGGAACTGCCAGATAGAATGAAGGCGCGATCGCTACTAGGTTTTGATGCATTGTGTCATAAACCTGGCAACTGTAAATCGCAGCTATACAAACAAAGTCCACCTGCGGGGGTTAGAAAAAAGATTATCCTCGTCTGTGCCGCCGGACAAGCTTCCGAATTATCTTTCTTTAGTCAGTTATCAACTTACCTGAATGCAGCGTTTCCAGACGCAGCGGTGCGTGTCTTAGCACCTGTCTGTCCAGATGGATGTCCGCCGCAGTTGTGGGTGTCTCACTCGCCAGGAATCGAATGCCTCCTAGCGGCTGATGTCGTTGTCGGCGGCGCTGGTTATAACACGGTTTATGAATGTGCTGCGGTGGGCGTCCCGTTAGTCGCTTTTGCCTTTAAGCGACTATATGACCGTCAAAAAGTTAGGGCTTTACGATGCGCCTACTGTGTTGAAGAGATTGAGGACGCGATCGCAACTGTGGCAATGCTGCAAAATCAGGTATCTAGTCGCCCTTTAGATTATCGCCCTCTCGATTATCCGAATGGTGCTGTGGAAGCAGTTCGGCTAATTGAGCAATTTACCTAAACGCACAGATTTTCATTATAAAAAAATACCATAAAAAAATGATTTATACAAGCTGTTTCAGAAATTCAAAGCCAAAAAAAGCTTCGTAAAAAGATGATTAAAGTTCATTTTTAAGTAAGATCCAGTTCTGTTTGCCATAACCCGATGATGAAGCTACTCAGTATCGCTGTACACCTTTTTTTGATAAACCTTAAGTTAGATGAAGTTTCTGGCAGTTGTAGCAAACTGGGTAATAAATAACCATAAACCATTAACAACCATGAAAACTAACGAAGCAACCAATCGTGGGGCTGCTACTGAGCAAGGTGAAGCCAAACAGGAGCTGAATCAAAAAACCTCTAAGCAATTTATTATCAGTACGACGATCGGAGTATTAACAATTCTCGGTGTTGCAGCAAGTTATTATTTCGGATTGATCGGTTCTTAATGCGATTGAGGAAGGCCGATTAAATAGATTAAACTCATTCACATTTTGCTGGGGGCATGGCATTTTCTAGAGGCATGGTAGTGCCATGCCCCTACGCAAGAATGGGAGGTTAATCAATCTCCCTTTTTTTATTCAATGGAAGCACTTGTTGCTTCTCGTTCCAGGCTTAGCTTGGGAACGAGCAAATTAGCCGCAGCTTTCCAACTCGCTAAATCGGCAAAAGAGCGATCGCGATAAACTCCATATCGCTCTTGCTTATTGCGAATCCGAGTCGGGAGTTCCGGCAAAATTCCGAAATTAGGTGGCATTGGTTGAAAATGCTTTGATGACGCCGAACTAATAAATTCAAACAACGCCCCCATCATCGTCGTTCCTGGTAGCGTTAGCGGATCTTTGCCCAAAGCCAGCCGCGCCGCATTCGTCCCTGCCAGCCAGCCACCCGCCGCCGCTGCTGTATAGCCCTCAGTCCCCACCAATTGCCCCGCCGCAAGCAACGTGGCGCGTTTGTGGAATTGCAAAGAAGGCTTTAACAGTTGGGGCGCATTAATAAACGTGTTGCGGTGCATCACACCCAGCCGCACAAACTCAGCATTTTCCAACCCTGGAATCAACCCAAACACTCTCTTTTGTTCGCCCCAGCGCAAATTCGTCTGAAATCCGACTAGATTCCACAACTGTCCCGCCTTATCTTCTTGGCGCAACTGCACCACCGCATAAGGACGTTGCGACTGATTTTCTGGGGCGCGGAAATCCCCTTTGCGGGCATCAAACAAGCCCACCGGCTTCAACGGGCCATAACGCATCGTATCTTCCCCCCGCTGCGCCAGTTCTTCAATCGGCAGACAAGCTTCAAAAAACTTAGCCGTTTCCCGCTCAAAGTCTTTCAGTTCCGTTTGTTCAGCCTTACAAAGTTCCTGCCTAAAGTGGAGATATTGCTCCCGATTCATCGGGCAATTGAGATAAGCCGCATCTCCCTTGTCGTAACGAGAAGCCAAGAAAGCCACATCCCGGTTAATCGATTCTCCCACCACAATCGGGCTGGCGGCATCGAAAAAGCTCATGTATTCCATACCCGTGAACTGCTGCAAATCTTCAGCCAAATCGGGACTGGTTAGCGGGCCACTGGTGAGGACGACAATGCCTTCTGTGGGGATTTGGCGCAATTCACCGCGTCGTAACTCAATTAGGGGATGATTCGCGAGGATTTCTGTCAATTCGCGGCTAAATACGCCCCTATCCACCGCCAAGGCACCCCCAGCGGGAACCGCGTGTTCGTCGGCTTTACTAATAATCATTGAGCCAAGACGACGCAATTCTTCATGCAAAAGACCGGCTGCGCGATCGCTCGACATTGCTCCAAAGGAATTACTGCACACCAGTTCTGCCAGGTGTTCGGAGTGATGGGCGGGGCTAAACCGCAGCGGTCGCATTTCGTGCAGCACTACCGGCACACCCGCATTCGCAATTTGCCACGCCGCTTCCGTCCCCGCTAAACCACCACCTATCACCTGAATCGGCTGTTTTTCCATTGTTCTTATTCCTTTGCGAATGGCTAATGAGAGTGATGAGTTCCAAGAAAATTCTTGGATTCACAACTCATAACTCAGACACGATTAATCGCGTCTCCCCTTAAAACTTTTTACCAATGCCCAATTACCTTTTACTCAATTATCTGAATCAAACCTTCAACAACTGCGCGAGATTTCCTGGCACTGGCAATAGAATGCTCACTAAAAGCGCCAAAACTAACAATCCCCAGAAATCGCGCTTGTTGTCAAGTTCGCTCACATCATTCAGCGCCGGTTCATCAGAAACTGGCATCAAGAATAAGAATATTGCCCAAATAAACAAATCTGGCTGAACTAAAGACAATCCCAGCATCAGCAGTCTGCTAATTTGACCAATCATCGCCCCATTTCGTTGCCCAAACATGGCATGGACAATGTGACCGCCATCCAGATGTCCTACCGGCATCAACTTAAACGCTGTCCAGATAAAACCGATATAAGCCGCCACTCCCACTGGGTGAAGCTTGATTGCCGTGTTTGCTGTCAGTTCAGATCCCAGGGCCCCTTTACTTAGCAAAGTTAATAACAGGGAAAACCGGGGATTCAAAGAAGTGAAGTTTAAGATACTCGACTGCTCCGACACAGCAACCACATCCGAGTGCGCTAATCCCCAAAACAATAGCGGTAACGTCACCAAAAAACCAGCAACGGAACTAGCAATGCCCAAATCGAATAACGCTTTGCGACTGGGTACGGGCGATCGCCGCCCAATGAACGCTCCAAATGTGCCCAAGAAAAAAGGAACGGGGATAAAGTAAGGCAGCGTGGTGCGAATTTTGTAATATTGGGCACTCAGGTAATGACCGAGTTCGTGGATGCCTAAGATAGCCACCAATGCCAAAGCATAGGGCAGTCCTTTTAACAGCAAAGCTGGGTTAGATTGCAGTGCGGCGTTAGAAACTTCTGAAATTTCCACCCCGACTAAAGTAGTGGTAAACAAAGTTACGAGCAGCAGCCCTAAGGCTAAAGCCGGTCGTTTTAAAGGTTCGGTTTGCTGCTGTGCCTGCGAGTGAGCTTGGGGATTGGGAACCAGCGCAAAGAACGGACTCCCATTCAAACCTTCTTGAAAGACAACAAAGAAGCGATCGCCAAATAATTTCTCAATATTCTCCCGAATTGTCTGGTACGCCACCTCCGGATTCGTTCGCAACTTCCCGCGACAAATCACCGCTTGGGGTCGGTAATCGATGTTTTGGAGGTAATAGATAGACCAGGGAAAGCAATTGCGAAGATTTGTTTCCTCCGTTTTATCAATCGGACGGACGGTACTCCCTGCATCGCCCGCAGAAACAGGCTGTACCTCAGATGGATTCTGAGCTTGTTCCGCCACCATTTCTTGCGGTTTTGGCGGCGGGGTAAAATCTCGACGCCCCCACTGAATCAGCAGCCAGTACAATATCGGGCAAATGATAAACGGGGCAATCTCCAAAGCTGGCGGCATTCGCTTATCTTCACCGTAGACCAAAATCCAGGCACTCCAAATGAATGCCGGTGTCATCATCACCATCCACAAAAGCCAGATTGGGGTTCGGGTGATGCTGGCAACACTGCGCTTCACGATGAAGTAAGTAAACAGTCCTAGTAACAGTAGGAGCAACCAGAGTTCCATGATCTAAATCTGAATTGGTCTACAGGAGAATTAACTGGCTAGCAATTAGCCATTCCAGATTGGCAATTAACGTGCCAGCCAATTGCTTAAAAGAGCAAAGTGCAAGCAGATTCTCCAGAATACAGCGCCACCATCCCGACTTATAACCCCTCGAAGGAACAGCCGCATCCAGCACGTAAAACTTCAACTGGCTGTTCTTATCCTTAACACCATTTGTGCATCTCCACCCAATCGGGACACATCGGATGGAACACCCCATTTCATTGTAGAAAACCCAGGGGATATCCCGACCGATTGTTTTGAAGGTTTGCCAAAAACAAAGTCGGGAGTCGCTAGATTTTATTTATTCTTTGCGACCGATTCTCCCTCACCCCTTCACTTTGGATTTTGGGCTAGAAGATAAACCACGAATACCGTTCCCGCATCTACCTCTGAATGGAAGCTAATCGTGCCGCCATGCATCTCCACCAACTGGCGAGTTAAAGCCAATCCCAACCCAGTCCCTTCGTGCTGCCGATGCAGAGAGCTATCAATTTGTTGAAACGCCTCAAACAAAAGATGCTGTTTCTCCATCGGAATCCCAATTCCCGTGTCTGCCACCTCAATCATCGCCTGGTTACTTTCACACTGCATCCGCAGCCATACCTCACCCCCTGGTGGTGTGAACTTTACCGCATTCGAGAGTAGATTCAGCAAGATTTGCCGCACGCGCCGTTCATCCCCCCAAAATTCATCGGCGGGAGGCAACTCAGCGAAATCCCCTGTTAGCTTCACCTGTTGGACTTGAGCCTTTTCTTGCAGCAGTTCCAAACTTTCAATCCCTACCTGACGCAGAGAAAACTGACTGAGGGTTAAAGACGCCTTACCGGATTCAATCTTAGATAAATCGAGAATATCGTTAATCAGCTGCAACAGGTGCTGTCCGCTATTGTGAATAATCTTGAGATATTCTTTCTGTTTTCCGCTCAGTTCGCCAAAATACGGTTGCATTAAAGCGGAGGACATCCCAATCACAGATGTGAGCGGTGTCCGCAATTCATGACTCATGGTTGCTAGAAACTCAGTTTTCGCCTGAGAAGCTGCATTCGCAGCAGTCAAGGCATCTTGCAACTGCTCGGTTCTCAGAGATAGCGCCTGCTTCGTCTCCACTAGCTCCGTAATTTCACGGAAAGTCCCCAAGCAAGCATAAACCTCACCATTAGAGTGCTTCAACGGCACTCTGGAAGTGTCGAAGTGGTGAATCCCATCTGGGAAAACTAGGGTTTCCTGTTCGTGTAGCGTTTCTCCCGATTCAAAAACCCGCAAATTTTGTTTGGCAAACGACTTAGCAATCAGAGGCGGGAAGCATTCTAGAATCGACCGATCCTGAACGGCATATCGGTTGTCAAACCCCATCCTTTGAGCAAAAGCATGATTGCAAAAGCGCAGACGCAGATTCTCGCGCTCGACCACAAAAATGTAGTCTGGGTGAGCATCAAAGAAACTTTCCAGCTCAGCGGTGCGTTCTCGTACCAAGGCTTCTAGGGTTTGGTTTTGCGCCTGAATTTGTTGGTAAAGGGTTGCTTGGTAGATAGCGATCGCTAGTTGGTCGGCAACGGTCGTGATAAATCTTAACTCCGACTCGTGCCAGTAACGGGGAAATTGATCCTGAGCGAAGGTTAAGCAGCCCCAAATCTTTTGCTGTCGGTGAATTGGCACCATTAACCAAGCGCCCGGATATTTTGCCGCCAAAGAGCGATTCATCGGGTCATCCACTAAGCGCGTATCGCTCACCTGGACAACCTGTAGATTTCGCAGCGTTCTGGAACAACAGTTTTTTTGATCGGGAACGATCAAGTTCATGGCTGTGAGGATATCAGCATGAGCGCGATATTCAGTCAGCGGCTTCCAACACTGCTGTTCCTCTAAATACTGAAAAATCAAACATCGATCTGCCACCAAAAGATGACCCAGTTCCAGCGTCACCGTTTCAAAGATATGAGACAGTTCTAAAGAAGCCCGGATTTGGGCAACCAGCCGATTTAATAGCGCCGCATGAGTAATTCGTTCCTCCGCTTGCTGGTAAAGCGTCGCCAGGTTGTGTCCTCGCTCTACCAATTGCAGCGCCAGATGCAGTAATTGCCGCTCTCCCGGTTGCCACTCCCGCTTCTCATCCCATTGCTCAAGCAGTAGCAAACCAACCAGTCCAGACGCACCGTGTAGAGATGCCATCTCTCGCGGCTCGATTTTCTGCGGGTGTGTATGCAACCAGGTCAAAAAGATAGATTCGGCAGCCGTTGAGCCAATGTTTCGCTCAGTTGCCCAAGGATTGCCCTGATGATGTTTGAGAAGGCACTGTTCGATGTTTGCCCATTCAGGATCGTGAGTTTGCCGAGCCGAAAGGGGGATAGATGAATCGTGGGCGATCGCACTCCACAAGGTACGCTCATCTTTGGCGCTATAGAACGCAATTAAACACCGACTAACCCCAAAAGTCTCTTGAATCAACACCGCCGAACGCTGCAAAATTACCTGCGCTCCCTGGCTTGACCAGCTAATTCGTAGCAGTTCTTGGAGTAACTTTTCTGGCTGTTGCCAACTCGGCACTACAGCCTGGGGAATGGGGGGTTGGACAAGGTGCGCCTGGATTCCCGGCTCCCTCAACAAGGCTGTTTTAATCTGAATGTCGGTTGTAGGGTTGCCGATTAAACTCGCCCCAGCACTGCTACAAGCATTTGTATCTGCTTTTTCTGGAGTCTGAGTGCTAATTTGACTGGTTAAGATAGCACTCACCAGCGTTGATGTGAATTCGCTCTGCAAAGCTGGGAGATTGGGTTGAGGGAACCAATCGGCAATGGCTCGCTCGAAAAGAGGGGAGATTTCTGGGGTTAAGTGCAACCCGCGAGAAATTTCGGCGCAAATACTGCCCACAATCGCCGGATCGAAGCCAAAACACAGCTCGTAATGATTGGCGTTTAGTTCAGAATTCTCAGTGGTTTTGTAGCTGTGCAACATCACATTGAAGCGATCGCCCAGTCCCAAAATTACCAACGAGGGCACCTTGCTTTGAGTCTCTGGAGTTGAGCTAAGGGTTCGAGTTAACTTCCGCAGCTTCAACGAACAAGGCAACCATCTGTGTTGATTCTCACATTTATTCTCGCAATGGGTTGCTGATGGCTTCCCCATTGCCAGATTCAAAAAACAGTTGGGCGGGGTCAGCAGCTCTGGCAAGCCCAAAGCACCTGCTTCTGGGGATGCATACCCGCACCGCGCTCCTTTTGATTGTCTCTCCGGGCACAGGTCGCTCGGAGTAAAATCAGACTTACCCCCGGCGATGAGTACCACTCTGGAATCTGGTTGTGAAGCTAAAAACTTCAGCAATGAGTGGGCAACAGATAAAACTGTTGACCGACTGATAGAGTATCTAAGATCGTTTGCCAGGAAAACCATGAGCGCGATCGCTATATTTAGGGGTAAAAACTCTCACCAGTGGTAGGCGTGCCTTAAAAATTAAGCAATCGCATGGGCCCGTGCGATCGCAGTTAAAACTCACTCAGCCTCAGATTTTTCTAGAATCTATTTCCACTCAAGCCGAGCATTGCTTGATTCCCAATTTACACTGCTCTTTCATTGTGGAATCAAACTTACTGCACTCGCTTCGGTAAATGCACTATTAAGTTTTATCTAGATTTTCTTTTTTTGCGATTTTGGTATTACTCACAACAGAAATCAAAGAACTGAAGGCTGTTATTATCAGCCGTTAGGCGATATCCGTTAATGTTTATAGTCGTTGTGTTCGGTGCGAAGCACGGACTAAGCACTAAGCAAGAATTCTCTCAATCCATCTGCCCCTGAAGCACCTGTGCCTCTTCAGTTCCTCAGTCCTAACTCCTAACTCCTCAGCCCTCAGCCCTAACTCCTCAGCCCTCAGCCCTCAGTCCTCAGTCCTAACTCCTCAGCCCTCAGTCCTCAGCCCTCAGTCCTCAGTCCTGACTCCTGAATCAAGCCGCATCCGCAACGACCGCATTAGCGGTTAACACCTCCAACGCCGTTTTGTATTGCTGGTCTGCTTCCGTACCCACCTGGTCAAGCGTAATTGGCTCCAGAGGCACTTCCCGATCTGGCGTAATGCCAAGCTTGTTGATATCGTGATGGTTTGGCGTTTCGTACTTGGCAACCGTCACCGCCAATCCTGACCCATCTGAGAGGTCAAACAAAGATTGAATTAGGCCTTTGCCAAAAGTTCGAGCGCCTACCAATTGGGCACGACCATTGTCTTGAAGTGCCCCAGCCAGAATCTCGCTAGCACTGGCGCTTCCCTGATTCACTAAAACAACGAGAGGAGCGTGGGTAAGAGCTGGTGCAGACGCCTCAAAACTGCCCAGAATGCCTTGTCGGTTGACCGTATAGACAATCGTGCCTTCATCCAACCACATCCGCGCAATCTCAATGCCTGCCTGCAAAAGCCCTCCTGGATTATTTCTCAAATCGAGCAGATAAGCTTGTGCCCCTTGTTTCTCCAACTTGGTGACGGCATTCGCCAGCTCAGTTGGGGCATTGGCACTAAACTGACTCAGGCGAATGTAACCCACCGGGAGGCGAGAACTGCTGGAATCTAAGACTGCATAAACGGGGTTGAGGGCAATTCGCGATCGCACTAGCGTAATTTCTTCAGGCGTTTTTGTCTCCCGTTGCATCAGGAGCCTCACCTCTGTGCCCGCAGCGCCCCGCATCCTTGCGGCGGCTTCATCGAGGGTCAGTTGGGCACTCTGGATGCCATCAATTTCCAGGATGCGATCGCGCGCTCGGATTCCCGCCTTCGCAGCAGGCGAACCGTCAATCGGTGCCACCACTTGCAACTCGCCCGTCTCGGCATCAAGAGCAATTTGCAGTCCCACCCCTTGAAGCTCTCCGGAAGTATTCACCTGTAAACTTCGGTACTGGTCGGGTTTTAAAAACCGCGTGAACGGATCTTCCAGAGTTTTGAGCATATTTTGAATTGCCGTGTAAGTCGCCTCACGATTAGACAGAGGCTGCTTGATCGCCTTCTGACGAGCCATCCACCAGTTTTGTTGATTGAAACTGTCATCCACGTAAGCATAGTTGACAATTCGCCATGCTTCCGATAAAAGCTGCTGTTCCTCCGTTAAAGCGATCGCTGGCGAAGTCCACCAACTTAACGTAAAGATAGTTTGTATGATTAGTACGAATACAACCCTTAACACTCGTTTGTGCATGACACAGAATCCCCCTTTCGGGCTATGTTACATTTTTTGTAGAGGCTACGCCTAGACTTCTCTCTATCGCGGTGTCTACCGATCCCCATTGCAGCTTCATGCCCCCGAAAAGAGCGGAAAACTGTCTCATGGGGTTGGCTCGTGTCAAAAACAGCAATAAATTTTTAGGAACTCTGGGTTCATGTTTTCTAAGCAGGTAACTGATTCAAAAGCCTACAACTGGTTTGAGGAGCGTCTGGAGATTCAGGCGCTTGCCGATGACGTCAGCAGCAAGTATGTGCCTCCCCACGTAAATATCTTCTACTGCCTGGGTGGAATTACACTGACTTGCTTTTTGATCCAGTTTGCCACTGGATTCGCCATGACGTTTTACTACAAGCCGACCGTCACCGAGGCTTTTTCCTCCATCCAGTACCTGATGACGGACGTCAACTTCGGTTGGCTGATTCGCTCCATCCACCGCTGGTCTGCCAGCATGATGGTGCTGATGATGATTTTGCACACCTTTCGGGTTTACCTCACCGGCGGTTTCAAAAAGCCCCGCGAGTTGACCTGGGTAACGGGTGTCACTCTGGCTGTGATCACCGTTTCTTTCGGCGTCACCGGCTATTCACTTCCTTGGGATCAGGTTGGTTACTGGGCCGTTAAGATTGTCTCTGGCGTCCCTGCTGCGATTCCCTTGGTCGGCGATCAAATCGTCGAGCTGATGCGCGGGAGTTCCAGCGTTGGACAAGCCACTCTGACACGCTTCTACAGCCTGCATACCTTTGTGCTGCCCTGGCTGATTGCCGTCTTCATGTTGCTACACTTCTTGATGATTCGCAAGCAAGGCATCTCTGGCCCATTGTAAAAAGTACTGAGTGCTGTAGAGACGGGATATCTTCCGTCCCTACAGCAGGGCAGGAGATATCCAGCCCCTGTCCAACGCCCAATGGGGAGAGGAGAGAAAGTGGGAAAGTCATTTTTCTTCCCTGCATCATCTATCCCCCTATTACCCCCTGACCACTTTGCCTCTTGCTTAGCTCAAAGCTTTCAAAACGCATAGGAGAACACATAGAACGATGGGAACCCAAAAAAAGCCGGATCTAACCGATCCGCAGTTACGTGAAAAACTTGCCAAAGGCATGGGTCATAACTACTATGGCGAACCCGCTTGGCCCAACGACCTACTCTACATTTTCCCTGTAGTAATTATGGGGACTATTGCACTGTGTACGGGTCTGGCTGTGCTTGACCCAGCGATGATTGGCGAACCGGCAAACCCCTTTGCCACTCCTCTGGAAATTCTCCCAGAATGGTACTTCTGGCCTGTTTTCCAAATTCTGCGGATTCTACCCAATAAACTGCTGGGTATCGCCTGCATGGCAGGGATTCCTTTGGGCTTGATTCTCGTTCCCTTCATTGAGAACGTCAACAAATTCCAAAATCCCTTCCGTCGCCCAGTCGCCACGGCGGTTTTCCTGTTTGGAACTTTCTTTACCCTCTGGTTGGGTATCGGTGCCACCTTCCCCATTGACAAATCTCTGACATTGGGTCTGTTTTAAGACAATCATTTGTTACCTTTGACGCCTGTGGGTTTCAAAAGCAGTGCTTTTGTGCTGCTTTTGAAGCATCTACAGGCGTTAAGTATTATCTGGTCGCTTCCGAAAAAGCAAAGTATAAAAGAACAGAGGATGTAGCTGCCTGAACCCAACTCCAGCCCCAACGCAACATTAAGTGGTTAAACTCAACTCATGGCCAAGACAGCGCTAATTACAGGAATCACTGGGCAAGACGGCTACTATCTCAGCCGTTTACTTTTGGAACGGGGTTATCGGGTGGCTGGGTTGGTACCGCTGCACCGCCAATCCAGTCTGGCTAAACTGGGTTCCCTCGCCAGCCAGATTGAGGTTTGTGCGGTTGACATGAGGGATAGCGCGACTCTGTTGGAAGTAGTGGAACAACTACAGCCTCAAGAAATTTATAATTTAGCCGCTCCCAGTTTCGTCCCAGATTCGTGGCAAGACCCGCTGGGAACGCTGGACTTGGTAACGGGTACGGCGACCAGGCTGTTAGATGCAGTGCGTCTGGCTGGATTGAACACGCGGTTTTATCAAGCCAGCAGTTCCGAGATGTTTGGGCAGGTGGATCGGTCGCCTCAAGATGAGAATACACCTTTTCGCCCGATGAACCCTTACGCAGCGGCAAAGTTGCACGCTCATTGGACGATGGTACATCACCGACAGCGCTACGGTTGGTTTGCCTGTAGCGGTATTTTATACAACCACGAGTCATCGAGACGACCTCCAAATTTTGTCACGCGGAAGGTGTCTTTAGCGGCAGCATCGATTAAATTGGGGTTAAGCGATCGCCTGGAAATGGGCAACCTGGACGCCAAACGCGACTGGGGTTATGCTGGCGATCATGTGGAAGCAATGTGGCGGATGTTGCAGGCAGATGAACCAGAAGACTACGTGATTGGGACGGGTCAGTTACACAGCGTTCGGGAATTGGTGGCGACTGCTTTTGAGTGTGTGGGGCTAGATTGGACTCGTTATGTCGTTGTCGATCCCAAGTTTCTGCGATCGGATGAACATTTCCATCTGGTGGCAAATCCAGAAAAAGCCAAGCGCCAACTCAACTGGGAACCGCAAGTTAGCTTCGAGGGTCTTTTGGAAAAAATGGTGTTGAAGGACTTGGAACGTTTACAAAGTGCTGAGGTGCCGTCCATCGCCCAGATGGAACAAAACTCCTAAAATTCAGGGATTATTGAAGTGGGAGAAAAGATAGATTATTTAGAGCCGACTGTTAAACCAGTCGCAAACCATATATTTATTTTTCTGGAAGTTTTTGGATGCGAAGGGGGCATCCAATCCTACGTTAAGGATATTTTGCAGTCTTATACCTCATTGGGAAATCAAGCCAAAGGCGAGGTATTTTTGCTACGGGATGGCGTTGGCTGCCCAAATCCCTTTGAGGGAAAAAACCTCAAATTTCATTATCTCAAAAACCAAAATCCCCAAAAGGGACGCTTAAGGCTAGCAACTTCACTGCTAGCTTGTCTGTTACAACGCCGTCCCCACCATGTTTTTTGTGGTCATATTAATCTGTCACCGTTGGTAAGGCTGCTGTGTCAGCCGCTGGGGATTCCCTATACGGTGCTGACTTACGGAAAAGAATTTTGGGAACCCTTAGCCAATCAAGAACGAAGGGCACTCAAGCAGGCGGAGGGAATTTGGACAATTAGTCGCTATAGCCGCGATCGCGCCTGCGCGGTGAATGACCTAGACCCCAAGAAAGTGCAAATGCTACCCTGTGCGGTGGATGGGAATTACTTTACTCCAGGCCCGAAGCCACCCGCATTGATCGAACGGTATAATCTTGGCGGTGCCAAAGTTTTGATGACTGTAGCGCGGCTGTGGTCGGGCGATATCTACAAAGGCGTAGACGTTACCATTCGAGCCATCCCTGCGATCGCTCAAGTATTCCCAGAAGTCAAATATTTGGTGATCGGTCGCGGCGACGATCAACCCCGACTAGCACAGCTTGCCCAAGATTTAGGAGTTGCCGACCGGGTTATCTTTGCTGGGTTCGTTCCCACCGAAGACCTGGTAGACCATTACCGCGTCGCTGATGCTTACATCATGCCTTCCCAAGAAGGCTTTGGCATTGTCTATTTAGAGGCAATGGCTTGTGGCATCCCCGTCCTATCCGGTAACGATGATGGCTCTGCTGACCCCCTTCAGGATGGACGTTTAGGCTGGCGCGTCCCCCATCGCAATCCAGAAGCCGTGGCAAATGCCTGTATTGAAATCCTCAAAGGGGACGACCAGCGCTGCGACCCTCAGTGGTTGCGAGAACAAAGCCTCGCTTTGTTTGGAAAAGATGCCCTTGCCCAGCAATTAAAACAGCTGCTTGTTTGAATTGAATGCGATTAGGCACGTTTGAAAATCAATACTGAACGGCCTCTGTTCTCAGAGAGAATCGATTCTGATTTAGGATGGAAGTAGTCCATACTACCTTGCTTTTGTTGGAGACTGCCGTGAACCAGAACAGCCCCAATTCCTTTCAATTCAAGCTTTCTGGCGTCGGCTCTTGGCTTACCCTGGTGCTAATCATTTGGTTGCTAGGGTCGATTGGGCTTGGCTGGTTGGTGAAATCTTTTCTGATTCTGATAGGTTTAATCCTCGTTGCACCAGTCCTTGCTTTCCTAGGCTTTCGCTGGTGGTTGCAACGCAACCTCATTGCCGACCAATGTCCCGTCTGTAGCTATGAATTTACAGCTTTGAATCGAACCGAGTGCCAGTGCCCCAATTGTGGCGAGTCGCTCAAAATCGAACAGGGACACTTTAACCGTTTGACGCCTCCCGGAACGATTGACGTTGAAGCCGTTGAGGTATCTGCCCGCTCTTTGGAAGACTAGAACAAAATCAAGTTATTCGTCACTCGTTTTTGATTAATTACGACTGACGAATGACTGATTATTTAGTCTGTCCAGTAATCGATAGAGTATAAGGATGGGTGCCACCCGCGCGATCGCCGACATAAACGTTATAATCCCCCCGAAGCCAAACTCCTGAAATCTCCGGCTTATCTCCAGAAACACTATCTGCCAACACGCAGAATCGTCCTCCTGGGCCATCAACCAGAAGCGTAGGCTCGCCACTGCTTTGGATACTCAACCGCAAGTAATCGATCCGATCTGCCGTTACCCGAACAACTTGATTCGGGGTTTGGGAGATATAACCGCAATTACTACTTGTTTGACCGCCAGAAGCCCCGTTGAGGACGACCGGATCGTTCGACAACTTCGACGACAGTTCTAACACTGGGGCATCACTACGAGCCGCCCCAGCGCCTGTTAAGATTAACGCCAAGGTTGTGGGAATAACTATCCATTTGCGAAGCATCTTCATTTCGTCATCCCCTTGCCTTTTTAAGGAAGTCTTACTATAAGTGTCCTACAGAAGTAAATAAAGGTGTTTCGAGTGTGTTCCTTTTCTTAAAGTGTCACGTATCTGAGAGGGCGCTAAAATTTCTTCTTTTTTAAGTCATGGTGTTGCTAAAACAAACTTTTGTTTAAATCACCAAGACAATACATGCTTGACTGTCAGTTTTTCATTTGTAACCGTCATTTTCGTCACTCACTATAAAAACAAAAGATGAATCCTCAAGAAAATCAAGACTGGGAGCGTAAACTCCAAGAACTAGATGCTCAAATCAATCAGAGCAACCCTCCCGCGCCAATGATAGAAACCGAACCGGGGAAACCTCTCCAGGTTCAACCTAAAGAATCTCAATCAATTCAGTCTCTGTTCAACAAAATTGCTAACTGGTTTCAAGGGCTTCCTGGTGCTGGTAAAGTTGCTGTTGTCGCCGTCGCGGCTTTGGTTGGTTTTGGGCTAATCAGAAGCGTTTTGTATCTAGTTGCATCCCTGATTAGTCTCGGCATCTTGGCAGGGTTAGTGTATTTGGCGTACAAACTGTTTATTGCCCCCAAGTCCCCCGATTAGCAAGTCTTAATTTTTTGGGTAGCAATGAGGACTATGGACTCCGGACGGGTATAGTCGTCTAAGGACGTAGGGCAGGTTCATTACTAATGCGGATCTTTACCAGCAAAATAAGGGTTGCCTGCCCGGACAAAATTTGCTAGAAGCGAACAGCTAACTGCTATTTGTGGAATGCTCGAATGGCTACCCAAAGCGTGAAAAAAAGCTCGAATCGCAAAAGCCCGTCTTGGCGGATACAGATGCACCGACTACCACTGGGTACCCGACGGGGTGCTGCCACGATTGTGGAAGTCTCGCTGGTGGTTGCGAGTGCTTTAGTTCCCTATAGCATCGGTCTTGCCGCCAAGTTTTGTACGAATGCTGGCGCGTGTGTCTCTCAGGAAACCGTTCCTCTCAACCCAGTGCTAGCAACCACCGAGGATGCGATCGCTCAAACGTTGGCAATTCCCCGACGCGCAAGCAACCAACGAGTTGCTCCACTCACCAATTTGTTTTGGTGCGGGGCGCTGGTGGCTCCTGTCCTGGTCGTAGGCTGGCAACTGTATAAATTGGGAAAAACCGGACAAACCTCGCCCAAGCGCTGGCTAGGCGTCCAAGTCGTGCAAGAATCAGGCGACCCGCCGGGATTGATTCGCGCGATTTGGAGAGAGGGAGTCGGCAGGTGGGGATTGCCGCTTTCGACGGCTTATCTGATTTGGCGCTACAGCGGTGCTTTTCCGGATTTGGGGATTTTGCTGGGATTGTCTGCTTTGATGTGGCTGGGGGAAAATGCGATCGCGCTGTTCAATCCCGAACGTCGCACCTTGCACGATAGAATCGCTGGAACCTTTGTCATCGATGGAGCCAGGGCTTTTGTACCCGATCGGTCGCGGAATGCTCCTCAGTTAAACCAATTGCCGGGAACCGAACAGCCAGCGAAGCGAGCAAGGGAAACCATCACAAGCATTGCCCTGACTTCTCAATCTTCCAAACCCTCTTCCAAGCGATCGCTGCGTCTTTGGGATTGGATGCGCCAAAACCCCAGTCTGACGCTGATAATTGTCGGCTTTTCTTGCATGAGTGCTGTCTTGGGAACCTTTGTCGGCACTCAAATGTACATTCAAAATCAGGCAAATTGGCGCTCATCTAAGCAACAGAATAACCAGGTGTTTCTGGCGCTAGTCGAGCGGTTAAGTCGATCTTCCCCCAACCAATTAGAAGAACGACGGAGTGCTATCCTGGCGCTGGCAAGGTTAGACGACTCGCGGGCGATTCCCTTCTTAGTAGATTTGCTGGGTCAAGAAAGGGTACCTGCTTTGATGGAGACAATTGGGCAAACCTTAGTCAGTACGGGTCCGGAAGCTTTACCCTACTTGCAGCGCTTAAATCTTTCCCTGCAAAAGGACGAAGCGCTGCTGCAAGGAAGTGGATTCGTAGAGCGACAGTTAATAGCAAAGCGGCTCGTGGGCACTCAACGCGCGATCGCTAAAATTCTCAGCATCTACCCCACTCAAGTCCACAAGGTCGATCTCAGTCGCACCGACCTCGCACAGGTACGCCAAGAGCCTGCTCCATTTACTCTGGTTCTAGACAAAGCTGACCTTTCTGGGATTCTCTTCAAAGGAGCCTCCCTCACAGGTGCCAGTTTACGGAATAGCCGCTTCTTGGGTGCCGGTGAGGATGGGCGTCTGGGCACCTTTGACGATTGGATTACCGACTTCAATGGAGCCGATCTTAAAGAAGCGAACCTCAGTGGCGCTCTTTTGAGCCGTGTCCCCCTGAATCGCACCAACCTAATCCGTGCCACCTTGAATCGGGCTAATTTGTCCCAGGCTCAACTCGTCGGAGCCAACCTCAGTAGTGCCAAGCTAATCGGTGCAGATTTGCGTCAAGCCGTCTTAGAAAATGCCAGCCTGACGGGTGCAGATTTAGCGAATGCCAACTTTACCCAGTCCAATCTCTCTAGCGCCCGTCTCGGACAAGTTAGCGCTGTCGGCGCTAAGTTTCCCTTTGCGCTGCTGACGAACTCCAACTGGCAAGGAGCAGACCTTTCGGAAGCAGATTTTCAGAACGCCAATCTCCAAAAAGCCGATCTCAGCGCCACCAGGCTGGTTGGTGCCAATCTCGCTCAGGCTCAGCTGCAAAATGCCAATTTACAAAACACAAATCTGAGTGCGGCAGACCTGCGCGGGGCGAATCTCGCAGGAGCTAATTTGAAGGGGGCAACCTTTGCCGCCCCAAAACCCGTGCAGTCGGATCAATTCATTCAAGAGGCACCCAATGCCGCATCCTTAGCTCGCGTTCAAGGCGTCGAATTTTCTCAAGTGAAAAATTTAGACGCCAAGCAAATTGGCTTGATTTGCGACCAAGGAGGGCGTCATCCTCGCTGTCAGTAAATCAGGCAGAAGGGCACCTAGAAACCGCAAGATCCAGCGAGCAAAAAAGCATCTAGGGCAGATTGGGCATATGAACCAATTCCAGTTTGATCCCATCGGGATCGGCAAAGAAGACAGCGTAGTAGCCCGGTGCGTAATGGTTATATTCGGCTGGCGGATCGAGGACTGTAGCGCCTAGTTCAAGAATCAGGTTGTATAAGTTATCTACCTGTTCGCGGCTGTCGGCGTTAAAGGCAAGATGGTGTAGTCCTGGCGAGAAGCGATCGTGTAGTTTGTTCGGGGAATCTGGATTCGCAGCATAAATCAAAATTGCCCCGACATCCTTTGACCACCACATAATAAACTCATCATTTTTTTCCACCTGCTGGTAGCCCATGAATTCCAAAATTGCGTTATAAAACGGTTCCGATTTCGAGCGCTCGCTAACCGTCAAGCTTAGGTGATTCAAGGTACCAAGGGTCATACAAGTTTACCCTGTTTCGGAAGAACAAATGTATTATAAACTCCCGTTTTGCAAGTTGGTTCAGAGCAGGAAATCCAATTTTTAGCCAGGAGCCGAAATTTTGTATGCTGTTACACATCAAAAATATATAAGTTTTGATCCGTATCTACCGAAGGGCAGGCAAAAAAAGAATTCTTTTTTTACTGTTTAATTAGCTTGATGCGATCGCATTTAAAATAACCACGAGTCCCTTAAGCCAGTTCATGGTGTCCAATGAAGCTAAGCTTCTGCATGATTGTTAAAAACGAAGAATCGACTTTACCACAATGCTTGAATAGTGTCAAAGATGTGGTAGATGAAATGGTGGTGCTGGATACCGGCTCCACTGACAAAACCGTTGAAATTGCCAGAGAATTTGGGGCGAAGGTTTATCACTTTGAATGGTGCAATGACTTTTCAGCAGCGCGGAATGAGTCGTTGAAGTACGTTCAGGGAGATTGGGTGCTGGTGCTGGATGCGGATGAAGTGCTGACACCGGAAATTGTGCCGCAGATGAAGCAAGCGATGGAAAGCGATCGCAACCTCGTTATCAACCTGATTCGTCAAGAAGTTGGAGCATCCCAATCACCCTATTCTTTAGTTTCTCGTCTATTTCGCAATCACCCAGACGTGCGCTTTTCTCGTCCTTACCATTCGCTCGTGGATGATAGGGTTGCCCAACTGTTGCAGAGAGAACCCCAGTGGCAAATCGTTTCTCTGTCGGATGTCGCAATTTTGCACTACGGCTATCAACCGGGAGCGATCGCATCTTTAAACAAATTCGATAGGGCACAGGCGGCGATGGAAGGCTATCTGGCAAGCCATCCCAACGATCCCTATGATTGTTGTAAATTGGGGGCGCTTTATATAGAAACAGGGAAAATTAGTAAGGGAATTGGAATCCTAAAGCGCGGCTTAAAATCGACACAGATCGATGCTTCTGTTTTATACGAGCTGCACTACCATCTGGGCAATGCCTATACTCGTGTGAACGATCTTGCACAAGCAGCAATACACTATCAAGTCGCCATTCAACAACCAATTCTGCCCAAACTTAAACTAGGGGCTTATAACAATTTAGGCAACTTGTTGATAGCATCTGGGGATTTTACTAATGCTCAAAAAGCTTATGAAACGACCTTACAAATTGACCCTAGTTTTGCGGTCGGAAAGTACAATCTAGGCATGGCATTAAAAGCAATCGGGCGTTTGCCGGATGCGATCGCTGCTTACCGCCAAGCGATTCAACTGAACCCAGACTATGCAGAGGCGTATCAAAATCTGGGAGTTGCCCTGTTGAAAATGGGGAACGTAATCGAAAGTTTAGAAGCATTTGGGAAAGCGATCGCCCTTCACGAGCAACACAACCCAGAGGAAGCCGCTAGACTCCGCCAAGGATTGCAAGAAATGGGGTTCCAGGTTTAATCTCATCTCTAACCCGACTGAATACCATCGTGGATAACGCTCTGCCTGCGAGTCTGATAAACCCTTATCGGTCGGTCAATCCCTTTGAAACGGTACTCTCCCATCGGAGACAAATCTTTCGGTTGACTTAGCAAAGAATAGCTGGCTTCACTCACGACACATTCACCAGGGGGACAAATCCCTTCCATTCGCGAAGCAAGATTAATCGTAGCGCCTAAGACGGTATAGTCTACCCTCTGAGAGCTGCCCACATCTCCAACGACCGCTTTACCGCTGTTAATCGCTATCCGCAATTGCAGCGGTTGTTGGAAGAACTTACGAGCATTCAGACGCTCCAGACGTTCCAGCATTCCCCAAGCGGCGGCAAAAGCTCGGTCGGCATGATCCGGCTGGGGTTCTGGAGCGCCAAAAAATGCCATAATGCAATCTCCAATAAATTTATCTAGCGTTCCTCTGGCGGCAAAAACTTCTTTGAGCATCTCCTCAAAGAAACTATTGAGCAAATCGGCAATTTCTGTCGGAGTTAAGCGTTCCGAAAGCGCAGTAAAGCCAACAATATCGGCAAAGAGAATGCTGATTTCGCCTTCTGTGGGGGTAAGACGACCGCCTTCTAATCCTCCTACATTCATAATATGCTGCACAACTGAAGGAGAGTGATAGCGTTCTAATCGGTGTCGAATGTTGGCTTCGCTTCTGAGTTTCTCTGCTAACAGCCAACGTTGCACCGCCGACGCCACCAAATTCGCTAAAGCTGAAAAAAAGCTGAGGTCTTCATCTCCTCCTTTGTTCCAATGGGTAAAAGAAAGATGGGCATCGGCATAAAGAACGCCGACTACCTGATTTTCATCCCACAGAGGAACCGCTAGAGCGCTACGAATGCCTTTTGCTAAAATACTATGTTCGCCTTCAAACCGTTCATCCATTTGGGCATCAGCGGTTTTAATGGCGACTTTATCCGTAAATACTTTTTGACAAATGGTGCGGCTAATCCAACTGCCATCTGCGGCGAGATTTTCCTGCTGAGAAATATCTCTCGCTGCTGCTTGAAGTAATTCTAGTTCCCCCGAACAATCGACATCAATCAACAATGCCAACCGATCGATACTAATGAGATCGCGGAAAACAATTTCTTGTATCTGCTGGAAAATTGCTTCGATCGATTCGGCAGAATTCAGACATCTAGCGATATCAACCAAGTCTTTCAGCCGAGCGATCGCTTTGTGGGGATTCGCAATATTACTCCCTTCATCATCCGCTTGTATCCATTGCTGTTGCAGTTCTTTGGCATTGCGAAGAATAGTCACTTCTTCGGGGATCGGATCTGCATTGATGGGATTGAGTTGAGTTTTTTGTTGAGGAGAACTAGCTAAAAGAATGTGGATGAAAACATGACCCATCTGAATAACATCCCCATGATTCACTCTTTGGGGCGCTGCTAGCAGACGGTCATTTAACCGCGTTCCGTTTGTGCTATGCATATCTTCGACTACCCACACGCCATCCGGTGTATTTAACAACCGGGCATGACAGCGGGAAATTTCAAAATAAGGCAAGTACAGATCGCATTCTGGCAAACGACCAATAATAAATTCCTCTTTATCCACCGTGACGGTGCTTTCAGCATTTTCCTCAACTTGTAGGCGCAGCTTGAGTTCAGCCATGACTCTAAACCTCCTTGAACCAAGGCGAACAAGGCTTGCTAAAACTCCTGGACAAAGCAATAGTCAAAGAAAGCACCCACAAATATATGCGTTTTCCTGGCAATTACTGCCACCATCTTAACTCTGACGAAATCCTTCGACAGATGATACGCTGTGTTGCCATAGGTCGCAACGACCGGGAAATCGCACCCAGCTCCTTTTCGGTTAACCTTCTGCTCAACCTCTTGCCACCTCTGGCTAACCCACCCCGATACGGGGAAGGTGAGGAATAAATTTTTTGGGCTGGTGAGCAGAAGCGATAAACTCCTCGATTTCGTCGTCGAGAAAGGGTTTGGCTTGGTCTTAGCCGAAAACTCAAAATCCGCCCTTTAGCTCCACTAAAACTCAGAGGGGAGCCAGCACTTTAATGCCGCTTGGTTTGATAAACTCTGACAGGTCGGTCTATGCCTTTGAAATGGTGTTCTCCTACCGTCTGCAAGTCTTGGGATCGCTTCAGCAATGAATACGTGGCTTCACTGACGACACATTCACCAGGGGGGCAGATTCCTTCCATGCGGGAGGCTAGATTAATCGTTGCTCCTAAAGCGGTATAGTCTACTCTTTGAGAGCTACCGACATCTCCAATCACGGCTCTACCGCTGTTGATGGCAACTCGAATTTGCAGCGGTTCGCGCCAGACTCGAGCGGCATTTAATTTCTCTAGACGAGTCAGCATTCCTTTGGCGGCGGCGAAAGCTCGGTCGGCATGATCCGGTTGAGGTTCAGGAGCGCCAAAAAATGCCATGATGCAGTCTCCAATATACTTGTCTAACGTTCCTCCAGCGGTAAAAACCTCCTGTAGCATTTCCTCGAAGAAATCATTGAGCAATTGGGCAATTTCTGTAGGACTCAACCGTTCCGAAAGGGCAGTGAAGCCAACAATATCGGCAAAGAGAATGCTGATATCAACCTCCGCAGGCGTGAGACGACCGTTGTCTAAGGCCCCCAGGGTCATAATGTGCTGTACAACGGCAGGGGAGTGATAGCGCTCTAGTCGAGTCCGAATGGTTTCTTCGTTTCTCAGTTTCCGTGTTAACAGCCAACGTTGGACTGCGGATGCGACCAGATTTGCTAAAGCCGAAAAAAAGCTGAGGTCTTCTTCGCCTCCTTTCGTCCAATGGCTAGAGGAAAGATGAGCATCGGCATAAAGAACACCGACTACTTTATTTTCATCCCAAAGCGGGACAGCGATCGCGCTCTTGATCCCTTTGACTAAAATGCTCTGTTGCCCCTCAAACCGTTTGTCCATCTGGGCATCAGCGGTTTGAATTGCGACTTTCTCGGCAAATACCTTTTGACAAATGGTGCGGCTAATCCAACTGCCATTTGCTGTTAGATTCTGTTGTTCCAAAATATCTCTAGCGGCGGCATTCAGCAATTCTAGTTTGCCGGAACCCTCTACATCGATTAACAATGCCAAGCGCTCAATGCTTTGAAGTTCGCGGAAAACGACTTCCTGCACCTGGTAGAAAATTGCTTCGATCGATTCAGCTGCGCTCAAATTCTTGGCGATATTCACCAAATCTTTGAGACGAGCGATCGCTTTTTCCTTATTGCTAACTACGTCTAGCGTCCCTTCCGCTTGTATCCACTGCTGTTGCAGCTCCTGAACATTGCGAAAGATGGTGGTTCCTTGAGCCACGGGTTCCACCAGCTGTGTTAGATGGGGTTGAGCAGGATGGCTCAAAAGAATATTCAGGCTAATATCCCCCAGCCAAAGAATATCGCCGTGATTTACCTGTTGAGGCGAGATGACAGGGCGTTCATTCAATCGCGTTCCGTTTTTGCTGCCCATATCCTCAATTGTCCACGCCCCAGAAGGCGTTTTCAAAAAGCGGGCATGACACCGGGAAATTCCCTCGAAAGGCAAATGCAAGTTGCATTCTGGCAAACGACCGATCGTAAATTCATCCCGATTCACCGTAATCGTTCTTTCTGTATCTCCCTCTCGTAGACGCAGATTGAGTTCAGCCATGACTCCTATCCCTTTTTGAAGCGAAGCGAACGAGGCGTGCAAAAACTCAGCAAAGTAAGGGGCTTTTGATTGGTTTCCCTCACTTCCCCTCAAGGTTATGGCATTCTCAAAGGCATTTATGCAACCCTGCCCAAGCTACACGCTTAGGGCAGCTTAATCGGCAAATCGTTTGAGTTTTAGCGTTAATGCCTCTGCGCCCTTCAGCCTTATCTTATATAAATGGGGGGTCATACCCCTCATTCCTTGAACAACAGTATCATAGTATTCGCTGGTTCCCGATGTCAGGTCGAGGTTTTAGCGAGACCGTCGAAGCCTTGACAACTGGGCACCAGAGAAGACGCGAAAGTGCGGTTTTCATACGCAGTCAATCAAGAGTGCGGCGGGAGAGAGCGATTCCCTGAAAGAGGGTAGCTCTTTCATCAGATATGCAATCCGTGCATATCTGATGAAACATCCGGAAAACACTGCTTCCTTTTTGGAAAAACTCAATTATGTTAAACGGTTTACCTCAGCTCAGGGCAGCGACACCATGATAGGCATATTACTAGACCAGCGCTACCAGGTGATCCAGGCGCTAGGCCAAGGTGGATTTGGTCATACTTACATTGCCCAAGACACTCGCCGACCTGGGAACCCTACCTGCGTTGTTAAACACCTCAAACCCGCGACTAGCAATCCCGAATTTTTACAAACAGCGAGACGCCTGTTTAATAGCGAAGCCGAAACTCTGGAAAAGTTGGGGAACCACGACCAAATTCCCCGGCTGTTAGCTTACTTTGAGGAGCAGGAAGAGTTTTACTTAGTGCAGGAATTTATCGACGGACAGCCTCTAAGTGTAGAACTGCCACCAGGACAGCAGTGGAGCGAAAGTCAGGTGATTCAACTGCTGTCTGAAGTATTATCTATTCTGGAATTTGTACACGAGAACGGGGTGATTCATCGGGATCTCAAACCGGATAATTTAATTCGCCGTTCTTCCGATAAGAAGTTAGTTTTGGTAGATTTTGGTGCCGTCAAACAGGTGCAGATGCAATCCGTCATCGCTCAAGAAGGGATGAATGAGACGGTTGCGATTGGTACCCCAGGCTATATGCCTAGCGAACAGGGACAAGGCAGACCCCGCCCTAGCAGCGATCTTTACGCACTGGGCATGATTGGTATCCAAGCCTTGACCGGGCTGAATCCCAGGCAATTAGCAGAAGATCCCGACAGCGGGGAGATTCTCTGGCGGCACTTGGCTCAAGTTAGCGATGGGTTAGCCGCTGTCCTGAGCCAGATGGTACGCCACTACTTCAAATTCCGCTACCAGTCAGCAACCGAGGCATTGCGATCGCTTGCTTCCCTAACCAATCCGAATTCCCCGGCAGCGATCGCCGCAGTCTTGGGACAGAAGGTGCGCGGTTACTGGAAAGACGGTTCTGTGTCGGCAAATAAGGCACTGCGATCGCTCCAAGAACGCACCAATCCCCACGTCTCGCCCAATAACGCCTCTGCTCCTATTTCCACCCCGCCGATCGCACCACCTACGGACAATACCGTAACCATTGCTACAGGCAATTCATCGGAAACGTCGGTGGATTCTCCGGCTAGCGTCGCAGATGAAGCAACGCCCCCAAGCGCCCCCGTCACGCAGAACACGGTGACAATTGCTCCTGGAAATCCTGCCCCAGCTCCAATTAGTTCGTCGTCCAGCCTAGATTCTGGACTTAAATCTCCTAACAAATTGCCGCTGTTAATTGGAGCAGGCACTGCTATCTTTGTGATTGCAATCGGGGGAATTTTTGCAAGTCGTCAAGTCCCGTCCTCTCCTGAAACGGCTAAAAATCAAATTACTGCGCCAGCTAAAAATGAAGTGAAAAACACTTGTGTTGTTGTTCTTAGTTCATCCAATGTCCGCTCTGTGGATGGACGAAAGAAAACAGGGGATGTTGTGAAAGCAGGAACCAAAGTCTCTGTCACTGGAAAAGAAGAAGGTGGCTGGATAGAAATTAATTCTCCAGTCTCCGGTTGGATTTGGAAGGGTCGGACAAAAAACACCTGTCCTTCTAAATAGGAATAGTTCTTACTCCAAGACATTTAATTGTCCGGAGCTTTTGCGATTCAGACTGGCGGCAATTCTAGGGGAATCGCACCTAATAAACCCGTGCGAAAATCATTTAATAGCTGTCGTGCTGTGCGCTCTACATCGCCTTTATGACGTTCATCTGCCACAGCTTGTAGATATTCGTCGCCTGCGAACGAAGTGGGATCTACTCCGTAGCGAGACTGTAAAGACTTCAATAGAAATAAATCGGCATCGGGGGCGTTGAGCGTTTTGAGCAAATCGACTAACGCAGATGCCACTCGTTGATTGTCGTAAGACGCCTCACCAATATCATCACAAATCGCTAACTTGAAGGCAGCAGGCTGATTTTCTAATTTGGAAGGCAAAACGCCAGGGGCATCTAAAAGTTCAATCTCATCGGAAATGCGTATCCAGCGCAGCTGGCGCGTTACACCCGCACGACGGGCGCTTTCTACTACTCGCTTTCCTAATAGCCGATTAATGAGCGCCGATTTGCCCACATTGGGAAACCCAATCGCAACGGCACGGACTGGACGAGGAAGCATCCCGCGATCGCTTCTTCGTTGATTCATCTCTACACCCGCCGCCTGCGCCGCCTGTGCCACTGCTGCCACACCCTTCCCATGCTGGGCATCTGTGAAGTATGGCGTTTCCCCCCGCTCCCTAAACCACTCAGTCCAGAGTTGCCGGACTGTGGGAGAAATCATATCCGTGCGGTTGAGTACCAATACCTTTGCCTTGCCGCCTATCCACTCTGGCACGCGGGGATGGTGCGTAGAGATGGGAATTCGGGCGTCTCGCACTTCCAACACCACATCCACACGCTTGAGCTGTTCTTTAAGCGCTTTCTCAGCCTTGGCAATGTGTCCGGGATACCACTGAATTGAAGGAGTCGTCATAAGATTTTAGATTTTAGATTTTAGATTTTAGATTTTAGATTGAATCTAAAATCCAAAATCCAAAATCTAAACTTTGACTAAGGAACAATCAATACCGGACAAGGAGATAAATTAATTACCCGGTTCGTGACGCTGTCAGTCATGCCTTCTTCAGTCAAACCCAGCCCTCGACAGCCCATCACAATTAAATCGGCGTCAATTTCGTCAGCAACATCGCAGATGGTAAAAGCTGGTTTGCCTTGACGCTCAATCGTTTGAGACTGGATGCCTTGATCGGCAAATAGATTTTGAGCTGTTTTGAGCAGTTCGGCGACTGCTTCTGGCGATGTCATTGCAGCATCTGAATTGAGCGGCGACACCTCTGGCTCTTGGCTGGGTTCTTCTACCACCGAAAGCAAAATTAATTTACTACCATACTTTTGCACAACATTTACAACGACATCAGCCGCTTCGCGCGCTTCTCGACTTTGATCGACAGGAAACAGAACAGTCTTGAACATGGCACGCTCCTGTAGAAACCCCAACTCTTGTAAAATGTGGACGGCTAGAGAGCTAGAAATAACCTTACCCCTGCATTTGGTTTGGTCTATCTAGCTTTTGAGGGAAAAGGGCAAACCACCAGTGACACGCGGTTGCTAGTGAAGAGTATAAAAAGACGCAATTAGGAGGTTTACGCTGTGTCCAAGAAAACTGTAGCAAATTTATCGGCATCCGATTTATCCGGCAAAAGGGTACTGGTACGGGCGGATTTTAATGTACCGCTGGACAATGGCAACATTACTGACGATACTCGCATTCGGGCAGCTCTGCCGACAATTCAGGATTTAACTTCCAAAGGCGCTAAGGTAATTCTGTCTAGTCACTTTGGGCGTCCCAAAGGTGTCGATGATAAATACCGCCTGACGCCGGTGGCAAAGCGCCTGTCTGAATTGTTGGGTAAAGAAGTTGTCAAGACTGACGACTGTATCGGTGATGATGTCGCTGCCAAGGTGGGGGCGATGCAAAATGGCGACGTGCTGCTGCTGGAAAATGTCCGCTTCTACCCAGAAGAAGAGAAGAATGACCCAGAATTCGCTAAAAAACTGGCTTCAGTTGCCGATTTATATGTGAATGATGCGTTTGGAACAGCTCACCGCGCTCATGCTTCTACGGAGGGTGTAACCAAGTATCTCAGCCCATCGGTGGCGGGGTATTTGATTGAAAAGGAACTCCAGTATCTGCAAAGCGCGATTGAAAATCCTCAGCGTCCTTTGGCAGCAATTATCGGGGGTTCCAAGGTTTCTAGCAAGATTGGCGTCATCGAAACGCTGCTAGATAAGTGCGATAAGCTGATCCTGGGCGGCGGCATGATTTTTACCTTCTACAAGGCTCGTGGGCTAAGTGTCGGTAAGTCGCTGGTAGAAGAAGATAAGTTAGAACTGGCCAAGTCTTTGGAAGCGAAGGCGAAAGAGCGTGGTGTTCAACTGCTATTGCCGACAGATGTCATCCTTGCAGATAATTTTGCGGCTGATGCCAATGCTCAAACGGTTAGCATTGACGCCATTCCCGATGGTTGGATGGGTTTGGATATTGGTCCTGACTCGGTGAAATTCTTCCAGGAATCGCTTGCTGATTGCAAGACGGTAATCTGGAATGGTCCGATGGGAGTATTCGAGTTTCCGCAATTTGCCAAGGGAACGGAAGCGATCGCGCGGACTCTGGCGGATCTCACGAAGAGCGGGACGACTACGATTATCGGCGGCGGCGACTCGGTTGCTGCGGTGGAACAGTTGAACTTGGGCGAACAAATGAGCCACATCTCGACTGGCGGCGGCGCAAGTCTGGAGTTGCTGGAAGGGAAGGAACTTCCTGGGATTGCGGCGTTGAATGATGCCTAAGTTCTAAGAGTAAACAAATAAAATTCTTGTAGAGACGCGATTAATCGCGTCTCTACGCTTTTTGGGGTATATTGCTTCGCTGTCCTTCTCAAAGAGAGCGATCGCGTTTGTTGGGAAAGAGAGGGCGATCGCTTGTATTCAGTATTAAGTGAAATAGAGTGGACACCTGACGGGGTGGTAGCGAAACGGTAGCGCTTAGAGCGATCGCTAGCTAAATTGGAGTACATACGGCGCTAAGGAACCAAGGGCGAGATGCTGCAAGCACAGCAGGTATTGCAAGGGCGTTATCAACTTCAAGAAAAATTAGGACAAAATGCTGGGCGTCAAACCTGGCTGGCAACTGACATTGAGGCATCACCGCCACAACAAGTCATCGTCAAATTGCTAGCCTTCAGCCCCCAGATGCAGTGGGACGAATTCAAGTTATTTGAGCGTGAAGCGCAAGTTCTGAAAAATCTCGATTATCCCAAAATTCCCCAATATCGAGATTATTTTTCCCTCGATAAACAGGTTGGCGCTGGTTTGTGCTGGTTTGGATTGGTGCAAGAATACATTCCCGGTGCCTCCCTGCAAGAATTATTGAAACAGGGCAAACGCTTTACCGAAGCCCAGGTACGGCAGATTGCCACCGAGGTGCTGAATATTCTTATCTATCTGCACGAGTTAAGCCCGCCGTTGCTGCACCGCGACATTAAGCCCAGCAACTTGATTTGGGGAGAAGATGAACAAATTTATCTGGTGGATTTCGGCGCAGTTCAAGATTCTGCTGTGGCGGAGGGAGTCACCTTCACTGTGGTGGGAACAACTGGCTATGCGCCGCTAGAGCAATTTTGGGGAAAGGCAGTTCCGGCATCCGACTTATATGCGCTGGGGGCGACTTTGATCCATTTGTTAACTGGCATCGCCCCGGCAGATTTGCCCCAAAAGAATTTACGGATTCACTTTAGCGACAAGGTTAGCCTTAACTCCAATTTTGTCCGGTGGATTGAAGCGATCGCAGAACCCGATTTAGAGCAACGATATCGCACCGCCCGTCAAGCACTGGAGGATCTCAAAGCCAATCGTTCTCTCAACGCCCTCCTGCAACAAATCCGTCAGCCTGCTGGCAGTCGCGTTCAGCTTTGGAAGTCTTCTACTCAGTTAAAAATTAAAATTCCTGGGCGGGGAATCTTGCTAGTTAAAGACATTCTCGCCTTTACAGGGAAATTGATGCTAGTAGCGACCTCCATAATCGCTCTATTTTTGCTCGGTTTGGTGCTGTTATCGCTGGCTTTCTCAATATTTTATATGCTCCTCTCCCTGTTGTCATCGCTTCCTACGATGTTTTTGTTCATCTTCTCCATTCTATTAACACTTATTTTGGGTCGGCTATGGATGAGCCTACACAATGAATTGTGGAAAATTCCCGCCGATTTGAAATGGCCCATACTCAACTATTGGGGAGATTATTGCATCGAATTCTATCAAGATAACTTTGTAATTAAAAGGGAATTGTTTGGGTTGAAATATCTTAGCCATCGGGGGAAAGTTTCTAGCATCAAAAATGTTGAAGTAATTCCTTTAGAAGGAGTCACTCTCGAAACTGGATTGCTGAAATACTGTTTCGCTCAGAACCTGACTGAACCTGAATGTAACTGGATAGCTCGACAGATCCAAGACTGGCTGAGATAGGAGCGAATGACCGAGGACCATCCCAAACTAGGTATTCGTAATCCTTCAATCCTTCAATTAGCAACTAACTAAGTAAAATTATCATGCTGCAAGCAGAAAAGATATTACAGGGGCGTTATCACCTCACACAACAACTGGGACAAAATGCAGGGCGTCAAACCTGGCTGGCAGAAGATTTAGAAGCAGAACCCAGCGAATCGGTAATTGTCAAATTGCTAGCTTTCAGCCCTCAAATGCAGTGGGAGGAACTCAAGCTGTTTGAACGGGAAGCTCAAGTTTTGAAAAACTTAAACCATCCCAGAATTCCGACCTATCAAGATTATTTTTCTCTCGATGAACAGGCAGGCGGCGGCTTACCTTGGTTTGGATTAGTGCAAGATTACATTCCCGGCAATTCCCTGCGTCAGCTATTAGATCAAGACAAAAAATTTACAGCAGAGCAGGTACGCTATGTTGCCACGGACATCCTAGAAATTCTAATTTATCTGCACGAATTAAGTCCACCTGTATTACATCGAGACATTAAACCTAGCAACATAATTTTGGGGGAAGATCGGCAGTTTTATTTGGTTGATTTTGGTGCGGTTCAAGACCGTGCAAAGGCAGAAGGTGTCACCTTTACTGTGGTGGGAACCAGTGGCTATGCGCCACCAGAACAGTTGTGGGGACGTGCAGTTCCATCATCCGACCTTTACGCACTAGGAGCCACCCTAATCCACTTGTTAACTGGAACGCCGCCTTCTGAGTTACCGCAGCATCAGATGCGGATTCAATTTACCGATAAAGTTAGCCTCAATCCTCATTTCAGCAGTTGGATTGAGAAGCTTATAGAGCCAGCTCCAGAAAAACGATTTACCACGGCGCGCGAGGCACTTGAAGCTCTGCAACAAGTGGAAAATTTTAAAAGCTCCAATAGCGAAACAGAGGCTCCGTCAAAGGGCAATTCGGTTCGTTATGGTCGTTTAGTCCTTTTAACTGTGCTGCCATTATTTACTTTTATGGCTCTCATTTCGGCTATTGCTCTGCCAAGTTTTTTTGCCAAGCGGGCCAAAATTGAAAACTCAGAAGCGAAACAATCTGTTGGGGCGATGAATCGGGGTCAGCAAGCTTATTTTATAGAAAAAAATGACTTTTCTGATTCGGTTGAAAAACTAGGGGTTGGTGTTGAAAATAAGAAAGGAAATTACGAATATGCAACTCATATGGTGGCGAGTAAAGCTGCATTTAACTACGCAATACCCCATCGTAATAACAAAAGCTATGTTGGAGGTGTGTTTATAGTACCTGCAAAATCCTCAGATGCTGTTAAGGGCAAGATGAAAACAATAGCAATTTTGTGTGAATCTAATGCTGTTGGTGCTACCAAACTACCAGAGCCAATTTATAACAATGGCAAACCAGCCTGTCCTGCGGGCACACTAGAGATACCAAAAGAGCAGATAGGAAGGTAGATAAGGGCGCTGTGACAAGATAAAAAACCGAATTATCAGTATACGTGAAGGCAAATACTAAGTTTCTAAATCCCTCATCTCAGCTTTCTACGGAAAATAACGAATAATGCTGCAAGCCGAACAGATATTACAGGGGCGTTATCAACTCAAACAAAGATTGGGACAAAATGCGGGACGACAAACTTGGTTAGCGACGGATATTGAAACTGAAGAAAAAAATTTAGTCGTTGTCAAACTCCTCGCATTTGGCGGCGAGGTACAGTGGGACGATCTCAAACTGTTTGAGCGAGAAGCACAAATCCTTAAGCAGTTGAATCATCCCCGAATTCCTAAATATGGGGATGATTTTTGTATCGATGAGCGATCGCTCTGGTTCGGGTTAGTCCAAGAACACATCCCCGGTACCTCTCTGAAGGAATTACTCTTACAAGGGAAAAAGTTCACTGAAAAGGAAGTCCGTAAGATTGCCTCGGAAATTCTGAATATTCTGATTTATCTACACGAGCTGAGTCCCCCAGTCCTACACCGAGACATCAAACCGAGCAATTTAATTTGGGGTGATGACGACAAGGTATATTTGGTTGATTTTGGAGCGGTGCAAGATAAAGCCGCGAAAGAGGGAGCTACCTTTACCGTCGTCGGAACTTACGGCTATGCGCCGATGGAACAATTTGGCGGAAGGTCTGTTCCAGCTTCAGACTTGTATTCCCTGGGAGCCACTTTAATTCATTTGTTGACAGGTACGGCACCGGCAGATTTGCCTTCTCGGAACTTGCGGATTCAATTTTCTGAACAGGTGAGCATCAGTCCCCCATTCATTAGCTGGATTCAAAAGTTAACAGAACCAGCTCCAGAGGAACGGTTCGCGAGTGCAAAATCTGCCCTGAAAGCGCTTAAAGAAGGAACAAGGATTAAAACTTCAACGGGTATCCAACCTTCAAAGCAACCAACCCTGGTCAATAATTCTGGGCAAGGCGGTTTATTGGATGAGACAGTACCAGTACCTGATGAAATCAAAGGTTGGAATTGGGGCGCATTTCTGATGCCTTATCTATGGCCTTTGAGCAATCATGTTTGGATTGGACTTTTAGCCTGGATACCGAGTATCGGTTGGTTGATGGGGTTCGCCCTCGGTTCTAAGGGCAATGAATGGGCTTGGAAAAGTAAAAAATGGCGGAGTATTGAACAATTCAAAGCCCATCAAAGAGGCTGGGCGATCGCGGGATTATTTATCGGGATACCGATGGCTTGGGCATATATCTGGATACTCACCCTTTTTCTCCATGCCCTCTAAAAACCTCGCCAAGATCGCGTGGTTAGCTGAGTGCATAATCAGGGTTCAAAGGAATTGAAGCATTGACTAAGGACAATAACGGGCCAGTTTGCTCCTGTCCATTGGTCGCCAAATCGCTATGGCACAGATAAATTCGCTCCCCCACTCGCCCCAGTAAATCCAGCAAAATCCGCCGCAGTCTTTGCTCATCTGCTTCTTGGGTATCTTCTTCGGTTAGCGCCTCTCCCGACCAATCCTTGAGAAACAAGGGGGCACCGTAGAGAGTGGCAGCACCGCCTTTTGACCAGAGGTGGGAACCGGCATCCAGCCAAAATTGCCATCGGTGGAACCGACGAGCCGCCCGATATTGGAAGATGGTTGCCAAAGTCACGGCGTGACGGTCAAGACCGAGGGGGCGCACAGGGTAAGGGTTCGCGGTGACAGTACCGCGACGCAACAAGCAGATAAACCGATCGATCGTGGTGTAATCTGGGGTTTCAATGCGATCGCTCTGCCGCAGCCGTCCATCGACTTCCCAGTAGTGTTGGGCGGTTTCCATCAGTTCGCGTAAGGCGGCTAGCTGGTCGTAGGGGAGATTGCTGCCTTTCCACAAAAACTGCTGAATTGCCCGGTCAAGCAGGGCGACGCAGTTGGGAATCAGACGCTGTTCCAGCTGACCTCGTTGTACCTCTAGCCACTGCAAAATCTCTTCATAAGCAGCACAGGCTGAGTGCCCTAGCCGATCCCAGCGGGGGAAATACGTCACCGGCAGCAACCTGGGTTGCTCTGGATCGGGGGAATAGCAGTAATCGGCTAATAAACCCGCCCTGACTGGGTCAATCTTGAAGGATGAAGGATGAACGATCGGGGATGAATGGGTGCTACCTCCTGACTCCGGACTCCTGAATCCGGACTCTTGACTCAGTACCACCAGCATTTCCGCCACGGCATCCCGGTCTACCAGCCGCCCCAAGCCTGGATAAACGAGCGCCTGCAGCGTCAGCAGCGCCCGGATCGTCGGGGAAGCATTCAGGGGACGCTGTTCGCTCAAGGTTTGGACGGGGATATCCTGGCTGCTGAGGATTTCGATTAAGGTATAGCGAGCGATCGCATCCAAACCAGGGGCAATCACTGCCACGTCCTGAGGCTGCACCTGTCCGCTGTGTATCGCCTCTGCGATCGCTAAAGCGGTTTCTCGCAACAACTGAGCGCGGGATGTGGTTTGAATCAACTGTACCGACTCTGGTAAGGTCAACAGAAACATGGGATCGCTCACCGCTTCCACCACCGGCTTTCCGTAAAGTGCCGCCATACTGCTCGGTTCCTGGCTCAAAGTTTCTACCTGACAGCGCCACTCCAGACTGGCTAGATAATTTGGATCGGCGTTCAAACCGAGTCGCACTGCCCCATCCGGATTATAGGTAAAGGCTCCGGCTGCTCCTTTATCTAAAAGGAAGTTGAATAGATCGCAGGCGATCGCTGGATAATCATCCACATTATCCGCCAGTACTCCCTGATACCGGCGAATCAAGTGCTGCTGATAAGCTTCGTCTGGCAGTAGATAACGCCAATAAAGTTCGCAAATAATCCCATAGGTCAGCAATCCCCGGTCTAAACACCATTGCCGCCAATCAATCAGCAATTTTCCGATTTTCTCCCAGTCCGGGCGCTCCACCACCGGATCGTCGTCCCTGGCAAACCCTTGTTGATCTGCAAAACCTTGTTCGAGAAGACTGGGAATTTCTTCAAGGGGTCGTCCTGCGATCGCGCACAGCTGCAACAAGTCCAGAATGCGACGCACCGAACGAGACTCGCTCACCCCCAAAAACTGAAGGCTACCATTATCCAACTCCGGACGCCACAACCGGGTGGCTAACTCCTGCTCAGTTTCTGGGCGCAGTCTAACTGGAAATTGTGCCCTAAGATTCAACCGCTGAATCAATAAAGGCCAAAATAAGATCGCCTCGTCCTGAAAGAAACCCAAAGGCGTTTTAGATTGAATCGGATACCGCCCCTGTGTTGCTGTAGCCAAGCGGTCAGCTAATTCGCTCCGATTATCATCATTAGCAGCAAAGACTAAAATTGTCGGTGCCTGCTCCCGCCTTCCCGCCTTCCGACGCGAACCTCGCGGTTGAGATCCCCGTTCAACCCACTGGCAAAACAGGTTTACAAGGCGAGTTGTCTTTCCACTGCGAGTCGGCCCGACGATCCAGATGGTCTGCGATTGCGTTAACATTGCTAAACGCTGAGTGATACTTGTGTAATCGTTCGGTTTCTATTATGAAACTATCTTTCTTGTCACAGCTCCAATCTTACTTAGGAACTGCCAACCAGTGGTTCTCAGAAACTCCTGAGAGAGCCTTGGATCGCGCATATAAGGCAGCCTTAATGATTAAGGCTTTGGAAGATGAACATTTTGACGGTAAAAAAATCTCCCCCGATGGTCAAAAATACCGTGAAAATGCCATGTCTTTTTTTGAAACGAAACTTAAAAAATATTTAAAAACGGCTAAATTTGGGCTAGCAGAGTTTCAGGCCAGCACTTCAGTAGTGACTCGTTCTAATCCAGATGTAACAAGAAAAACAAGGACGACTGGAGCGGCAAATTTTAGAACAGAAGATTTTGAACCTCAAGATAAACAATCCATAACTTTAGAAAAGCTTAAATTTATTGATGATGTTTTATCTAAATACAAGCCTGAAAAAAATCGTTCCTCATCAGCCTTAGTCCCTGTTCCTAAATCTAAATCTGTAGAAGTAAATTTGAGGAAGGTTGACCGGATTGAAGCGAAGAATCTAGTCAATCAGCCAACTTTGTTTTCTACAGACGACCGAGTGGCTGATGAGGCAGAAACAATGACTGACACAACCAGTTTTGTGCCTCGCTCAATCTTGAGTACGCTAGATCGACTCAAGAGAAACTTTGACCCGAATTCAGAAGAAGAAGTTGTTCAAAGTTTTCGTACTTCTCAAACGAAAACCATTGTTTCTATTCGGTTTATTTTAGTTTTAATTTTAGTTCCTCTATTAACTCAACAAGTAAGTAAAACTTTCTTCGTCGGCCCTCTTGTCGATCGCTTCCGGGAGCCAAACAAAACTGAAATTTTCCTGAATGTCGATCTAGAAGAAGAGGCTTTTCAGGAATTGCAAAGATTTGAAGAATTACTAAAATTCAAAAACTTAATGGGTATAGCTCCTCAATTATCTAAGGAGGAAATGGAAGAAGAAGTTAAAGAGAAGGCATTAAAAATTGGGGAGGAATATAGTCACCGAAGTGCCAACGCTATCAAAAATGTTTTTGCCGACCTAATTGCAGCGGGATCTCTTTACCTATTACTACTTAATAGCCAAAAAGAAATTGCAGTTTTCAAAGCTTTTATAGATGACGTAGTTTATGGTCTCAGTGACAGTGCTAAAGCTTTTATTATTATCTTGTTCACTGACATCTTTGTAGGATTTCACTCTCCTCACGGCTGGGAAGTCATTCTGGAAGGAACGGCAAGGCATTTAGGCTTACCAGAAAACAGAGATTTTAACTTTCTATTTATTGCTACATTTCCCGTCATTTTGGACACGATATTTAAGTATTGGATTTTCCGCTACTTAAACCGAATCTCTCCGTCAGCCGTTGCTACTTATCGGAATATGAATGAATGAATAATTAAAAATGCAAACTTAAAGATTAAAGAAAAGGGATTCTTTCCACCACTTTTAATTTCTAATTTTTAATTTCTCTAGGGTAGTGGGGACGGCAAGGACTGCCCCAGCAGACCTGCTGGGGTGGAATGTTACCGAAAACGCTGCTACGTGCCCCAATCACAGAATTCGCTCCGATTTCAACCCCAGGCGCAATAAAGCAATCTGTGGCAATCCAGACGCCGTTGCCAATCGTGATACTGGCTGTCATTAGCTTGAAAGCTGGGTCTTGGATGTCATGACTGCCGGTACAGAGGTAGCTTTTTTGGGAAATGACGCAGTGCTGACCGATCTGAATGCGGTCAAGGCTGTATAAAACGACATCATCCCCAATCCAGCTATAATCTCCGATTTCGATTTTCCAGGGATAAGTAAAGCGGGCGGTTGGTCGGATGACTAAGCCGCTGCCGATTTTTGCCCCAAACAGACGCAAAAGCCAGCAGCGGATACCGCTAGAGGGATGGGGAGTTAAGGGAAAGGCGATCGCTTGTACCAACCACCACAGCAAGACAAACCAACCCGGTCGTCCTCTGTCAAACCAGGATTGGTCGTAACGGCGTAAATCAACAAGAGATTCCGACGCGATCGCTGGCGGTTGTTCGCCTGGTTCCAACACCCTACACGCTTCCTTTTAATGAATCTGGCTGGGGTACGGGCTGGGGAGGCACGGAGGAGGAAGCTGCTACGTTCAACTGACCGCCAAACTCCATTAATTCATAAAGTTTGACGCCAATTTGATACTCGTATTGACTCATCAACCGTGCATAGATGTATCCAGCTTTCCCATCCAAAAAGCCTCGCTGAATAATGTAAATCAAAATAAACCGAATCAACGGTTTGAATGGAAGGCGCACCCAAGTTTTTTTGAGATACCGCTTGCGCTGTACCGCATCCCCAAACAAATTAGCGCCAATCGTGCCGCTTTCGTCTTTGCCAGTCAGGATATTTAAATAAACGCGGGCTTCCCAGTTCGAGTAGCGGTTATGCCGTTCCAACCAGTGGAATACGTCCCGAAAGTCAATGTGCAGCATATCGTTTTTCAGATAGCCTGCTTTGCCTTGCAAAATGACGTGTTCGTGAACTTCGTTGTCGCCTGTGTTGCGGATTTCTTCTGTCCCCAAGTTTTCGTAGCGACCTGTTTTGTGCTTAAACAAACGCAGGTTCCAGTCGGGATACCTACCGCCATGTTGAATCCATTTGCCGAGGAAAAATACTTTACGGTTCAGGTAGTAGCCTTCGTATTCTGGATTCTGAATGGCAGTTGCAATTTCATCCCAGAGTTCGGGGGTAATGCGCTCATCACAATCAACAATTAGCACCCATTCGTTATTAAACGGCAGATTGTCTAAAGCCCAGTTTTTCTTTTTAGGCCAGCGACCGTTGAAGTGAAATTGAACAACTTTTGCGCCGTAACTTTCGGAAATTTCAATCGAGCGATCGCTACTTTGGGAATCTACAACAAACACTTCATCCGCCCTGGCTACACTCTCCAGGCAAGCCGCCAGATTTGCTTGTTCATTTTTAGCGGGAATCAGAACCGAAACAGGAAGTTTGGAGGGTGTGGAGGTCATGACCGTGAAGGATGAAAGAACAATTAGAAATTAGCAATTAAGAATTAAAAATTAAGAATTTTCTTTTTCAATTTTTAATTCCGGCTCTGGATTTTGCACTTTGAAAGGAGCAGATAACATCCCTTGAATCGCTGCACTCAAATAACCCACCTGACCGTAGGCATACACGAGATTGTCGAACCGTTGGGCGGCATCGCCAAAATATTTAACAGATTTGTAGAGACCTCGCACGAGTCGTTCGCCTCCTAACAATAGCTGGCGCGGTCCTGCCTTACCAGCGATTTGTTCGCGGTAACATTCACTGATGCCCTGCCACCAGCCTCGGCTTAAAAACCAAGCTTGTTCAAGGCGTTCGGGAGAGACATTGTGGGCAACTAAGGCGTCAGGCAGATAGGCAACTTGCCAACCTAATTTGAGTGCCCGTTCTGTCATGTGTAATTCTTCATTTGATAACAAATTTTTTCCGACTCGACCCAGATTAACATCGAACCCGTCAATTTGCTCTAAAAACGTACGTCTGAGCGAGTAATTCAAGCCTCTGGGGGTCATACCAGGTTGTTTGATATAGACGATGGAATCTCCTAAATCGTATGCTCCCAAGCACCCAGATAGTCCAGGGGAAAGCCACAGAGGAGGCGTGATGCCATCGGGCCAGATTAAGGTGACTTTGCCACCCGCGATCGCTAGTTTTTCATTGCTTTGATAAGCATCATAGAGTGCCGACAGCCAAGACGGGCTAGCAACGGCATCATCATCTAAATAGGCGAGAATTTCACTTTTGGCTTCCTTGGCACCCGTGTTGCGGGCGACAGATAGACCCATAACGCCTTCGTAGACGTATTTTACCCCCGGTCGTGCTTTGATTATCTCGGATGTGCGATCGCTGGAGGCATTATCCACTACCACGACTTCAAAATCCGGAAAATCCTGATTCAGCAAACTATCAATGGCAGCACCTAAATACTGCTCTCGATTGTGAGTACATATAATCGCAGAAATTTTAGGCTCTGTCATAAATTTGGGGTTAGGGCTAGCTCAATTAAAAAAGCAAAATTAAAAATTAAAAATCAGGAATTTCTGAACTTTTTAATTTTTAATTTTGTATTTTTAATTCTCACTTAGATGACTATGTAGAACAACGAGTGTTTCCGCCAGTTGGCTGAGGCGGGTTTCCAGATCCTCTTTGCGATTCAGCAGCAAGCGCAGCTTTTGATAACGAGCGATCGCGACACTCACACTCGGAATCTGTTCGGGTGGACAGGGACGCGACCAAAATTGACCATTCTCATCCATTCCTACCAGGCGGTATCCAGCCCGTGGAGATTCACAAGTCACCTTTTCATCGGGTTGATTGCACAGTTCTTCTACATAGTCCATCAGCTGGTGTACGGACTTGGCATGACCCTTGTCTACCACCTGACGCAGCGCCTCAACGCCAACCTCTGGTTCGCGGGAATGAGACTCTAACCAACCATCAACAATTGGCCCTTCTAGATAAATATCTTGAATTTGGCGCAAGGTTTGATGAAGTTCCTTCTGCCAACCTCCAACAATCGCTTCAATTTCTTGCAACAGGGTCATCGCCAAGGCAGGATTTGCAGCGTTCCGATGGTTGGTGAAACTGGGAGCTTTTAATTTTGGCAGGACGGGTGTCTTGCCAGATTGCTTTTGGTCAGAGAAAGCCTGTACGGTCATTGAAATTGAGCGATTGGCATCTGATGATGCCTCTGAACCCCACCCCTTCGGATCGGGCTGATCTTCCCAAGGGGACGAATTTTCTATGACAGGACTTTGATCAGCCAATCGATCCAGTGTTGTCTCAATCCGTTTTAATTCTGGTTTCATAGTTATCTGACGCCACTCCTGCAAATCAAACCTGTTAACTAACTGCCGCTAGAATCTCTAAAAGGTTGGGATTGGTGCTTTTCCTGGTATTTTTACTTGCTTTGTGTTTCTATGCTTTGTGTTTCTATTTTATTTGTTTATTTGTCTGGTAGGATTAACGGTCTCAATGCACAAAATGAAAATTTATGGGAAGCCTGACCGCTAGAATAACCCGGACACTGTACAGGTGGGTAAGATACAAATCCTGCCACTGTTGAATTTAACTTTAATGCACAACTCGCCGGAAACGGGTAAAAAAGTTCTTTGCGATCGCATCTGAATGACTTCTGTTAAGCATTTAATCTTAGTGACTGGTCCAGCCCGTTCCGGGAAAAGTGAGTGGGCGGAGACTCTGGCAATGCGTTCGGGTAAGCCGGTTATCTATGTGGCAACGGCTCACGTTGACCCCAACGATCTAGAATGGCTGGCTCGAATTGAACAACATCAACAACGACGCCCTAGGGAATGGACAACGCTGCAAGTGCCGCTAACACTGGCGGCAACGATTCGGGCATCTCAGAATTCTAGTTGTCTCCTCGTTGATTCTTTGGGAACTTGGGTGGCGAATTTTTTAGACCAAGACGATGAATCTTGGGAAAGGACGTGCCAGGAGTTGCTGGAAAGTTTGGAAAGTAGCGTCAGTGATGCGATTTTGGTGGCAGAGGAAACGGGGTGGGGCGTTGTTCCCGCCTATCCCCTCGGTCGAATGTTCCGCGATCGCTTGGGAAGGCTGGTGCGTCGAGTGGGCGCGATCGCTAACCCAGTCTACTTAGTTACTGCCGGTCACGTTCTCAACCTGAGCCACCTGGGAACGCCGTTACCAAAATTATCATAGGCGCTAGCATAGAAAGACTTAAAGCCAAACTGGCAATTGCGAATGACTCATTGCTAATTGAGAAAAAGCGAGTTGTTCATTACCCTATACCTATTACCATTCACTCTTTTGCTATGGCATCTCAACACCAAGTCAAACAGTATCTTGCTTATTGGTTTCAGTTAGGCAAAAAAGTTTTGATTCGGAATGGTCAAGAAGCGCTGCTGCCGCAACCCGTGATTCGGGGCGATCGCTACTCGCAAGAATTTGAAAACTGCTGGCAGCAAATCCTCTCCCCAGACTCGGGGGACTGCTACTTAGAGGGCACCGCAGAACCAATTGCCCAGTTGCTGACACCAGCATGGGATGTGTCACCCTGTTCTCGTTGCACCATGCCCGTCCCCGTCCGGACTGTAGGAATGCCGCCTTTAGCGTGTCCCTGTAACGATCTCAGCGGCTGGCCCAACACGGAAGTTCCGCTACCGCGATCGCCCGTCAGCAGTCAAAACCGTCTCGTTGAAATACGCGACCGGCTGCGGAACGCCAGCGGTCTGTAAACAGTAACAATGCACAATTAAAAATTAAAAAAGAGAATTTTTAATTTTTAATTTTTAATTCCTCTTCCCGCCGCCGAGGCACCTCATAATTTAGAAAATCATAAGCCAATTCCGTACTCGGAAAAATGGCACGCGCTTCCGTAAGCAGGTCATCCAGCACAATGGCATTACCGGGGGCATAGCGGGGACTGAAATGAGTCATGATCAAGTGCTTAACACCAGCAGTATGAGCAACTTGAGCCGCCATCGTTGAAGTGGAGTGCAAGCGATCAAAAGCTAGCTGGGCGTCTTGGTGGGCAAAGGTTGCTTCGTGAATTAACACATCCGCATCCTGCGAAAGTTCTACCGCCTCGTCGCAATAAACTGTGTCGGTACAGTAAACAATTTTGCGACCGATTTCTGTCGGTCCACACAGATCTGCCCCATGAATTTGCCGCCCATCTAGCAGCGTCACAGTTTCGCCACGTTTGAGTTGTCCATAGACCCGACCCGGAGGAATTGAGAGGGCTGCGGCTTTTTCTACATCAAAGCGCCCCGGACGGTCTTTTTCAGTGACTCGGTAGCCAAAAGCAGTGACGCGATGCTTCAGGGGACCACAGGTGACGATAAATTCTTCATCTTCATACACCACTCCAGGCTGTACGATGTGAACCTGAACCGGGTAGGAAAAATGGGTTGAAGAGTATTGTCTGCAAGCACGCAGGTATTCATTGAGACCGGGGGGACCGTAGAGGTCAATGCGTTGAACATTGCCAGCCAAACCACAGGTTGCTAAAAGACCCATTAAGCCAAATATATGGTCTCCGTGCATATGGGTGATAAAAATACGGTTCAGTTGACCGATTTTCAGGTCACTCCGTAATAGCTGGTGTTGGGTACCTTCACCACAGTCAAACAGCCAGAGTTCTCCTCGTTGAGGTAGCCGTAAAGCCACGCTGGACACATTGCGCGATCGCGTCGGTACACCGGAGCTTGTCCCTAAAAAAGTAATTTGCATTTTGGCAAGAAAACGGTCACAAAGTCTAGGAATTGCCTTCCGTAACTATCCTGACACAGCATCTGGGGAACACGCAGTTCCTCTGAAGACTCAGGATAAAAGTTCACAAGGTTTATGAGTAGCACTCCGGCAGCAAACATGGTAAATATATCCACGATAAGAAAAGTCAGTGGGTTGTGCCAATTTATAAGCGGATCAGCTCTCAAGGGTCTTGAACTAAGGAACGTGGATTAAATAACTGACACTCATTCATCTTCATGTAAGGGCTTTTTCTGTGCCATACCCATACGCTTTTGAATTGGGACTTAATAAATCCACCTTCCTAAGAGAAGTTCAAGGACGGGATTCTTGCTCTCATGCTCAATTTAAGTGGAATTTAATAATGACTATCCCTAGCACTCTATTTGGCATCGTGTGAGGAAATTTTAATAGATGGTAACTAAACAGCTCCTAGGCAAACAGAAATCCTTCATGCTTCAGACTTCTTGCTTCATCTTAGGCTTCGGGAAGGCGTCCTCCGGGCGGCTACATCCTTCTAAATGGTGGCTGACTTTTTTGTTGTGGCTCATGCTGGTTGCGCCCGCTAAAGCGATGGAACTGCGCGTAGCGATTCAAGAAGGCGTCAGCAAGATTACCGTGGGCAGTTCCACCAAAGCCGTAATCCGCGATAGTGCCGGTCGAGTAGTAGGGCAAATGGCGGCAATGGATGGCATGGAAGCCCGTCCTACAGGCGGTGGCGTGGCGCTGGGCGGAGAGCAAAGCACGCAACTGATAGTGGAACCGACGGCTGGCGGTTATGTTTGGATCGGCGATCGCTGGTATCGGGGACGCACTCGATTGGTTCGCACCGGCAAAGGACTCACCGCCGTCAACCAAGTTGATTTAGAACAATATCTTTACAGCGTCTTAGGCTCGGAAATGAGTGCTAATTGGCCTCTGGAAGCCTTGAAGGCGCAAGCTGTCGCCGCTCGTTCCTACGCCCTGTATAAGCGTCAAACTGCTGGCAATAGCGTTTTTGATGTCGGCGATACCCAGACTTGGCAAGTTTACAAAGGTCTGGAAACCGAAGCCGAGTCAACGCAAATGGCTGTGAATGCCACGGCTGGGCAAGTTTTAACCTACAACGGTCAAATTATTCTTGCTGTCTTCCACTCCGCTTCTGGAGGACACACGGAAAATGTGGAAAATGTTTGGTCGGAACCCCTGGCTTACCTGCGCGGCGTTCCAGACTACGACCAAGGGACACCAGGCTACCAGTGGCAGAAAAGCTTCTCCCGCAACGAACTTAGTCGGCTTCTGGGTGTAAGCAATGTTAAATCTTTGATACCGGAACGCACCACTCCTAGCGGACGGATTATGACGATGAAAGTCGTTGGAAGTGGTAGCACGCGGCGGATGACTGGAAGTCAGCTGCGTCAAGCACTGAAGCTTAGGAGTACGTTGTTCACGGTTAGCTCCACAGGAACGGGTTTTCAGCTCAACGGTCGTGGTTTCGGTCACGGTCTTGGTTTAAGCCAGTGGGGGGCTTACAATTTAGCTCAGCAGGGGACAAACTACCAGCAAATTTTGGGGCATTATTACCAGCGCACCGCGATCGCTAGCATGAAAGTGCAGTAGAAACGGGGCAACTGTTACCGCCCCAAAGTAGGGATGAGCGAAGCGGTAGCCACCAAGTGACATCGCTTCGCTCATCCCGGAGCGATCGCTCCTTGCTTTTCAGCTGACTTAATCAAACGCCAGAAGGATTGCTGTGAAAAAGTGGGAGTATCTCTTTGTTCGGTTTGACTACTTTGCAGGCGATCTCCGACCCAAAAGTGTCAACGAAAAAGACTTTCGAGATAAACAAGACATCCCACCTCTCCATGAATTATCCAATCAACTCGGACAGGAAGGCTGGGAATTAACCGGCGTGAATTCCCATCCGGGTTATGGTTATGGTTTCTTGATTTTTAAACGCCCCAAGGAATCTTTATGAACCGCTCTGGTTGAGGCGACGCTGCCATTCTGCATCAATCTTATCGGCTTGCTCGATCTCCTGTTCTATAAGCTCGGTTTCGGTCGTGTAGGCTAAATCCTCGCGACCGATGACTGTTTTCGCAGCAAATTGTTGAGCATAAGCAATTTTCTTCTGCAAAGCGGAATTCGCTTGATTTAACAAGATGGCTCGTTCTTGTCGTTGTTGATTTCGGGCTTCAATTCGCTGATTTCTCCACTGAATCCAGAAATAGCGGATTAGGGGAATTGACAGGAAGGCGATGCCGTAACTCAGCAAAATCCAGTAAATTGACTGCACGAAGGCGATAAGTCCGCCGGATTGCGCTAATTGAACCCCTATCTCTCCCCGTAACAGAGAATTGAGAACTAAAGCACCGATAATATTCACGGCACCTAATCCCGCAGAGAGCATAATTTGTCCGCTATCGGCTTGGCTAAAGCGCCAAGGACGCTCTCGGAGATATGCACCCACTGGCTGCGAATTTCGCTCTTGCGCTGTAGTTTGTAATTCAGGGAAGTGATAGACGATTTCCCCGTCTGGGCTGACTTCTGGTTGCCCATTAAAACGAGTGAGGACGGGCAGCATATAATCTTCGTATTCTTTGCCCCAGCCTTTGCCCATGTCATCGAGATAAGGGGCGATTTGTTCGGCTGTCACCGCACCCTGATTATTGCGAATGACAGTGGCAATTTCTTGCCAGCGGCGTTCTTCTAAATCGGCATTGGGATTCCCATCGCCAAACAGGAAGGAGAAGACGGCTTCTAGGAAGTTCATCTGTCTCTTGCCTTCGGGGGATGAGACACGACGCCGTTCGTAGCGATCGCTATAGTCTGGATAGAAAAACCACCAGATGTCAGGGCCAAACCAGAAGCGGGGCATAAAAACCATACCGCCGCCACCGTGATGACCGCCGCCGGAATCATCGCTGTCGCGGCTGCTATTGACGGCGATTAGAATAACTGCGATCGCGACAAAAATTAGGACAATGGAAGCAATCAGGATAATCCCGAAGGAAATCCGGATCAGGTAAAACAAAACTTTCCAAATTTTTTCCCACCATTCCTTCAGTCGCAACCGCAAGAACTTATTGCGGAGAACTGTCCGGAAATTCTTAGGGAAAAGGTAGACTATCTCGCCGGTTTCTGCTACCTGCAAGTGTCCACCGGCGTCGGATGCCAGAGCGAGTAATCCAGCCTGAGCCATGTTGACATTTAACCCAGCTTGGGTTGCCACATCGCCAACCGTGACACGGTAGCCCAGGTGTTCAACTGCTTGCATGAGGGTGGGATTGGGAGCCATGTGCTTTCCTCAAGGACGGAGGCTACTATCACCAGTATAAAATTTTGGCAAATTCCAGCAGGCAGATTATGAAACCCAGAACTTGCGCGAGCGCTCTTAACCTATTCGCTCTTAGCGTATGCCACCCTAAACCGAAGCGCCGCTTGGCAACGCTAACGTGGCTGTTCGCTCTCCTATTCTCACTTTTGGGATTAACCACACCACTCAAAGCAGCCAATCTGGAACACGTTCAACATTTGCTAAAAACTAAACAATGTCCTCAGTGTGACTTGAGGGGTGCTGAGTTGAGAGATGCGGACTTAAGGGCGGCTGACTTGAGGCGTGCTGATCTCGCCGGTGCCAATCTCAGTGCTGCCGATTTAAGGGGTGCCAATTTAGGGGGGGCGAATCTAGGCGGTGCCAGCTTGATTAATAGCGACCTTAGCGGTGCCAACTTGAGCGGCGTTAATTTGAATTTAGCCGCGCTGATTAAAGCCAATCTCACAGGCGCTAACCTTGCCGGTTCTGAGTTGACGATGGCGAAGTTACCGGGCGCTGATCTCACAAAGGCTGATTTGCGGGAAACTAATCTGATTAGTGCTGACTTGAGCAATGCCATTCTCCGAGGAACGGACTTGCGGGGGGCAGATTTGCGAAATGCTGATTTTGAGAATGCGCTTCTCGAAGGCGTCCAGCTCAATAGTGCAAATCTCCCAGATGGCACTTTGCATTATTAACCCCAACCATAGTCAAGGGTGCATTAGCCTTACATCTGAGCGATCGCCAAGCTTTAATTCCGTATATATAAGCGCACAGATTTCCATTCTCTAAATATACACAAGAACTAGTATTTATTTTGTATAAAATAATACGTCTGCGAAAAAATACTGAGAAACTCGGTTGATTGAGGAAAGAACAACAAATGCGCGATCGCATTTGTTAATCTCAATCCAGTTGACTCCCAGAGCGCGTTAAATTAGCTTAAAGAGCATCACTGAGCGATAAACTGACCACTCTACACTTTCCTAATTAGCACAGCATTACAGAGCCGGATATGCCAAGAACGCAAAAAAACGATAACTTCATTGACAAGAGCTTCACGGTAATGGCGGATATCATCCTAAAAATCTTGCCTGCCAACAAGAAAGCAAAAGAAGCTTTCATCTACTACCGCGATGGTATGTCAGCGCAGGCAGATGGTGAATACGCTGAAGCTCTAGACAATTACAGGGAAGCTTTAACGCTAGAGGAAGACACTTACGACCGCAGTTATATCCTCTACAATATGGGTCTGATATACGCCAGCAATGGCGATCACGAGCAGGCTTTGGAATACTACCACCAAGCGCTTGACTGTAATCCCCGCCTGCCTCAAGCGTTGAATAATATTGCCGTCATTTACCACTTCCAGGGTGAAAAGCTCAAGGAAGATGGAGATCCCGAAGCTGCTGAAGCTTTGTTTGACAAAGCCGGAGAATATTGGAAACAAGCGATTAGTATGGCTCCGAATAACTACATCGAAGCCCAAAACTGGCTCAAAACGACTGGGCGATCTACGATGGATATCTTCTTTTAGGTAACAGGTAATAGGTAATCAACAAAAGAGAAAAAATTACCTACTATCTACTATCAAATGACCAATTACCAATAAGCCATTACCACTGTTATGATTGACCGCGAACAAGTTCGCAAAGTTGCCCATCTGGCTCGCCTAGAACTGACCCCCGAAGAAGAAGCCCAATTTACGACCCAACTAGGCAGTATTTTGGAGTATTTTGAACAATTAAGCGAACTTGATGTCAGTGATGTGCAACCCACAACAAGGGCAATTGATGTTAGCAATGTGACACGCCCTGATGAACTGCAACCCTTTCCCAACCGGGAAGCTATTCTCACAGGTGCCCCAGATCAAGAGGGTGACTTTTTCAAAGTGCCAAAAATCCTCAGCGCTGAGTAAGGTACTCGCCCTATTTTGCACCTAAGACCGATGAATTTTAGGTGAGAACCTGAGCCAATAAGTGTGGGGCAATCTTCCAGGGGTTGCCCTTCATACTCTCAAAGGAGAACGTTATGGGTTTAGGTCTTTTGATTGATGGAAAGTGGGTTAGCGAACGAGAACAAGAAGACTCCCAAGGAAAATTTATTCGTCCATCAACAACCTTCCGCAACAAAATTACAGCTGATGGTTCTAGTGGCTTTAAGGCTGAACCGGGTCGCTATCATCTCTATATTTCCTGGGCTTGTCCTTGGGCGCAACGAACCGCAATTATGCGCCAATTGAAGGGATTAGAAGATGTTATCAGTCTCTCAGTTGTGGCACCCGAAATTGATCAAAATAGTTGGGAATTCTCAGAAGAACCAGGTTCTATCCCCGATACGGTAAATAAGACTCGCTATTTGTGGGAAGTTTATCTTAAAGCGGATTCTAATTACAATGGGCGGGTGACTGTCCCAGTTCTTTGGGATAAAGAAACTGCCACGATTGTGAATAATGAATCCCGCGAGATCATTCGGATGTTTGATACAGAATTCGATGATTTCGCCAAGTCTGAGATGAATTTTTATCCAACAGAATTGCAGGAGGTGGTTGATAAGACGATTGATGCAATTTACCAACCGATTAATAATGGCGTTTATCGGGCAGGATTTGCGACTAGCCAAGCCGCCTACGATGAAGCGGTGACGGAACTATTCGATGCTCTCGATCGTTGGGAAAAAGTGTTAGCGGAGCACCGCTATCTGTGTGGAGAAAGCCTCACCGAGGCAGATTGGTGTATGTTTACCACTCTCTTGCGCTTCGATGCCGTTTACTATGTCCACTTCAAGTGCAATTTACGCCGGATTGTGGATTACCCCAATCTCTGGAATTACCTGAAAGACCTCTACCAGGTGCCGGGGGTAAAGGAAACCTGCAACCTCGACCATATCAAACGCCATTACTATAAAAGCCACCCAAAAGTTAATCCCACCAGAATTGTTCCGAAAGGGCCGTTAATTGATTTTGAGGAACCTCATAACCGCGAACAATTATCGCCTAAAGCTAAGGCGACCGCTGTGTGATTCCTCATTTAAAAAGCAAGGTGGATACTACCCACCTTGCTTTTTTTAATAACTAGAGTAAAAACGCAAATGCTGTAAGCATCTGAGCTTAAATATCACTTGATAATCCCGATTAAGGATTGAAAGAAGTCCGGGTAAGAAATAGCGGCTGCTTCGGCACGCCCAATTGTGGTAGTGCCTTCTGCATTCAGGGCAGCAATTGCTAAACTCATGGCAATTCGATGGTCGGTATGACTATCAACATCAGTGCCGATGAGAGGAGTGCCCCCCGTAATTTCTAACCCATCGGGTCTTTCTGTAACCTTGGCACCCATGCGGTTGAGCTGAGATGCCATAACGGCAATGCGATCGCTTTCTTTGACCCGCAACTCTGCTGCATCTCGAATTACAGTAGTTCCTTGGGCAAACACTGCCGCTACAGCCAAAATCGGAATCTCATCAATCAGGCAAGGAATTAGATCGCCAGCAATTTCACATGCTTTAAGGGCACTGGAACGTACCCGCAAATCTGCTACTGGCTCACCCGCGACAATCCGCTGATTTTCCATCTGAATGTCAGCGCCCATCCTCTCCAGAGCTTCCAGAATGCCGGTGCGAGTGGGATTAATCCCAACATTTTCAACACATAACTCCGAACCCGGTACAATCGCCCCAGCAACCAGCCAAAAGGCAGCTGAGCTAATATCCCCGGGCACTACCACCGGCTGCCCTTGCAGCTTGGCTGAGCCAGTAATGGTGACGCTATTGGTTTCTGGATCGATGCTGAGTTCTGCCCCGAAAGCTTTGAGCATCCGTTCGCTATGGTCGCGGGAGAGGGCGGGTTCGGTAACGGTAGTTTGTCCTTCCACCATCAATCCAGCTAGGAGGATACAAGATTTGACTTGTGCTGAAGCAATCGGAGAGTGATAGTGAATCGGTCGCAGTTGTTGTCCTTGAATTGCTAGAGGCGCTAAAGAGTCGTTCTGACGTCCCCAAATTTGAGCGCCCATCTCTTGTAACGGTTTAACAACGCGAGACATTGGGCGCGAGCGCAGCGAGCTATCCCCCGTCACAGCAAAAAAACGTCCCGGATGAGAGGCGAGAAGCCCCAGCATCAGTCGCAAGGTAGTACCTGAGTTACCGGCGTCCAAGACTGAGGTTGGTTCTTGTAGGCAGCCGAGTCCGATGCCCTGAATTCGCACCATTTCCGTATTCAGTTCCGAAATTTCGGCACCCATCGCCCGAAAACAGCTAGCAGTGCTGCGGGGATCTTCTCCCAAGAGGAGTCCCTGAATGGTGGTTTCTCCTTGGGCGATCGCTCCCAACATCAAAGCCCGGTGGGAGATAGATTTATCCCCTGGCACCCGAATGCGTCCCTGCAAGGATAGCCCTGCTGCGGGATTCTGAATGATTAAACGATCCTGATTTTCAGTATTTTCTAGCGTGACAACTGCGGCTGGCATGAAGAGGGACTGGGATGAAGTTGCAAATAGTGATTCTACCAATTGCTGACACTGACGATAGCACTGGAGTTATAGCAATTCTGGATTGGGTTGCGATACATCTGTAGGGGCATGGCAATCAAAAAGCCCCTACCAAACCTTAGAACCGCAATACATTCCATCCAACTGAGAAGTGCTACAGTAACCACTTCAGTCCCAATCGCTACTTTTGAAAGCCTATTCCTATCTTCTTTTTACTCTTGCCCTTAGATTTTGATTTATTAACCTCTGCCAGCGCTTCCTGAAATAAATCATGTAAATGCACTGGCACACTGGCAATCTCCGGTAAATCAGGCTCTAACGCCTTGTTATATTCTTGGAGTAAAGCGTCTAAATCGCGGTCAATTTTCAATTCTGGACGCTGTAACACTGTTTTCAACAGCTTTTCCATTTGGGCTGGATAAGTTTCGGCTAAGCGATGCCAAATGAAGGCATTAATCGTCGATTCTTCTAGATACTGACGAACCAGCTTCTCAGTGTTTTCAATGTTGTTCTGCCAGTCTTCTGCTTCTAGCATTGCCTTGAACCGGCTGTATGTAGGCAGAAATATTTGACCCCAACGAGGATGGGTGAGGGCTGTTAGCTGTTCGGCTTTCTTGAGATTTGCAGGCAACTCAACTTTAGGTGTCACCATCTTAGTTGGGTTTTTGCTGTCAAACATCTGAGCGATCGCTTTTGAATCGGCACCTGATTCTTCTGCGGCTGCTTTCATTTCCTCTTCTGTAACCCCAGCTTCTGCGGCTATTTCCGAGAGCGATTTATTTTCATCAATGCCTGCCGCTGCTAAGCGTTTCTTAGTTAGTAATTCCTGAAATTCTTCTATCCTCTTATTCATCTGGTACCCAGGCATTACGACTTCGTCGCTACCAAAAAAGCTCAGAAAATCCTGGTGATATTGTTCTACTGATTGCCATGCCAGTTCTAGAAGTTCTGGAGCGTCACTATAAAGCGATTTGTTGTAATTTTCCTTAAAATTTCCGATTGCCACTGCCAGCTTGGGTTTTCCTAATCTCCCCATTGGGATACAAGGACCAGAAAACATCCAGACGCTCTCGGTTACAGGTGCAATGCGAGTGAGTAAAATTTCTCCCTCTTTAAACCGGCTCATCTCCTGCCATGTTAGAAGCGTGTTTGGCTTGACGATGTAGCGCTTAGCAGTCAGCCAGTTCATCAACTCAAAGCCATCTGATAAGACTTGGAGCGTAGCAAACAAGCCAATGAAGCTACACCGCCAGCTACCGACTAAGTTGCGATCGTTTTCGGACAATTCTGGCTGGCTCTCCAGAAACAAATCCAAAACGTCTTTATCCCCATCCCCTACTTTTCCTTCAGTCAAGAAGGTATCAATAATTAGGTCTCTTTGTGCAATATCCTGACGCTCTCGGTGTGGCTGAGCAGCGGCATAAGCTTCTAACGATTGCGCCAGCTCTCCTTCCGCCTCCAAGACAAACTCAATTAAAGCTTGTTTTAATTCATGCGATCGCTCTAATATGGCATCCACAGCTCAATCTCTCGTTCAACAATTCTAGGTTAAAGGTTATTCAAGAAATTAAGCAAAAGTATTTATCCCCCAATACAAAAAGCAAAAAAGCTCTCTTGCATCATTATTCGGCAAGAGAGCTTTTTGATAATCAACCTGGCACTGAGCTATTTTCCCAGGCAGTCACCCACCGAGTATCTTCGCCGCAGTTGCGTTTCACCTCCGAGTTCGGGATGGAGTCGGTGTGGTTCCACAACGCTAG